>CAMYKD010000103.1:0-13293 GCA_947258885.1 uncultured Kiloniellales bacterium | reverse complement strand
AGGCGCAGAGAACGCAGAGGAACAACAAAACGGCTGGTTTGCGCGCAGAGCCTGCCTTCGCTGGAGGGAAACCGGGACTGGCTCGTTTTCGCGCGAGCGAAAAGGTCCCGCTTTCCCGGGCCGCCGGGAGACACCCGGCGCTGCAAGCCGCGAAAATGGGAACAGGCACGGATCCGCTGGCGCGAATGCGAGCCAGTCCCCGTTTTCGCTCCGGTCCCCTGCGCAGCGCGCAAATCGACCTCGTGTCGGTTTCTCCGTGTCCTCTGTGGCTCTGTGGTAAAATACCCTTGTTTTTCAATGGCTTACGCCGCACACGCCTGCCCGCCGAGGCGCCTTAACCCCTTGGAATCAAACAGCTTTTTACTGTGAATGGGCTCGTTTGCTCACAAGGCCGGGCCCGCTCGGCCGCTTGACCTTACCGGGCGCCGGGCCACAGACTGCGTCCATGCCGCCGCCCGCGAACGCGCCTCGAAATCCACGCCAAAGGGACGCCATTGGCGCCATCGTCGTCGCGAGCGCCGTCGCGGTCGTCCTGCTGATCCTCGTGCCCGGGCTGGCGTGGTGGATCTATCCGATCGTCTGGCTGATCGTCGTCGCCAGGGTCCTCCAGGGCCTCGCCCGGCTCAGGCGGGCCGACAGCCCGCCCCACGGCAGGGACCGCCGCGCGGGCGCCCGAGCGAAACCCGCGCCGCCCGGGCCGTTGCGGCGCCCCGGTGTCGGCGTCCCGGCCCGCCGTCAGTAGATCCCGTTGGCCGCCTGCACCTCGCGGACGAATTCGACGATCAGCGCGGCCTGGCCGCGCGTGACCTGCGGCTGGGCCGGCATGTCGCCGAAGGTCCAGTGGTGCTGGCGTACGCCGCGCCGGACCGCCAGGAAGAACGCGCCGTCGCTGTGATGCCCAAGCTCGTAGATCTTGTGGACGAGCGGCGGGCCCTGGTCCGTTCCGCCGCCGCTTGCGCCGTGGCAAAGGGCGCAGTTCGCCTCGAAGTGGCCCTGCCCCGTCTTCGCGCTTCGGGACAGCTCCGGCATCGTCACGCTCACGCTGCTCGCGCCCGATCTGAGCTGCGCGAACCAGACCCAGACGGCGGCGATGCCGACGACAATGGCCCCGAGGGCGATCCACTGAAGCGTCGGGGAAACGGCCGGTTTCTTCTTGCGGGCCATGGCGGGCTCCGGGGCGGCTGCAACATCGAACGTCCGCGGGACTGTTTAGATTTTCCGCCACCCGCGCGCAAGACCGGCTGCGCCCCGTCCGTCGGACCCCTCAGTTCCTCAGGAACAGGATCACCATCTTGATCAGGCTGAGGCCGATCAGCGCCCGGAACAGGAACACGAAGGTGGAGATCAGCAGGCTGTCGACGTTGTGCGTGATGGGCGTCGCCGAAAGGCCGTAGATCTCGGGCACGTCCCAGAAGATCACACGGAAGATGTTGTCGACCGCGAAGACCGAGAAATCGACGATCGAGGCGTTCGTCGTGTTGACGAAGAACTGCGGCTGGAACCCGTTCAACAGGTAGCAGATGGTGGCGAAGGAGAATACCAGCGCGAAGGGCGAGAAGAGCTTGTAGTTGATCTCGTGATAGGGCGCCTCGTGGATCCTCTGCTTCTGAGACGACGAGAAGGACACGTGGACGATCATGCCGGCGGAGATCAGGAAGATCACCGCGGCCGTCACGAGCGCCTCCCACTTGGGCAGCCAGAACAGGGCGACGGCCAGCATGCAGACGACAATGATGGCATAGAACGTGAAATCGAAGACCTTGCCGACCAGCCGGACCTGCCGGCCCCGCTCCGCCCGTTCCCTCTGGACGTTGGGCTTTTTCCGATCGTTCGGCACCGCCCGGCCGTTCGCCATCGTCTGGCTGTTCGGCACCGTCTGGCGGCTCGGCTTCCTTTGGCCGGCCGGTTTTCTTGGCTTCGTCTGCTCCATGGGCCCACTCTTCCCTTCCCCCGGATCGACCTTCGGACTCCCCGGACCACATGTCATACCGGTGAATTGGTAAAGATATTGTGCTGCCCGAACCGCAGTCCTGCGGCTTGGGCCTCGGCCCGGCTCCGACGGTTCAGCCGATCCGCTCCCACATGGCCGTCTCGTCGTCCAGCCGCGCCTTTTCCCCGCCGAGGAAGTCGCGGCGGGACACGACGGCGACGACCTTTCCCGCCGCCACCACCGGCAGATGGCGGTAGCCGCCGTCCTGCATGCGGCGCAGCGCGTCCAGGGCCGTGGTGTCGGGCGGGACGGTGTCGGGATCCCGTGTCATCACCTCGCTCAGCGCCGTGCCGTCGGGGTCACGACCCTCCGCGACCACCCGATGGACCATGTCGCGCTCGGTGAAGATTCCCTCGAGCCGTCCGTCCTCGACGATCAAGACGGAGCCGACGTTGCGGTCGCGCATCAGCTTGGCTGCTTCGCGCACGCCTGCCGCGGCCGGCAAATGAACCGGCTGCGGATCGCGAATCACGTCGGGGATGATCTTGCGGAGCATTGCACAGCCTCCCTTTGCCGGATGTCCGACCCCGTTCCAGGAGCGGCGTTGCCGCTATCTTGCCCCCGGCCCGAATCCCTGTCACGGGCAGATTTCGAGGGTGGGCCGGCCGGCGCGCCCGAGGGCCGCGACGTCCGGTCCCAGATGGACGAAAGCCGGAGACCTCGCGGCCCCCGGCTTTCGGGAAGAGACGGTGCTGATGATAGTCAGCGCAGCGGTCAGCCGCCGTCGTGCTGGCCGGTCCAGCCGCCGTAGGAGGGCGAGCTGGAGGTGTTGCTGCTCTGATCTTTCATGCCCGAGGTGGCGGAGGCCCCGGCGGTATGCTCGACCATGAACGAGCGCTCGGCGATCACCGCGCCGCTGGCGTCCTGCAGCTTGACGCGCCAGTTGCCCGGCCGAAGGTTGATGCTGCTCCAGGTGCGCCAGCCCCCGGAGGTACCGACGTTCATGTCGATGGAGGCATGCATTTCGTCGCCGTAGTACCAGACGAAGGAGATCTGGGTGGGGGACCCGTCATTGGCGATCCGGGCAAAGGCGTAACCGCGCTCGTCCGCGGACGCGAAGGTCTCCGTCGTGCCGACCGGCTCCCTCTCGTAGATGCCGTGCGTCAGGACGAAATCGCGAATCACGACCGAGCTTTGGGCCGCAGCCGGCTGGGCCGTCAGAAAGGGGACCGCAAGGAGCGCTCCAAGAACCGCTCCGGCCACGCGGCTGCTGATTCTGGCAAAAGTCATCATGAAACTCCTACAAAATTCCTCTCGGTTTGATTTGTCGGCACCAAGACTCGCCTGTTCAAGAGAAAAGATTCGGCGGATATCCAAGCGCGTTCTCGGACAAGACAACAGTAAACGCTTAAGATTTGGTGTAGCCTAGAGAGAACACGGCGCGTTTCAGCCGACGGTAGCGGCACACACCCCCGGAACATGGGCCGCGCGGCCGGGCACGCCCGAAATTTGACACGGAGCCGCGGCGCCCCGCTCCGGATCGCCGGGTTCGCGAGTCTGTGCCTCCGGGAACGGGTAAGGAACGGCCCTGCACTGGATCGACCCGCCCGGCCGCCGGCCCTTGATATTTACGAGACCTTCAGACTATACCGCCACCATGCGAGCCGTTCTGCGCGGGCCGTCCTGCCCGTGGGCGGATCCCGGCGACGTCTCGGCCGCCGGAGCAAAGGGATCGAGCCAAGCTACCGATATGTCCCGCAAGCGTCGCACCTTGGCAAGCCGACTCCGTTGGATCGTGTTCTGGACGCTGGGCACCGTCCTGATCGCGCCGGTGGCGCTCGCCCTGCTGTTCCGCGAGGTGCCACCCCCCTTCACGCCCTTGATGGTGATTCGCATGTTCGAGGGCGAGGGCATCAAGAAGGACTGGGTGCCCCTGTCCAGAATTTCGCCCAACGTGGTCAACGCCGTGATCGCCCTGGAGGACAACAACTTTTGCGCCCATTCCGGGGTCGACTGGGGCCAGCTCTTCGAGGCCGTGTCCGACTATTACAAGGGCGAGCGCCTGCGCGGCGCCAGCACGATCACCATGCAGACCGCCAAGAACCTCTACCTCTGGCCAGGCCGGGATTACGTGCGCAAGGTCGCCGAGGCGCCGCTGACCATTCTGCTGGAGGCCCTCTGGGACAAGCAGAGGATCCTCGAGGTCTATCTCAACATCGCCGAGTGGGGGCCGGGCATCTACGGCATCGAAGCCGCCGCTCGGGCCAACTTCCACAAGCCCGCGTCCCGGCTGAACCGGCGCGAGGCGGCCTTGCTGGCCGCGGTCCTGCCCAACCCCCGCAAATGGTCGCCGTCCAGGCCGACCGCCTATATCCAGAGCCGTGTGCGAGCGACGCGCGACCGCATGACCTATCTCGGCCCGCTGCTGACCTGCACGCACGCCTGATCCGACGACGCCCGTCTGTCACCCGAAAACTCGGCTGGCAAAGGCGCGGGGCGCTGTACGTCCGCGCAGCCCGCCGAAAGAAGGACGGGATGCGGCGAACTCGGACAAGAGGGCGGAACTCAAACCCGCGGCAGCCGTGGCCCCAAGCCAGTGCCGCCGAACCTTATTCGTTTTCGCCCAGAATCGTCATGGCCCACTCCGGCGCGAAAATCACGAACACGAGGTTGGCCGCGGCAGACAGCCCGATACAAAGGATGACCTTGGTGATAAACGACTTGCTGGGAATGACGAACATGAAAAAGCTGAACGCCACGCCGAAGGCCAAGACATAGACTGGCATCGTTCCCTCCGCCGCCGATGCGGGTCGGTTTCGCGGCTGTACGCCTGCGCCGGGTCCGCGGAGACTACGTGGCCAGTCCTTCACCAACCCTTAACGGCCGTTCGCCGGCTTTCGCCACGCGATGCGGGCATCGCTCCCCCGCTCAGAGCCCGGCCGGACCTGCGGTCTCTCGCACCCCGCGCCCCGACCTTTGCCGCAAGGACGTGCTCCGATCAATCGCCGAACAGGCTGCGCAGGGCGGCGTAGGCCCGGGTGTCCAGGGAGGATCCGATCAGGGCCTTGCTCTTCTCGAGAACGGACTGCTGCAGGTCCCAGGCGTCCTGCTCTTCGGGAAGATGCACATGATCCGCGGCCTTGCCGCCATGCTGGATCGTCTCCCGCATGCGGTCTTGCGGCCGGCGGCGCGCGCGGAACAGGGAGTCGTACCAACCGCGCGTTACGGAAATCAGGTCATGGGGAAACTGGCTCCGGCGCTGGGCCGCATACTGCACAACGGCGCCCGGCAACCCCATGGTGTCGCGCAGGTCGCTCTCGGCAACGCCCGCCGCCGGGTCCGCGGGCTGGGCGCCGCAGGGCAGCGGGAACTGTTCCGCCAAGACCGCCTGGGCGCAGAGGTACCACTGCTCGCCGTGGCGCATCTCGTGGTAGACCATCGACACGGTGCGTAGCCAGGCCTCCCCGTCGTCGATCGACCCTTCGACGAAAGCGTCGGCGACCTCCAGGCTCCAGTTGTTCCTGTCGCATCTCAGTTGACCGTCCCGACCGGGCGCAAGGGCCCGGCAGATCACCTCCCAGCTCGGTTTTTGCACCGCGTTCGCGGCGCCGTCGACGGCGGCCTGCAGGCTCTGCCGTCGCTCGTGCGCGGCAAGCTTCCGCCAGGATCGGTGAAGGTCGGCCATGGCCGACGCGAAAACCTGTTGCACGCCGTCGTCGCGCAGGTTCGCCATCCAAGTCGCCCCTATCTCGATGCCCGGGAGGGGCGCCTCGGCCCCTGCCCGGCCAGTCATCCGGAAATACGAATTTATTTCATATTCATGGAAAAATTTACTTTTCGTTAATCAAACTGGCTCACCCTGAACATGTCCTGGACGTTCAGGCGTCCCTGTACAGCAACCTCCCCTTCCCTGATCAGAGCGACCCCGCCGGAGCGACCCACCCGGCGGGGTCTTTCTTTCGGCGCGGCGGTTCCAGATGGGCCGTGTCTAAAGCCGGCGTGGAATGAAGCGGGCGTAGTAGGACAGGACCAGCAGGGCCGCGCCCCCTGCGGCGAAGACCGCCGGCAGCTCGAAGAACCTGAGCAGCACCGAGAAGACCCCGGGCGGCGCCAATTGCGCGGCGTCGCGGTAGGTCGCGAAGACCGTGGTCATTTCCGGGCGTTCCAGGGGGTGCACCGCGCGCAGGAACGGCAGGTTGCCGGCGCCGTCGATGCTGCCGGTGGCGAAGGCGGCGAGCAGCAGTGCCGCGGCGCCGAGCCAGGGCGCCCCGGCGATCGCCGCGACCGCCATCGTGGTCAGGCCGCCGGCGACGTAGCCGCCGACCAACAGGCGGCGCATGCCGAAACGGCGGCCGAGCCGGCCCCACAGCGGCGCCAGGAAGACGCAGGCCGAGCCGGCCGAGACGATGGCGCCGCCGGCGACCTCGCCCAGGCCTGAAGTCACCGCATAGATCGGCGCGTAGATGAAGAACATGGACCACCAAGCCGAACGGCCGACCGCGAGTACCCAGGCCAGGCGCAGCCGCGGCTGGCCGAAGAACCGCGGCAGGTAGACGAGCGGCTTGGGCGGCAGGCGCTTCATCGGCGCCACCACCGGGTTCTCGGTCAGGCGCAGGAACCAGAAGTATCCGAACAGAACCAGCGCGGCCAGAGCGGTCAAGGCGAAGGGCGCGCCGTGATCCAGATGGCTCCGAACATAGACGCCGAGCCAGGGACCCAGCGTGAAGGCGCTGCCGGCGAAGAACACCCGGAGCGGCTCGAAGCGGTTCAGCTCCCGGCGCGGGACGTGATCCATCAGATAGAGGTTCAGCGAAATCTCGAGCGACGCCACCGCGAAAACGTGAAACACCATGCCGGCGACGAAGGCCGGAAAGACCTGGAAGGTGAACAAAAGGGCGGCGCTGGCCATGCTGAGCGCCCCCAGGCTGAACACCCAGCGCCGGCGCAGCCGGTGCACCAGCCAGGGGATCGACAGGCTGCCGCACAGGCCGACCAGGGAAACGCAGAGGTAGAGCACGCTGACCTTCTGGGCGCTGCCCAGAAAGGTCAATGCCTCGAGCGGCAGCACGGTGATCAGCAGCGTCCGCGGCAGCACCGCCAGCGTGAACAGCGCGACGAAGGTGGCGGGCCGCGGCAGGGCGCGGGCACCGAGCCAGACGGGTAGATGGATGTTGCGCAAGCTTCCTCGCCTGACCCGTCTTGCCGTACCGGACTGGTTGCGGGCGATACGATCCTAGACGAGGTCGCGCGGCCGGAGACTTGCAGATTTCGCAGGCCTGACCTGGACTTTTCGGGGATCGTCGGGCTCGGGCGGGCAGCTCCGGCCGGCGGGATACAGTAGGCCTTGCCGCCGGCCGCTCTATTCGAACAGCAGCTGAACGACCTTGCCGTGGGGCGCCCGCGCTTTCGGCGCCGGACTGTCCAGGACGACGGCATCGCCGATCGTCCGGTCTTCTTCGAGCACTTCCTCGACAAGGTCGAGGAACATGCGGACATCGAAGGGCTTCTCAAGGGTCCGAACGGCGCCCAGGTTCCGCGCAAGTTTCAGGTGGAACGAGGCGTCGAAGCATCCGCCGCCCGAAATGGCGACCAGTTTGATATCCGGGCTTATCCGGCGGAAATAGGCCAGAGTCTCTATGCCCTCGACACCCGGCATGATGATATCCGTCACCACGAGGTCGAAGTCGACCCCGGTCCGGCCTTCCAGAACCTGGGCGCCGTCGCTGATGGCCGTGACCTCGTGGTCCGTTCTCGTCAACACTTTGCACAGCACGTCCAGGAAATCGGGTTCATCGTCGATAATCAGAATCTTGGCCATCGATCCCTCTTGCCGTCTTGTCCCGATTGCACATCGGCAATCGGACACCTCCTACGCCGCCCGTGTAAGCGCCCTGACCCAGATTTCGGCGAACACCTTGCCAATGTTCTACCCGCTGAATTCGGCGCGGTGGTTTCGTGGCTGTCGTGGAAGGGTCATTCTACACGATGACGCGGAAAAAAACTAGCCTTTTTCAACTAGGCATATAAGTGTAGCTCGCATCCAGAAGCACCCCTCCGCGACGCGCGACGACACCCCGGACCTTTCGTCGCCCGCTTGGACCAAGTGCGGTAGAACACAGTTTCCAGGACCTGCCCAGGGTACCGATGCGTTGCGATTTTTTCGCGATTTTTCCAGTCACATACAATCTGAGGCTATTCCCCGCAGAGGGATCTTTCTGCTATAGAGGCCTTCCTTCGGACAAGATGGTCGACTGTAATATCTTCAACTAGCGATCACGTCGCGATTGGATCCGGTCATATTGGCCTGCGGAGAGAGCATTGCAGCGTTCATCGGGCCCGACGAATGCACCGGCCCAGGGCACGCTGGGGGACCTGCCGCGCCGAAAGGCCAGGGCCGAGCGCAGGCAGAGGATCCGTGGCGAGCAGGCACGGCTGCTTTTCAGGTCGCCCCTTCCCGCCCTCGCAAACATCATCAACGCCGCGGTTCTCGGCGCGGTCCTGTGGAGCGTTTTTCCGCATCCGCAGCTGATCGTTTGGTTGATCCTCATGACCACGATTACGGCCGTCCGCATCGGCCTCTGGAACCGCTACAGGCGGCTTCGACCGCCGCCGGAGAAGGCATCCCAATGGGTGCGTCTCTACGTCGTCTGCACCGGCGCGACAGGCGCCCTTTGGGGTCTCGCAGCGTGGGAGGTTCTGGTCGTCGATTCGATCCTCCACCACACTTTTCTGGCCTTTGTGATCGGCGGCATGGGGGCCGGGGCGGTTGCAGCCAGTTCCGTCTACCTGCCCGCTCTCTACGCATACTTGCTGCCGTCGTCCGGTCCCCTGGCGGTGTCGCTTCTGATCCATGGCGAACCCGTCTACCTGGCCATGGCGGCCATGGTCGCCCTGTTCGTCGTGCTGCTCTCGATCATCGGGTGGTACTTCAACAAATCCCTGCTCGGCACCTTCAAGCTGCAAATCGACAATACGGACTTGATCGACCGCCTCTCGGCCGCGCGCGACTATGCCGAGAGCGTCGTGGCGACGATGCACCACCCGACCGCGATCCTCGATCCAGGACTCAAGGTGGTCTCGGCCAACCCGGCGTTCCACGATCTCTTCCCGAAGACGCTCGGGACGACCGGGCGGCAGCCCTTGTTCGACCTCGCCGGCGATACCTGGGATCTCCTCGAGTTGCGCGGCCGCCTTGAACAGGTGTTGTGCGAGGGAAAGCCGCTGGAGGGAGTCGAGGTCACACCGGACCTGCAAGGACGCGGCCCCTGCACCTTCCTGATCGACGCCCGAAGCGTGCGCCAGTCGGAGGTCGAGGCCCGGCGGATTCTCCTGACTTTCACCGACATCACAGAGCTCAGGCTGGCCGAACGGGCCTTGAAGGAAGCCCACGGCGCGCTGGAACTGCGCGTGCAGGAAAGAACCGCGGAGCTGCACAGGGCCAACGAGGCGCTGGCCGAAGAGATCGCCGAGCGCAAGCGGACCGACCGGGTGGTTCGCGAAAACGAGCGGCAGCTCCGTCTGATCACCGACAACCTGCCGGTACTCATCGCCTATTTCGATCAGGGCGAGCGCTATGTCTTCGCGAACAAGGTCCATGAGAAATGGTTCCGGCGCCCGCTGTCGAACATTTTGGGAAAGCGTGTCGAGGAGGTCTTGGACCCGCCGGTCTACGAGCAGCTTCGTGCGCGCATCGCCAGGGCCTTGAAGGGGGAACGGCAGCGCTTCGAGGTCACCACGGAGCCCCCGGACGACTCACCGCGTGAATTCAGTTTGGACCTCATCCCCCACGTCGAGGACGGTGGCGCCGTCCGAGGCTTTTTTGCCCTGGTCTGGCACATCACCAACCGCAAGCGGGCGGAGGAGGCGTTGAGGCTGAGCGAGGAGCGACTCGGCCAAGCCACCCGGCTGGCGAGGTTGGGGCACTGGATATGGGACGCGGCCGAGGGCAGATGCCTCTATTGTTCCGAGGAGCACGCCCGCATACACGGCGTGTCCGTGGAGGAGTATTTCGAACGGTGCTCGACGCTCGACGGGGACATATCCTTCACCCACCCGGACGACGAAGAACACTACCGGACCGCCTTGAAGGCCTTGAGGCGCGGCAAGAATTTCGATCTGGAATACCGCTTGATCACGCCCGGCGGCGAGACCCGGCATATTCGAGAGATCGCGCTGCCTGTCTTCGACGAGGCCGGCCGGGTGGTGCAGGAGTTCGGGACGATCCAGGACATCACCGAATACAAGGCGGTCGAGGAGCAGCTGCGCCAGGCCCAGAAGATGGAGGCGGTGGGCCATCTCACCGGCGGCCTGGCACACGACTTCAACAACCTGCTGGGCATCATCCTCGGCAACCTCCAGCTCCTGGAGGACGCGCTGAGCGACGACGACCCGCGCCGGGACCTGCTGCATCCGGCGATGCGCGCCGTCACGCGCGGAGGAGACCTGACGCACCGCCTTTTGGCCTTCTCGCGGCGGCAGCCGCTGAAACCGGAAGTCACGGACCTGAACGCGCTGGTGTCCGACATGAGGGACCTGCTGCTGCGCACCCTGGGCGAGACCGTCAAGATCGAGACGGCGCTCGGAAGCGATCTCTGGCGGTCGACAATCGATCGGGCCCAAATGGAATCCGCTTTGCTCAATCTCGCGGTGAACGCCAAGCATGCCATGCCGGACGGCGGGACCCTGACCATCGAGACCGCCAACGTGCAACTCGACCGATGGTCCGCGCGGCGGTACCAGGTTTCGCCCGGGCCCTATGTCGTGGCGGCGGTGACCGACACCGGCCGCGGCATGCCGCCCGAAGTCGTGGCGCAGGCCCTCGAGCCCTTCTTCACGACCAGGGACGTGGGACAGGGCAGCGGCCTGGGCCTCTCCATGACCTACGGATTCGTCAAGCAGTCCGGCGGCGGGATCGCGATCGAAAGCGAAGTCGGGCGGGGCACGACGGTCAGGCTCTGCCTTCCGAAGGCGGCGACCGAACAGGACCGGCCCGCCGTGAGCGAATCCGTCCCGGGCGTCCCGTTGGGTTCCGGCGAGACCATCCTGATCGTGGAGGACAACCCCGACGTTCGGCAGGTCGCTAAGACGCTGTTGTCCAGCATCGGGTACCGGATCTTGTCCGCGGAGGACGGCCGGACGGCGCTCGCGGTCCTGAAGGAATCCCGGGAGGTCGAACTGCTGTTCACCGACGTGGTGCTGCCGCACGGCATGAACGGCGTGGCGCTGGCACGACAGGCCGCGGCCCGCTATCCGGCGCTCAAGGTGCTCTATACCTCGGGCTATACGGATAGGGCCGACATCGGCCAAGGCATTCTGCGAGACGGTATCAACCTCTTGCGGAAGCCCTACGCGAAAGCGGTCCTGGCACAGCAGGTCAGGCAGACCCTGGACAGCCGCGGCTCCTGACCGGCGAGCCGCGGGCTGGCAACGCACGTTATTTTTCCTGCGGACGAACGGATATTTGCTTTAACCGATTGCTCCCTTGCACCTAAGATCGGCGCCCGGCGGCGGTCGGCCGCATCAGGTGGAGGTGTTGCGGAATGTCCAGGCGCGGGAGGGAGCGGGGCGGGGCCGAGGGACGGCGCGCAAAGCGCGATGTCGGCAGGCTGAATCAGCTTCCGGTCCAGCAAGTCACAAACCCCTATCCGCCGATGGAGATCGTCTCGGCCGACCAGATCGAGTCGATCCACGGGGCCTCGCTCGACGCCCTCCAAGAGATCGGCATGAACTTCCTGCTGCCCGAGGCGCGCGAGATCCTGAAGGCGGCGGGCGCCGAGGTCGAGGCCGACGGCCCGCGGGTGCGTTTCGACCGGCACCTGGTCGAGGAGAAGATCAAGACCGCCCCGGCGATGTTCCGGATGCACGCGCGCAACCCGGACCACGACCTCACCTTTGGCGGCAACCACATGAACTTCTGCTCGGTCAGCAGCCCGCCCAACGCCTCGGACATCGAGGGCGGCCGCCGCCCCGGCAACTTCGCCGACTATTGCGACCTGCTGCGCCTGACCCAGAGCCTCAACATCGCCCACCTTTCGGGCGGCTATCCGGTCGAACCCACGGACATCGAGCCGGACATCCGCCACCTGCGGGCCGTCGGCGCCCTGCTGAAGCTGACGGACAAGGTCGGCTTCGGCTATTCGCTGGGCCGCCGACGCCTCCTCGACGCCATAGAGATGACGCGCATCGCGCGCGGCATCTCCGAGGAGCGGATGCTGCGCGAGCCCAGCCTCTATACCGTGGTCAACGCCAACTCGCCCCTGCAGTACGACCGCCCAATGCTCTGGGGCATGATCGAGATGGCGAGACGCAATCAGCCGATCGTGATCACGCCCTTCACCTTAGCCGGCGCCATGGCCCCGGTCACGATAGCGGGCGCGCTCGCGCAACAAAACGCCGAGGCGCTGGCCGGGATCGCCTTTTGCCAGATCGTCAATCCCGGCGCGCCGGTGTTCTACGGCGGCTTCACCTCGAACGTGGACATGAAGACCGGGGCGCCGGCCTTCGGCACGCCGGAGTACGCCAAGGCGGTGCTGATCGGCGGACAACTTGCGCGGCGCTACGCGGTGCCCTACCGCTCGTCGAACGTCAACGCCTCCAACCATCCCGACGTCCAGGCCGCCTACGAATCGCAGGTCTCGACCTGGGCGGTGATGCTCGCACACACCCACATGGTCAAGCATGCCCTCGGCTGGCTCGAGGGCGGGCTCTGCGCCTCTTTCGAGAAGGTCGTGATCGACGCCGAGATCCTGCAGAACGTCGCCGAGTTCCTGCGCCCGGTCGAGATCACCGATGCGACTCTCGGCCTCGAGGCCATGCGCGACGTCGGGCCGGGCGGCCACTATTTCGGCACGGCGCACACGCTCGAGCGCTTCGAGACCGCTTTCTACCAGCCCATCCTCTCCGACTGGCGCAACTTCGAGACCTGGTCCGAGGACGGCGCGGTCGACGCGACCCACCGCGCGCACCGGATCTACAAGGAGATCCTGGCCGACTACCAGGAACCGCCCATGGACCCCGCCGTGGCCGAGGAGTTGGACGCCTTCGTCGAGCGCCGGATCCGCGAGGGCGGCGCCAGCGCGGAGGCGTGAGCGCCCGTCAATGTTGGGATCTTGAAATTCGAGCAGGTCGATACCCAAGAAGAACAGAGTTCGCCACCAACTGTTAAGTCTGTGATACTTATAACTGACTAGTGTTCCGCTTGTTTTTCGCGCGTAGATTGTCCCTCAAGGTCTGCCGGAGCGTAGAGCCGACGGCATCGACGAAGTGCTGCGCTAGCCCGGATTTCTCACAGAAACAGGTGCATCGGCCCTGCGAATCTGAGAAGATTCTTTTGCAACAAAGAGTTACTCAGGTTCGCGAGGAAG
>CAMYKD010000102.1 GCA_947258885.1 uncultured Kiloniellales bacterium | reverse complement strand
AAGGGCCCGTCAAGGGCCCTTGTAGGGACATCGATGTCCCGAAGTCGCCGGACGTGCTTGCCCGCCCGTCCCTACGCGTCGCCGCGGTAGACCGCCATGGCGAGGCCCTGGGTCTGGCGCTTGTTGTCGTATCCGACGAGGCGAACGTGATGACCCACATTGGCGTTATGGCAGGCGGTCAGCTCGTTCATCAGGGTATCGACGTCGCGCTCGCCGAACATCGGCAGCTTCCACATGTACCAGTAGGTCTGGGCAGCGCGCTCCGGCTCGACATGCTCGATGGCGCAGTTCCAGCCCCGCTCGACCATGTAGGCGACCTGCTTACGGATCTGGCCGGCATCCATCGGCGGCAGATATGAGAAGGTCTCGAACCGCTGGCTGGACGGATCGCCCATGCGCGAGGGGTAGTCTTGTATCTCAGTCATCGTCTCTTGCTCCCGTTGTTGGGACTCCAGTGAACGCGCGGGTTACCCCGTAGCCGTATCGAGCTTGTCCACGGTGTCGAATTCGAACTTGATCTCTTTCCAGGTCTCCATGGCTGCGGCCAGCTCCGGGCTGTGCCGCGCCGCAGCGCCCAGGATGTCCTTGGCCTCGGCCTCCGGGTTACGGCCCTGGTTGCGCGCCTCGACACAGGCCTCTAGGGCCACGCGGTTGGCCGCGGCGCCCGCCGCGTTGCCCCAGGGATGGCCCAGCGTGCCGCCGCCGAACTGCATCACGGCATCGTCGCCGAAGATGCTGACCAGGGCCGGCATGTGCCAGACGTGGATGCCGCCGGAGGCGACCGGGAACAGCCCGGGCAGGGTGCCCCAGTCCTGGTCGAAGAAGATGCCGCGGGCCCGGTTCTCGGGAACGAAGCGTTCGCGCATGATGTCGATCCAGCCGAGCGTCGCCTCGCGGTCGCCCTCCAGCTTGCCGACCACGGTGCCCGAGTGCAGGTGGTCGCCGCCGGACAGGCGCAGGCACTTGGACAGGACGCGGAAGTGGATGCCGTGGTGCCGATCGCGGTCGATCACCGCGTGCATGGCCCGGTGGATGTGCAGCAGCATGCCGTTGTCCCGGCACCAGTTGGCGAGCGAGGTATTCGCCGTGAAGCCAGCGGTCAGGAAGTCGTGCATGATGATGCGCATGTCGAGCGACTTGGCGTGCTCGGCCCGCTTGTACATCTCTTCCACGGTGGGCGCGGTGACGTTCAGGTAGTGGCCCTTGCGCTCGCCGGTCTCGGCCTCGGCCCTGTGCACCGCCTCGGCGACGAAGTCGAAGCGCTGCTTCCAGCGCATGAAGGGCTGGCTGTTGACGTTCTCGTCGTCCTTGGTGAAGTCGAGCCCGCCGCGCAGGCACTCGTAGACCGCCCGCCCGTAGTTCTTGGCCGAGAGACCCAGCTTCGGCTTGATCGTGCAGCCGAGCATGGGCCGGCCGTACTTGTTCATGATGTCGCGCTCGACCTGCATGCCGTTGGGCGGCCCGCCGCAGGTCATGACGTAGTGCAGGGGAAAGCGTATGTCCTCGAGCCTGAGCGCCCGGAGCGCCTTGAAGCCGAAGACGTTGCCGACCAGCGAGGTCAGCACGTTGACCACCGAGCCCTCCTCGAAGAGGTCGAGCGGATAGGCGACGAAGGCGTAGAAGCAGGTGTCGTCGCCCGGCACGTCCTCGATCCGGTAGGCCCGGCCCTTGTAGTACTCCAGGTCGGTCAGCAGGTCGGTCCAGACCGTGGTCCAGGTGCCGGTCGAGGACTCCGCGGCCACGGCGGCGGCCACCTCCTCGCGCGGCACGCCGGGCTGCGGCGTGACCTTGAAGCAGGCCAGCAGGTCGGTGTCATTCGGCGCGTAGTCGGGGTCCCAATAGGTTTCCCGGTATTCCTTCACGCCGGCATCGTATTTTTTCGCAGACATGTCACATTCTCCTTGTAAACGGGCTTATTCGGCTGCTCGGATGACGTCCGCGACCTTCGGGTCGAGGACGCCGGCTTCGTATTGCTTCGCCATTTCGGCGAGGGGAACGGGTTTGATTTTCGAGGCCTGCCCTGCCGTTCCGAATTGCTCGTAGCGCTCCTTGCAGAGCTTCTGCATCGCTTCGAGCGCAGGCTTGAGGAACTTGCGCGGGTCGAACTCGTCCTTCTTTTCGGACGCGACCTTGCGGAACACGCCGGCCATCGCCAGGCGGCAGTCGGTGTCGATGTTCACCTTGCGCACCCCGTGCTTTATGCCGCGCTGGATCTCCTCCACCGGCACGCCGAAGGTCTGCGGCATATCCCCGCCGAACTCGTTGAAGATTTCCTGCAGCTCCTGCGGCACGCTCGACGAGCCGTGCATCACCAGATGAATATTCGGCAGCCGTTTATTGATCGCCTGGACCACATCCATGGCGAGGATGTCGCGGTCCGGCTTGCGGCTGAACTTGTAGGCGCCGTGCGACGTGCCCATGGCGATGGCGAGCGCATCGACCTTCGTCTTCGAGACGAAGTCGACGGCTTGCTCCGGATCGGTGAGCAGTTGATCCTTGGCCAGTTTGCCTTCGAAACCGTGGCCGTCCTCCTTTTCGCCCTCGCCGGTCTCCAGCGAGCCGAGGCAGCCGAGCTCGCCCTCGACCGACACGCCGACCAGGTGGGCCAGCTCCGTGACCTTTCCTGTGATCGCCAGGTTGTAGTCGTAGCTCGCCGGCGTCTTGGCGTCGGCTTCGAGCGAACCGTCCATCATGACCGACGTGAAGGCGGCCTGGATCGCGGAGAAGCAGGTCGCCTCGTTGTTGCCGTGATCCTGATGCAGGCAGATCGGAATCTCCGGGTACATCTCCTCGACCGCCTCGACCATCTTGCGGATCATGGTGTCGCCGGCATAGGAGCGCGCGCCGCGGCTCGCCTGGAGGATGACCGGAGCGTCGCTCTGCCGCGCCGCCGCCATGATCGCGATCACCTGTTCCATGTTGTTGATGTTGAACGCGGGCACGCCATAGCCATGCTCCGCCGCATGGTCCAGAAGTTGCCGCAGTGTGATACGGGCCATGGGTTCAAACCTCCTTGAGCTGTCTGTCTATAGTTCCCAGGACGTGGCGCAGCACAGGGCGGCCGATGCGTCCGAACTCGGCGATCCCGACCTGTACCGTCATGGGACCTCACCCTGCTGGTGTTCGAGACCGCGGGCAGCCGAAGCCACGGCCTGGGGGGTGATGCCGAAGTGCTTGTAGAGTACCGAGCCGGGCGCCGAAGCGCCGAAGCCCGTCATGCCCACGAACGCGCCGCGCGCGCCGAGCCATTGGTCCCAGTCGTTGCGGACCGCGGCCTCGACGCCGACGCGCGGCGCCGCGCCCAGAACCGCTTGGCGATACGGGCGCGGCTGCTGCTTGAAGAGTTCCCAGCACGGCATCGAAACGACGGCGGCACGGATGCCGTCGGCAGCGAGCAAATCGGCGGCGTCCATCGCGATCGCCACCTCGGAACCGGACGCGAGCAGGGTCACGTCGCGGCCGCTCTCCGGCTCGCGCAGCACATAGGCGCCGAGAGCGACGATATTCGTCTCGCTGTGCTCGGTCCTGAGCGTCGGCAGGCCTTGGCGCGAGAGGCAGAGAACCGACGGCGTTCCGGCCTGTTCGAGCGCGCAGGCCCAGGCCTCCGCGGTCTCCACCGCATCGGCCGGGCGAAATACCAGGAGGTTCGGAATCGCTCGCAGCGCGGCCAGATGTTCGACCGGCTGGTGCGTCGGGCCGTCCTCGCCAAGCCCGATGGAGTCGTGCGTCATGACATGGATGACCCGCTGCCCCATCAGGGCCGCCAGGCGGATCGCGGGTCGGCTATAGTCGGCGAAGACGAGGAAGGTGCCGCCGTAGGGAATGAAGCCGCCGTGCAGCGCGATGCCGTTCATCGCAGCCGCCATACAGTGCTCGCGAACGCCGTAATGGATATAGGTGCCGGCGAAGTCATCGGCGTTTACCGGGACGTAGTTCTTCGTCTTGGTGCCGTTCGAGCCCGTCAAATCCGCGGAGCCGCCGATCAAGCCGGGCACCGCGTCCGTCAAGGCGTCCAAGACCTTTTGCGACGACTGGCGGGTGGCAAGCTTCGGCGCCTCGGCGGTGAAGCTCCGCTTGACCGTCTCGACCGTCTTGTCGAAGTCCGCCGGAAGGGCGCCGGCAACGCCCCGCTCGAACGCCTGCCGCGTCGCGGGCGCCGTCTTGGCGAGCCGGGCTTCCCAGTTGCGCCGATCGCGTTGCCCGCGCGTGCCGGCGGCGCGCCATGCCATCAGGATGGCCTCGGGAACGTCAAAAGGCGCATAGGGCCAGCCGAGACTGTCCCGCGCCGCCTCGACCTCCTCCGCACCCAGGGGCGCACCGTGTGTCGAGGCCGTGCCCTGCTTCTTGGGTGCGCCGTAGCCGATGACGGTCTTGCAGGCGATGAGCGACGGCCTGTCGCTCGCGCGCGCTGCTTCGATCGCCTTTGCAACGGCGCCCGGGTCATGGCCGTCGACGCGGGCGACGTCCCAGCCGGCCGCCTTGAAGCGAGCAAGCTGGTCCATCGAGGTGGCGAGCGAGGTCGCACCGTCGATCGAGATCCCATTGTCGTCGAAGAGGACGATAAGCTTCGAAAGCTTCAGGTGACCGGCGAAGTCGATCGCCTCGTGGCTGATGCCCTCCATGAGGCAGCCGTCGCCCGCCAGCACGTAGGTGTCGTGTTCGACAAGTGAATTTCCGAAACGGGCATTGTGCATACGCTCTGCCAAGGCCATGCCTACGGCCGTCGCCAGGCCTTGACCGAGCGGACCCGTCGTCATCTCGATGCCGGCCGCATGACCGTATTCGGGATGGCCGGCCGTCTTGGCACCGACCTGACGGAAGCGCTTCAGCTCATCGAGCGTCATGTCGGCATAGCCGGTCAGGTAGAGCAGGCTGTAAAGCAGCATCGATCCGTGACCGGCCGAGAGGACGAAGCGGTCGCGGTCCGGCCAGTGCGGGGCGGAGGGATCGAACTTCAGGAACCGCGTGACCAGCACCGTGGCCACGTCGGCCATGCCCATCGGCATCCCGGGATGGCCGGAATTCGCCTTTTCGACGGCGTCCATGGAGAGCGCGCGGATCGCGTTCGCCATATCCGCATGGGAAATCTCGCTTGTTGCGTCGATCCGCCGCGCCAATGTGGCCATAAGTGCTCCTCCAGGTTACGACGCCCGACGCTTACGTTCGACGAGCTTCAGGATCATTGGCGTCAGAATGAGCTGCATGGCGATGTCCAGCTTGCCGCCCGGGATCACGATCGAGTTGGCCCGGGACATGAAGCTGTCGTGGAGCATCGACACGAGATAGGGGAAGTCGATGCCGCGCGGATCGCGGAAGCGAATGACGACCATCGACTCATCGGCGGTCGGGATCCAGCGGGCGATGAAGGGGTTGGACGTGTCGACCGTCGGCACCCGCTGAAAATTGATGTCGGTCTCCGTGAACTGCGGGCAAATATAGTGGACGTAGTCCGGCATCCGCCGAAGCATCGTGTCCATCACCGCCTCGGTCGAGTAGCCGCGGGCGCCCTTGTCGCGCTGGATCTTCTGGATCCATTCGAGATTGATGACCGGCACGACGCCGATCTTGAGATCGGCATGGCGCGCGACGTCGACCTTGTCCGTGACGACCGCGCCGTGCAGACCCTCGTAGAACAGCAGGTCGGACTCGGGGGGAAAGTCCTGCCACGCGGTGAAGGTGCCGGGCGCCATGCCGTAGAGTTCCGCTTCATCCTCGTCGTGGACATAGTGGCGAGTCCGGCCCATACCGCTCTCGCCGTACTGGCTGAAGACCGCCTCGAGCTCTTCGAACAGGTTGGCCTCGGGTCCGAAATGGCTGAAGTGATTGTTGTCCTGCTCCGCCGCCTCGGCCATGGCGCGCTTCATCTCGGCCCTGTCGTAACGGTGGAAGGCGTCGCCTTCGATGGAGACGGCATTGACCTGCTCGCGCCGGAAGATCTGGTCGAAGGTGTGCTTCACCGTCGAGGTCCCGGCGCCCGAAGAGCCCGTGACCGAGATGATGGGGTGCTTGGCCGACATGCTGCCCTCCTCAGGCCCGGAACAGGCCGCGCCGGCCGAACAGCGGCGACCGCTCGCCGATGGCATGCGGCTCCCTGTGGTAGCGCGCCACCCGCTCGACCTTGTCGCGCGCGCCGAAGACGAGCGGCACACGTTGATGGAGCTGTTGCGGCGCGACGTCGAGGATGCGGTGCTCGCCGTCGGTTGCCGCGCCGCCCGCTTGCTCGACGAGCAGCGCTATCGGATTAGCCTCGTAGACGAGGCGCAGGCGGCCTTGCTGGTAGCCGGGCCGGTCGTCGCGCGGATAGAGGAAGATGCCGCCGCGGGCGAAGATGCGGAACGCCTCGGCGACGAGGGAGGCGACCCAGCGCATGTTGAAGTTCTGCTCGCGCGGGCCCTCGGCGCCGGACAGGCAGTCGTCGATGTAGAGGCGCACCGGCTCGTCCCAGTGCCGGTAGTTCGACGCGTTGATCGCGTATTCCGCCTTGCCCGCCGGGATCTGCACGTCGGCGCGCGTAAGAACGAAACCGCCGGTCTCGCGGTCCAGCGTGAAGACCTGGGTACCTTGGCCGAGAGTCAAGACGAGCGCGGTCTGCGGCCCGTATATCACAAAGCCCGCCGCGAGCTGGTTCACGCCCGGCTGCAGCAGCGCCGACTCGGCCGATCCGCTCGTCGTCATGGGCAGGATCGAGAAGATCGTCCCGATCGACACGTTGGTGTCGATGTTCGATGAGCCGTCCAGCGGATCGATCGCCACGGCAAGCGGCGCGCCATCGTTCAGGACGACCGCGCCCTCGTTCTCCTCCGACCCGAAGACGGCGACCGGCGCGTTCCCTAAGGCCTTGAGGAATAGGTCGTTGGCGCGGACATCGAGCTCTTTCTGCGCGTCGCCGTCGACATTGCCGCCGACAATCGCGCCGAGCGCGCCCGCCATCGGCCCCTGGGCGATGATCTCGGCAAGCGACACTGCGGTGTCGGCGATCGCCTGCACGGCCTCGGCGACCGCGGCGCGTGCGTCATCATCGCGCGCCCAGGCATCGAGGTGCCGCCCAAGGCTCGGAAAATCACCCATCTTGCCCTCCCAATCGCATGCCCCATGCTCCGACTGGCCTATCGTCGCACCGCACGCAATGATGCAGGTCAAGACCCATTCCCGAATCCCACTTCCGAAAACGCCGCTCGGCGCACCCGGCCGGAACCTCGGGGTGACCGGGAAGAAAAGCCGGCCCTGGCAAGGGAGATTGAGCCGTCTTGCGAGAAAAGTAAATTTGAATTAACTTTGTCTACATGAAAGAAAAACTTAATGTCGGCATGCGCCGGGTGACCCTGAAGCAGCTACGGGCCTTGGCAGCCGTGGCGCGGACGGGATCGGTTTCGGGCGCAGGACAAGTCCTCAACGTCACGCCGCCCGCGGTCACGCTGCAGATGCGTCTGCTCGAAGAGGCGGCGGGGATGCCGCTCGTCGAGCGAACCGGCGAGGGCATGCGGCCGACAGAAGGGGGACGCGAGATACTCGCCGCCGTGACCCGCATCGAAGCAGCGCTCAGCGAATGCGGCGAGGCGCTGGAAGCGCTCAGCGGGATGGATGGCGGCCGCGTCTCGGTCGGCGTCGTGAGCACGGCGAAATATTTTGCGCCCCGGGCGCTTGCCGCATTCGCCAAAGCGCATCCGAAAGTGGAGATAAGGCTTCAGGTCGGGAACCGGGCAGAGACGATTTCGGCACTCAGGAGCTATGACCTCGACTTCGCGGTCACGGGACGTCCGCCCGAGGACTTCGAGGTCGAACAGGACGTGATCGGCGATCATCCGCACATCATTGTCGGTCCCCCCGACCATGCCCTGGCACGGCGCAAGAGGATCGCGCTCGCGGAACTCGGAGAGGAGGCGTTTCTGGTTCGCGAGCAGGGCTCCGGGACGCGCCTGCTCATGCAGCGATTGTTCGCCGAGGCGGGCCTCAGTCCAGAAATCGGCATGGAGATCGGCAGCAACGAAACCATCAAGCAGGCCGTGATGGCGGGGCTCGGCATCTCCTTCATCTCGGCCCATACGGTTTCCGCCGAGATCGAGGACGGCCGGCTTGCCGCGTTCAACGTCAGCGGCCTACCCGTGGTGCGCCAATGGTTCGTCGTCAGGCAGCGAGAGAAACGACTGCTGCCGGCGGCTCAGGCTCTGTGGACCTTCCTCGCCACATCCGGTGTTCGATTTCTCCCCGGCAAGTCGCGCAAAGGATAACGCGACTTCGCGAGGATCTTGATTCCGGCCCACTTCGGCAAGCCTCGAACGCCTCTACCAAACGTCCGGCTCGATCCCCTTGGCCTGTAGCTCTGCGAACTTCTCCTGCAGATATTTCTGGAACGCCAAGTCCTCGTACCTGCGCTCGCGCACGTATTGGAACATGGTCAGGAAATGGAAGGGCCTGAAGTAGCCGGGCATGCGGACGACCTCCGCACCGCGGCCGTCCTTGCCCTCGACCGCCTTGGGGTCGGCCGGAAAGAACACGATGGTCGGCGTGAAGACGACGTTCCAGCGCTGCGCCAGCTCGCGCTCCTCCATCTCCTTGCCGTCGAAATCGGTCACCTTGCGCGACCCCCAGAGATCGAGCTGCAGCAGCTCGAAGTTCGCGGTGATGTAGCTGCTGATCCGCTCGTCGGCGAAGTTGACCCGATGCGTCTCGCGGCAATAGGGACAGCCCTTCTGCTCCCAGATCACCGCGAAGTTCTTGCCCTTCCCGGCCGCCTCGGCCAAGTCGTCCGACAGCTCCAGGAACGATTCCAGGAACCACGGCTGGGTATAGAGCCCGCTGGCCCCGGGCTCGATCTCCGCCTTGCCGGCTGCGCGGGCCCGCCCTACCAGAGCCAGGGCGCCGCCGAGGCCGAGCGCCCCTGTGGAAAATTGTCGTCTGGTCAGCATCTGGCGCTCCTCTCCCTCGCACAACTCGAATGACGCCGCTAGGCTAGCATGTCTTCGCCCCGGTTCGAAGCCGTCCGCCTCCCAGGAGGGCCTCGGTCACTCTACGACGATCGTATGGGCCGGTATTTTCCGGGCTTGCTGCCCGCGGTGAACTGCAGCTGCATGACGGCCCCGCCCCAGCGCTGGCCCGGCTTGGGCGCGACCTCGGCGGTCGCCTGGGACAACACCGGCTTGCCGCCCCGCTCGAGGCTGCGCAGCTCCTGGCCCTTGGCCCCGGCCGGCGCCTTGCCGATGACCCCGCCGATGATCCGGTCCTTGCCAGGGTCGAGGGCGCGGTCGCCGTCGCTGTCCTGGAGGATGAGGCCTCCGTTATAGCGCGCCAGCTGCGCCGGCTTTTCGTAGCCCGTGGCCTTGAGCTGCTGGGTCGAGAGGACCCCGGCGCCGACGATACTCTCCTTGAACGCGTAGAGCTTGGCCGGATCGTCCTCTTGCGCCCTGCCGTAGAGCATGAGCGTGACTGGCACGGTGCCCTCCGCCTGGCCTAGGGTCGTCCCGGCCTTGACCCGCTGCCAGTTGTGGTTCCGCCGGCCCTGGGGGAAATTGGTGGGCAGGATCTGCGGCACCGGGGAGGCCAGAAAGTCGATCTTGCCGCTGCCCCGCTCGACGACCTTGCCGGCCGCGTCGACGATGCGCACCTTGACCACCCCCGTCTGGCCTCGGTTGAGGAACGCGCTCTGCATGAATCCGATGTGCACGACCTTGATGCCGCGCTGGGCGATCGGGTCCTGCTTGGCCCCGGGCGCGGGCGACATGAGCTCGTCCGCCGGCAGGCCCGTCTCTCCGGTGGGAAGGAAAACGAAGGTGTTCTCGTCGTCGCCTTCGCCGACCTGGTAGCCCACCGCCTTGCCCGGCAACCCCTGCTGCGGCGCGCCGGTGACCAGCATGATGGCGGCCTGAGACAGCCCGACCGCCCAGTCGCGCTCGAACCCCTCGGCCATCTCGACCTCGAGGCGCCCGCCCTTGGGGATGCCATGGCCGACGACCTTGGGATCCATAAATTCGGGACCAGGGGACTCGGGACGCTGCAGATAGACGTTGGATCGTTATCCTCCCTTGGACCGCCGCTACACCGCGGCGGCTTGGAAGGCAGACACTATCTCATATTCGTATATCTGAATGTTCACGACCGTTCACGTCCCTGTGAGAGAGCGTGCCGGACCGCCTGCCCGGCAGGTCCCGTCCGGTCGGTACACCCCGTCTAGAGCGGATTTTCTTTCATGTACTGGCGGAAGGTCGTCTGCTGGTAGGCCTCGCTCTTCACGAACTGAAACATGGCGAGGAAGTGCGGCGGCAGCAGATAGCCCGGCATGCGGGCGACCTCTGCCTCCTTGCCCGGCTTGCCCGCCGCCTCGGCAAGGTTCCTGGGAAAGAACTGGATGGTCGGCGAGAAGGCGACCCCGTTCTTGCGCGCCAGGGCGCGCTCCTCGAGTTCCTCGCCGTCGAAGTCCGTGACCCGCCGCGAGCCGAACATGTTGAGCTGGAGAATCTCGAAATTCTCGCGGACGAAGCTCTGGATCTCCGGCTGGGCGAAGTTCACCAGATGCGTTTCCCGGCAATAGGGGCAGCCCCTCTGTTCCCAAATGATCGCGAAGCCCTTGCCCTCACCGGCGGCTTCCTCCAGGTCTTCCGACAGGTCGAGAAAGCTTTCCAGGAACCAGGACTGGCTGTGCAACCCGTCGTCGGTCATGACCGATGGCAGGGTCTCGGCCGTCGGTTGCCCGGCCGGCAAGGCGGCCCCGAACAGGGCGCCCAGTACCAGGAGGCTCCGTCTGGTCAACATGGTTTCACCTCTCCTTCACGGCGGCGATCGGCCTTTCGCCACTTGGAAATTTCATATTCCATTATTCGCATGTTACCATAACTTCCAGCGAGTCCGGTAGTCCTTGCGTTGGAAGGGGAAGGCTTTTGGTCCAAGCGAGCGGCGCTCATCGGCCGATCCTTCGGCGGACGGCCTACGCCGCGGCGCTTTTCGTCGCCGCGGCGGGCAGTCTCGTCCTCGAGATCGTCGGCGCGCGCCTGCTCGCGCCCTATGTCGGCGTGTCGCTCTACACCTGGACCTCGATCATCGCGGTGGTGTTGACCGGCCTGTCGATCGGCCACTGGATCGGCGGGCATGTCGCCGAGCGGAGCGTGACGACCTGCCGCAGGGCCTTGGTCTGGGCCTTTCTGCTGGCCGCGCTCACCGCCTTGGGCAGCCTGGTCCTGCTGCGCGTGCTGTCCGGGCCTGTGCTCTCGGCGGGGCTCGGCCCGGTGGCCTCGATCGTGGTCCTGAGCGCCGCCCTGTTCCTCCTGCCGGTGCTCTTCGCCGGCATCGTGTCGCCGGTGCTGACCCGCCTCGCCCTGGACGAGGCGCCGCGGTCGCGCGGCCGGGTGCTCGGCCAGATGTATGCCCTGGGCGCACTGGGCAGCATCGGCGGGACGCTGGCGGCCGGCTTCCTGTTCATCTCCTGGATCGGCTCCACCGGGACCGTGATGAGCGTGGCCTCGGGCTATGCGTTGACCGCCGGCCTCTTCGCCCTGGCGAGCGGCGCACCGACGCGCCGCGGACTTTTGGCCGGCATGGCGGCGGCGGCCGCCGCCGTCGCCCTCGCCGCGGGTGGCCTGGCGGTTCGCGCCTTCGAGAGCCCCTGCCGGACGGAGAGCGATTACTACTGCATCCGGATCGTCGACTTCACCTTCGAGGCCGGCCGCCCCAGCGCCCTGCTGGTGCTCGACCACCTGGGGCACGGCATCAACGACCGCGACGATCCGGCCCTGTTGTTCAGCTCCTACGTCGAGCTGACCGACCGCCTGTTCCAAGAGCGGCTTGGGCCGAAGCAGAGCTTCGCGGCCTACTTCATCGGCGGCGGCGCCTATACGCTGCCGCGGGCCTGGATGGCCGCCTATCCGCGGGCCTCGCTGCTGGTCGCCGAGATCGACCCGGCCGTCACCCGGGCCGCGCGCGAGCACCTGTGGCTCGATCCGGCCGGCAAGGTCCGGATCCTTCACCAAGACGGCCGGACCGCGCTGCAGGAGCTCCCGGCCGAACCGTTGTTCGACGCCGTCCTAGGCGACGCGTTCCACGACATCACGGTGCCGCCGCACCTGGTGACCCTCGAGTTCGCCCGCGAAATCTCCAGGCGCCTGCGCCCCGGCGGCACCTACGCCCTCAACGTGGTCGACGCCCCGCGCGCGCCGCACTTCCTGTTCGCAGTGGTCAGGACCCTGCAGCCGGTCTTCGCGGCGGTCGAGGTCTGGGCGGACGCCGACCAGCTTGCGACCGGCGGGCGCACGACCTTCGTGGTCGCCGCGGGCGACCGGGCCACGCCGGTGGGGCGGCTCGCCTCGCCGCGCGACAAGACCCGGCTCTGGTTGCGCTGGCCGGGCGCCGACCTCGCGGCACGGGTCGCGGCTAGCGGCGTGCCGGTGCTGAGCGACGACTACGCGCCGGTCGACCGGCTGCTGCGCCATGTGATGGAGCAGAACGAGTGAAACAGGCCATGCGGCAGATGATCGCAGTCGTCGCGGGCGCCTTTGAGAGCCCGGTATGGCACTGTGTGGTTGTGACGGGAGATTGGTAAAGTGACGGGTAGATTCCTTCTGGCGGCACTCGCCGCCCTGGTCCTGTCGGGTTTGGCCGGTACGAGCCGGGCCAGCGAGTTGTCCGACTTCAACGACGCCTCGGCGGACGCCTACCGGCACTATCGGGCGGCGGTCAGCTATCTGCGCACCGGCAATACGGCGCTGGCCGCGATCGAGCTCGAGGCGGCCACCGGGAAATGGCAGGGCGTGACCGGCCGCTTCGCGGCAAACCCGCCGGACGCCTTCGCCGACGATGCCGCCTGGACGGTCACACTGAACGGGGTCGGCCAGCGACTCCAGCAGGCCCTGACCAGCACCGACGCCGGTGACTTGAAAATGGCCCGTGAGACCCTGGCGCCGGTCCGCGACGAGCTGGGCGCTCTGCGCCGGCGCAATGGCGTCGTCGTGTTCTCCGACCGCGTCGACGAGGTCACGGCGGCCATGGACCGGCTGTGGCGGTTCCGCCGCGAGCGGCCGGACTTCGTCTCCGCCGAAACCCTGCGCGAGTTGACCAGCGGGACCGCGATCCTCGGGCATCTGCTCCGGCGCTGCCGGGAGGAGGCGCCGGCGGCCCTGCGCGGCGATCCGGACTTCCTCCGGTTTCTCGACAGCGCGGTCGAGGGCGTGGAGCGGCTGTGGCAGGCCGTCGAAGGCAGGGACGAGCAGCTGCTGATCAACACCCTGCGCGAGCTGCGCTCCTTCGAGCGCCTGTTCTTCCTGCGCTTCGGGTGAGCCCTAACCGATGCGGCCGAGCTCCGGGAAGGTCTCGAGGATCCAGTAGGCGATCTCGGACATGGTGCCGGTCAGGAACAGCACGCCGGTCAGCACCAGGAGCCCGCCCATGACCTTCTCGACGATGCCCAGATAGCGGCGGAAGCGGGCCATGAAGGCCATGAAGGGGCGGGCGGCCAGGGCCGCGGCCAGGAACGGCAGGCCGATGCCGAGCGCATAGGCCGTCAGCAGCAGGCTACCCTCGAGCACCGAGTCGCCGGCGCCCGCGACGAAGAGGATTGCGGCAAGCACCGGTCCCACGCAGGGCGTCCAGCCGAACGCGAAGGCGAGGCCGACCACGTAGGCCCCGACCAGCCCGGCCGGCCGGCTCTCCAAGTGGAACCGGGCCTCGCGGTAAAGGAAAGGAATGCGGAACAGCCCGAGGAAGTGCAGGCCCAGTATGATGATGATTACCCCGGCGATCTGGCCGAGCAGCCGGAAGTTCTCGGCCACGACCTGGCCGATCGCCGAGGCCGTGGCGCCGAGGGCCACGAAGACCGTCGTGAAGCCGAGGACGAAGGCCAGCGCCGCGACGAACACCCGGCGCGCGGCGAGCCCGCGCGCGGCCTGCTCCTCGGCCAACTGGTCCAGCGTCAGGCCGCCGATGAAGCAGAGGTAAGGCGGCACCAGGGGCAGCACGCAGGGCGACAGGAACGACAGCAGGCCCGCCACGAAAGCGCCCGCGTGACCGACCTCCAATCCCTCCACCCGGCTCGTCTCCCTCCCGCGCGCGCTATGCGCCGCGGATCTTGATGTTGGGGTTTTCGTCGACCTTGACGGTCTTCCGCCCTTCGATGTGGCGGCTGACCACATCGTAGACCGGCGGCCCCTCGGCGCCCTCGTTGACCGAGGCCCAGCCCGAGACGACATAAGACTTGGCCGAATCGACCGGCTTGCCGTCAGCCAGCACGGTCATATCGGAAATGCGCTGGCCGATCGGCTTTGCGATATCGATCGTGTAGCCCAGGCCGCCGGTCCGCACCATGTCACCGCCCTGCTGGTAGTAGGGGTCCGGGTTGAAGATGTTGTCGGCGACGTCCTCGAGGACCTCCTTGAGGAAGGCGCCGGTGAACTCGGTCCGATAGGCGGTCGGATAGGTGATGGCCGTCTGGTTGTAGACGTCCTCGACGGTGATCTCCTGTCCCGGGATCAGCGTCGCCCCCCAGCGGAAACCCGGCGACAGCGAGATCTGCGCGTCGCGCTGTTCGAGCAGGGCCTGGCAGATCAGGTCGTCGAAGGTGCCGTTGAAGTTGCCGCGCCGGTAGAGCAGGCTCTCGGTCCGGCCGAGCACGCGGCCGAGCTCGGCCTTGTGCGGCGCGCGGATCTTCTCGACCAGCGCCGCCATCCTCGGATCCGGCTGGATGACGTCGGAGAAGACCGGGATCAGGCGGTAGCGGTATCCGGCCAGCTTGCCGTCCTTCACGTCCAGGTCCAGGCGCGACAGGAACTTGCCGTGCGAGCCGGAGGCCACCAGCAGCGTCTTGCCGACCTCGACGACGGCGGGCATGGCATCGTGGGTGTGACCGGTCAGCACAACGTCGATGCCGGGGACCCGCGAGGCCAGCTTGCGGTCGACGTCGAAGCCGTTGTGGCTGAGCAGCACGACCAGCTCGGCCCCCTCGGCGCGCGCCGCGGCGACCCTTTCTGCGACCAGCTTTTCGCGTATGCCAAAGGACCATTCGGGGATCATGTAGCGTGGGTTGGCGACCGGCGTGTAGGGGAAGGCCTGGCCGATCACGGCGATCTTCACTCCGCCGCGCTCGAAGGTCGTCACCGCGTCGAAGACCTCCTCCTCCCACTCCGTGTCGCGGACGTTGCCGGCGAGGAAAGGGAATTTGAGCTGCTCGATCAGCTCCCGCACCCGGTCTGTCCCGTAGGTGAACTCCCAGTGGGCCGTCATGGCATCGGTCTTGAGCGCGTTCATCACCTCGACCATGTCCGCGCCGGCGGTCTTCAGAGAGGTGTAGGAGCCCTGCCAGGTATCGCCGCCATCCAGGAAAAGGGTGTTGGTCGGGCGCTCGGCGCGGATCGCCTTGACCAAGGTCGCCAGACGGTCGATGCCGCCGACCTTGCCGTAGGTCTTGGCCAGGCCCGCGAAATCCTCGCTGGTCAACGCATAGGCCTCGGGCGTGGTCGCGCTTACGCCGAACCTCTCGAGGAAATCCTTGCCGGTCAGGTGGGGCGGCAGGCCGTGCGCCACGCCCACGCCGAGGTTGACCGAGGGCTCGCGGAAGTAGATCGGCACTAGCTGGGCGTGGATGTCCGTGATGTGCAGAAGCGTCACCTGGCCGAGCGGCTCGAAGCGCAGCAGATCCTTCTGGGTGATCTGCTGCCGGGCCGCGGCCCGCGCCAGCCCCCCGGGCGCGCCGGCCAAGGCGGCGGCCGCCGCCGCCAGCTGTACGAAGTCGCGCCGGCTGAACATGGCGGAACCCTCCCGACGAAAAAGGGGGATACGGTCGAACGTATCCCCCCGAGTTTGCTACAAGCTCACTGGGTTATCAGTTGCGCACCGCCGGCGTTTCGACCGGCAGCCCTTGGCCTCGGTTGGCAAGGAAGAGCTCGAGGTTGACGTACTCGTCCGAGCCCGCCTTGTAGGGCGTTGCCCGCACCTGCTTGTTGCAGCCGCGGAATCGCCGGTGCAGCGAGCCAACCTTCTGCCATTTCAGGCGGTAGGTCGGGAAGCCGTTGCTCTGCCCCTGGCTCAGCAGGTTCGCCCGGATCATGTTGCCGGCGTTGTCCTCGTGGCAGCTCTTGCAGGCCATGTCGAGCTGTCCGCGGCGCTGATTGTAGAACTCCTTGCCCTTCTCGTAGAAGGGCGCGGCGGGGCCATCGATCTTGACGGCGACCGGCTTGCCGCGGGCCTGGTTGCGCACGAAGGCGGTCATGGAGAGCAGCTCGCGCGACTCCCATTTCCAGGCCTTCGCTTTCATGTTCTCGGTCCGGCAGAGGTTGATGCGCTGCTCGATGTTGATCAGCTTGCCCCGGGGCTCGTAGTAGACCGGGTAGGTGGCGCCGACCTCGGCCATGGTCTCGGCCGCGTCCTCGTGGCAGCTCGCGCAGGCCTTGCCCGCCTCGCCCTCCACCGTGTTCCAGAGCTCTCCGCCGGTATCGACCCAGAGCATCGCCGGGTTTTCGAAATCGTCATCCTGGATCGCGCGGGTCTCGGCGGCGGCGTAGGTGTAGCCGCTGCGTTTGTCGTTGACCTGATAGGCGCCCCAGTTGGATTCCTCCGTCAGGGCAGTTCCGGCGAGCATCACGATCAAGCCCGATGCCGCCACCGCTGCCAATACTGTCCGCCGCATGGCGTTGCCTCCCATTGACCTGTTGCTTCTATTTGACCGTGAGTTCTGCGGTCTTGGTGTAGACCGAGCCGTCGTCGTCGGTCCAGGTGAACTCGAACGTGCCGCTCTCCGTGGCCGTGGTATAGAAGGACATGAACGGATTGGCCGAGATCGCCGGATGCCAGTCCGCGCTGAAGACCTCCTTGCCGTTGAAGGCACAGACGAACTTGTTGATGATCTTCCGCGGGATCTTATCGCCGGTCTTCTTGTCCTTGCGCTGGCCGGATTCCATCTTGTGCGTGATCAGGGTCTTGATCTCCAAGACCTCGCCCTTGGCGGCCGTCTTGGGCACCTTCACGCGCGGCTTTGCTTTTGCCATGATTCTTCTCCCTTAACCGCCGCAGCCGCCGATGGTGACCTTCACCTCGGCCTTGGCCGTGTACACGCTGCCGTCGCTCATCTCGGCGACCGCAACCACGTTCTGGGTCTTCGCCAGCCGCATGCGGGTCGAGGCCTTGGCCTTGCCGCAAACCGGCGTGAAGTTGATGCTGGCCACGTCCGGCAAAGGATTCTTGTCCGCGAAGAGATGGACCGCCTTGCAGTAGTCCTGCTCGGTCATCGGGCTGTCGACCTCGACCGAGATCGGCACCGTGTTGCCGTTCTCGGCGATCTGCGGCAGTTCGAGCGTGATCCGCCCGGCCTGCGGCGTCTTGCCGCCGATCAGGTCCTTGATCGCGGCGTCGACAGCGGCCGCGTCCGCCGAGGCCGCCCGCGGCAGCAGGGTGAGGCCGGCAGCGGCCAGGCCCCCTGCACCCACGACGATCAGCGCCTGTCGGCGGCTGACGTCGCGGGATCGTTTCGATTCGTTCATAAGCTTGCCTCTCGAGCTACAGATGTCTGATTCACCCGGCTCGGGCCGGGATCCGATGCCGGCCCCGCGCCGACGGCTTAAAAGCCTCTACTTGAGGGTCGTCAAGTAGGCGACCACGTCCTCGACCTGCTGGGCGGTGAGGATGGTCTTGCCCTGGAAATTCTTCATGACCCGATGCAGGCCGTAGGGCCGGTAGAAGGCGGGCATGAAGGTGTCCGGGTTGACGATCTTGGGATTGACGACCCTGAGCCTCAACTCGCCCGCACTGTAGGTGTCCCCGATCATCGACAGGTCCGGACCGATCTCGCCGTGGAACGGCTGTTCGGGAATCGGCAACTTGTGGCAGGCTAGGCAGTTGCCTTGCTTGCGGTTGATCGCGACCTCACGCCCGCGCGCCGGGTCTCCCGGCTTGCCCGTGAGCGAATTGGCGATGCTTTCGTTGTTGTCTATCTTGAAAGCGATAAACTCTTCCGCCGCCGCTCCGGTCGCGAAAAGAGCGGCGATACCAGCCCCGCAGATTAGGGCGCGAACGACTCCCAACGATTGCCAAGCCACCAATTGTCTCCCCTTGTGAGGTTTGCTCCCATGGCCCGTTCCTGACTGCCGGGCTCTGTTTTATTGCCGTCTCTTGCGGCTTGTTATTCATCCTTGTCTGGTCAATCATATTCAATTGTCATATTATATCAAGTGCGAATGTTTGAACCCGGCCGACAAGCGGATACGGGAGTGTCCGTTCGGCGCCGCGACGGCGGCCGGAAAGTGTGGGCAGAAGACCGAAAGATGCGCCATTTCTTACGAAAGGCTTTACGGTTGACCGCCGTGGCCTGCCTGGTCCCGGCGGAGGAATCGGGCCGGTGCCGCGATCTGCCGGCGACCGCGGCATCGAGGCGCGGGCGACGGACTCCGTATCGCACGCCGGTCTCCCTTCTGCATGTTTTGATCGTGCTGACCGCGGGCATTGCGGCTCCTTTGATCTCCGCCATGGAGGCCCGCGCGGCCGAACTCGTAATGTTCGAGAGTCCGAGTTGCGAGTGGTGCGAGGCCTGGGACCGGGATGTCGGCGTCGTCTACCACAAGACGGACGAGGGACATCTTGCGCCGCTGCGCCGGGTCGAGATTCACAGGCCACGGCCGGAGGGTCTCGAAGGCGTCGATGCCGTCGTCTACACGCCGACCTTCGTGCTGTTGGAGGCGGGCCAGGAGTTCGGCCGGATCACGGGCTATCCGGGCGAGGACCATTTCTGGGGCCTGCTGGAAGCGCTGCTGGAGAAGTTGAACGCCGCGACCGGATCCTGATCGGCCGGAAAGCCGATTCCCCGGTCCTTCGAACCAAACCATTGGGAGGCAATGTCATGCTGAAACGTCTCACCCTCTGCGTCGCTCTCTGCGTCGCCACCGTGTCCGCGCTGGGTGTCCAAGGAGCCGCCGCGGAAGAGCCGGCCTTGGTCACCTTCAAGGTGCTGAATCCTTCCGTGGCGCTGGACCTGGCACAGGCGGCGCTGGAGAATTGCCGCAAGTCGGGGTTCCAGGTGGCGGTCTCCGTCGTCGACCGCTTCGGAACACCCCAGGTTCTGCTGCGCGATCGTTTCGCCGGACCGCATACGCCTGAAACCGCCCGCCGCAAGGCCTGGACGGCGATCAGCTTTCGCACCGACACGCTCGAACTCTCAAAGCTCAGCCTAGCCGGTCAAGCCCAATCCGGCGTGCGCTTTGTCGAGGGCGCGTTGATGATCGGCGGCGGTATTCCGGTCGAGGCAGCGGGCTCCATCGTCGCGGGCATCGGCATCTCCGGCGCACCCGGCGGCGAGGCGGACGACGCCTGTGCGCGGGCCGGCATCGAAGCGGTCGCCGACAAGATCGCGTTCTGAAATCCTCCGAAGCCTGCGCCGGCGCGCCGGGGATGGTCTGCGCAGCATTACTTCGAGAGAGGTCTTTCGTCTTTTGGTTAACGCCTTGGTGAGCATAACTTGACAGACTCCGGACTTTCGGTGATCGTATTCCATTCCTAATATGTGTGTATTCGACTAGGCGAGTCGTTGGATCCTAAGTAGAACTGGAAAGATTTTGTACAACTATCAGGACACGGGCTGGCTTTCCTGTCTACCGGGTAGGGCGGGGTGCGCCCGTCATCGGAGCGGTCATCTCAAGAAAAGGCAGCAAAAGGCATGAACACCGCCGACGAAATGAAATTGATGATGGACAGCGCCGAGAGCGCCAGCGGTTTCCTCAAGGCGCTGGCCAACGAGAACAGGCTCCTTCTGCTATGCCTCCTGGCCGCCGGCGAGAGGTCCGTCACGGAGCTCGAGAGCCTGCTGGACCTGCGCCAGCCGACGGTCTCGCAACAGCTCGCGCGCCTGCGCGCGGACAACCTGGTGAGCCACCGCCGCGAGGGCAAGACGATCTACTATTCGCTGGCCAGCGACGAGGCGCGCCAGATCATCGATCTGCTGTATCACCTGTTCTGCGCACCGGCGGGCAAGAATTCGAAATCCAAGCCTGGCAATTTTGGAGCCGCGGCCGAGTAACGGCGGACTTCGTTTCGGCGCCCCGACCCCGCTGGGAAAGGTCGTCGCCGAACGGCTCGTGTGGTATGGACTCTGGTCATGGATGGCTTGCCGGTATCCACGGTGGTCGCCGCCCTCGCCTTCGTCGGCGGCACGGTCATGGGCATCACGGCCCGGTCGATGCACTTCTGCACCTTGGGCGCCATCGCCGATGCCTTCATCGGGCACAAGCACAAAGGGCTTCGCGCCTGGGCCCTGGCGATCGCAACCGCGACCCTCGCCACCCAGGCGATGCATATGGCCGGGTTGATCGACCTGCAGGGCTCGATCTATCTCACGCCCGACTTCGGCTGGCTGGGGGCCATTGTGGGCGGGCTGTGCTTCGGATTCGGCATGGCCCTTGTCGGCACCTGCGGCTACGGCACCCTGGTCCGCCTGGGCGGCGGCGACCTGCGCTCGCTGGTCGACGTCTTCGTGCTCGGCTTTTTCGCGTACATGACGCTGCGGGGACTGTCGGGCCTCGGCCGCGTCCTCTTCATCGAGCCGACCAACGCCGACCTGTCCGCCCTCGGCGGCCAGGGCCTGGTCGAGGCGGCCGCCTGGCTGCTCGACGCAGACGGCGAAGCGCTCCGCGGCACCTTCGTGGCGCTCGTTGTGATCGCGCTGCTCGCCTACTGCTTCAAGGACCGGACCTTCCGGCACAGCCGGACGGACGTGGCCGGCGGCATCATCATCGGCCTGGTGGTGGCCTCGGGGTGGTTCGTCACGGGCGTGGTCGGCGCCGACGACTTCGATCCGACGCCGCTCGGCTCCTACAGCTTCGTCACCCCGGTCGGCGAAACCCTGGTCTACCTCATGACCTTCAGCGGGGCGACGATCAACTTCGGCGTCGGGGCCGTCGGCGGTGTCGTTTTCGGCGCCTTCCTGGCGAGCCGCGCGAAGGCGGAATTCCGCCTCGAAGCCTTCGACGACCCAAAGGAGATGCTGCGCCACGTCTTCGGCGCGGCCCTGATGGGCTTCGGCGGCGTCACGGCGCTGGGCTGCACCGTCGGCCAGGGCATCACCGCGATGTCGACGCTCTCCATGAGCGCGCCGCTCGCGCTCGCCTCGATCTTCCTGGGCGCCTACCTGGGCCTGAGGTACCTGATCGAAGGCAGCCTTCTGGGCGCCCTCAGATCTAGTCTCGCCCGCGATTAAGTTCTGACCCGCCCGTCGCGAGATCGCTCCTGCTGCCGGAGAAGAAAACGACCAAGAGCCAGTCCATCTTCGCCGAGGACGTCCGCTTCGAGCCGTGGTGGTGGGAGACGGCGGCGACCGCGGCCCTGTCCGACACGCCGCTGCCCCGGGCGGCGGACGTGGCCGTGGTCGGCGCCGGCTTCACCGGGCTCTCGGCCGCGCTGGAGCTCGCCCGCGCGGGGCGCAGCGTCCTGGTGCTCGACGCCGGCGCGCCGGGAGAGGGGGCGAGCACGCGCAACGGCGGTATGATCGGCAGCGGCCACCGGGTCGGCCTCGCCCGGCTCACCCGCCGCTACGGCCGCCAGACCGCGCTGATGCTGCTCAAGGAGGGTCTCGCAGCCCAGGATTTTGCGATGGAGTTCATCGAGCGCGAGAAGATCGCCTGCGACCTTGCTCGCACCGGCCGCTTCCGCGGCGCCTGGCGGGCCGCGCACTACGAGGCCATGGGTCGCGAGACCGACGAGCTGCGCCAGGCGATCGGCCTCGAGGCGGACATGGTGCCGCGCGCCGAGCAGCACCGCGAAATCGCGAGCGACGCCTACCACGGCGGCGTGGTCTATCACCGCCACGGCGGACTGCATCCCGGACTGTTCCACAAGGGCCTTATGGAGCGGGCATTGGCGGCCGGCGGTACGGTGGCGGGCTCGACGCCGGTTACCGCCATCGCGCGCGGGGCCGGAGGCATTCAGGTGCAGACGGCCCGCGGCCGGATCGCCGCGCGCGACGTCGTCGTGGCGACCAACGGCTATACCGGGCCACTCACGCCCGGCCTCCGGCGCCGTCTGATTCCGGTGCCGAGCTATATGATCGCGACCGAGCCGTTGCCGCCGGGCACGGTCGAGCGGCTTATTCCCGGTGGCCGGATGATCGTGGAGTCGCGCTCGCGCCACTGCTATTACCGGCAGTCCCCGGACAAGACCCGGATCCTGTTCGGCGGACGCGCCTCGCTCACCACGATCGACCCGCGGGCGGGCGCGGGCATCCTGCACCGCCTCATGACCGGGGTGTTCCCCGAGCTGTCGGAGGTCAAGGTGACCCATGCCTGGCGCGGCTTCGTAGCCTTCAGCCGGGATTACCTGCCACACCTGGGGCCGCGTGACGGCCTCCACTACGCGCTCGGCTACAACGGGTCCGGCGTCGCCATGGCGCCCTACCTAGGCCACAAGATCGCGCTGCAGGTGCTGGGCCGCCCAGAGGGCCGGAGCCCCTTCGACGCCACGGCCTTCCCGGCCATCCCCTTCTACACCGGCCGCCCCTGGTTCCTGCCGCCGATGGAACTCGCCTACCGCTGGCGCGATCGCCGCGAAGGCTCGCGGTGATACGCCGAACGAGGGGCAAACTGGGGTTGATGGGAAAAACACGGAGCCCTATGTAGCCCTAGAGTGCGACGCCTGCCTCGACCGCGTTCCCTAGCAAGTACGGACAAAGCTTGCCATGAACTGCCGGGCTCAACGTCCAAAACGCGCCTTGCTCGCAATCACCGCGCTAGGGCTCATCCTGGCGCCCAGCGGCGCCGTGGCGCTGCAGTGCCACGTCGGCACCATCACGTTCCATCCGGAGGGCGGGATAAAGAGCTGCGAGATCGAGGCCAACCACGAGTTCCGGACCCCCCTGGGGGCGACGATCGTCTGCGGCGGCGGCGCGATCCTCACCCAGCACCCGGACGGCAGCATCGAGAGCTGCACCCTGGCGAAGCCCTATGCGGCAAAGACGAAAGTCTGCGCGGCGGGCAAGCGCGTCGCGCTCGACCCGGGCGGCCGCATCCTCGACTGCGAGTGACCGGTCCAAGGCCGGACCGCCGCCCGGCGGGCAGGCAAAGGAGCGTGGCTTGCGGTATTACAGCGCGCCGCGGTCCAGACCCAGGTCGCGCAGCTGACGGCGATCGAGGTGGGCCAGGGCCTTCCTGATCGCGAAATCGCTGCGCGCGGTCGCGCCGACGCGCCCGGCGCGGGCACAGGTCGCCTGGACGGCATGGGTCGCCCGGCGCAAAAGGTCGCGGCCGCTCAAACCGGGGATCGTCGGATCGACGAAGTGGATCGCTGTCCAGGCCATCGTGCTTCTCCTAGATAGAGTATTTAGAATTTCTTAACGATCTGAATTTTGGCCGACGCCTCTTCTCGGAGCCAAACGTAAGTATGAATTCAAATATAGCGGTCTCGCAGCTTGCGGCCTAACGAGATTTTTCGCTACTATCTTTTAGAAAAACTAAAAGGATAAGATCGTGGCCCAGCGTTTACCGTCGCTCAACGGCCTGCGC
>CAMYKD010000101.1 GCA_947258885.1 uncultured Kiloniellales bacterium | reverse complement strand
CCGTAGGCGTCAAGCACGCTTTCGTGCATCATTTCCGAGAGGGTCGGGTGCGGGAAGATCGTGTGCATCAGGTCCTCCTCCGTGGTCTCCAGGCCCATGGCGACGACGAAGCCCTGGATCAGCTCCGTGACCTCGGCGCCGACCATGTGGGCGCCCAAAAGCTGCCCGGTCTTGGCGTCGAACACGGTCTTGACTAGGCCGTCGGGTTCGCCCAGCGCGATCGCCTTGCCGTTGCCGACGAAGGGAAAGCGACCGACCCTGAGCTCGTGGCCGGCCTCCTTGGCCTTGGCCTCGGTCAGGCCGACGCTGGCGACCTGCGGCTGGCAGTAGGTGCAGCCGGGGATGCGCCCCTTGTCCAGCGCGTGGACGTTCGGCAGGCCCGCGATCTTCTCGATGCAGACGACGCCCTCGTGCTCGGCCTTGTGGGCCAGCATGGGCGGCCCGGCGACGTCGCCGATGGCGTAGATGCCGGGCTCGGCCGTGCGCGAGAACTCGTCCGCGACGATGCAGCCCCGGTCGGTCTTGACCTTGGTCGTCTCGAGCCCGAGGTCCTCGATGTTGCCCTGGACGCCGACCGCCGAGATGACCCGCGCGACGGCGATCTCGCTCTTGGCGCCCTTGGCGTCCTCGACCGCCGCCGTGACGCTGTCGGCGGCCTTCTCGAGGCCGGTCACCTTGGCCCCTGTCATGATCTTGATGCCCTGCTTTTCGAGCTGCTTACGGGCCAGCTTGGCGATCTCCTCGTCCTCGACCGGCAGGATCTGCGGCAGGATCTCGACCACCGTGACCTCGGCGCCCAGGGTGCGGAAGAAGGACGCGAACTCGATGCCGATGGCGCCCGAGCCGATCACCAGCAGGGATTTCGGCAGGGCCTCCGGCACCAGGGCCTCGAAGTAGGTCCAGATCAGCTTGCCGTCCGGCTCGAGGCCCGGCAGCACGCGCGGCCGCGCGCCGGTCGCCAGGACGATGTGCTTGGCCGTATAGTCGCCCACTTTTTTGCCGTCCTTGACGACCGCGATCTTGCCGGGACCGTTCAGCTTGGCCTCGCCGTCCACCACCGTGACCTTGTTCTTCTTCAGCAGGTGGCCGACGCCGCGGTTGAGCTGTTTGGAGACGGCGCGCGAGCGCGCCACGACTTTTGACAGGTCAAACCCGACCTCCTTGGCCGAGAGGCCGTAGTCCCCGGCGTGCTGCATATAGTGATAGATCTCGGCGCTGCGCAGCAGGGCCTTGGTCGGAATGCAGCCCCAGTTGAGGCAGATGCCGCCGAGGTCCGCCTTCTCGACCACCGCCACCTTCATCTTCAGCTGTGCGGCGCGGATCGCCGTGACGTAGCCGCCGGGCCCGCCGCCGACTACGATCACATCGAAACTGCTATCGGCCATACGTGGCCTCCCTTGTTTGGAGCTGAACCGCCCTCTAGAGCAGCATGGCCGCCGGGCATTCGATCAAGGTCTTGAAGGCGGCGAGGAACTCGGCGCCGACCGCGCCGTCGACCACCCGGTGGTCGACCGAGAGCGTGCAGGACATCACGGTCGCGACGGCGAGCGCGCCATCCTTGACCACGGGGCGCTGTTCGCCCGCGCCGACCGCCAGGATGCAGCCCTGCGGCGGGTTGATGATGGCCGCGAAGTCCTTGACGCCGAACATGCCCAGGTTGCTGACGGTGAAGGTGCCGCCCTGATACTCCTCGGGCGCGAGCTTGCCCTCGCGGGCGCGTCCTGCAAGGTCCTTCATCTCGGCCGATATCGCAGCCAGACCCTTCTCCTCGGCGCTCTTGACCACCGGCGTGATGAGGCCCATGGGCGTCGCCACGGCGACCGAGACATCCGCGTGCTCGTAGTACAAGGTGCCGCTCGAGTCCCAGGACGCATTGGCCGCCGGCACCTGCATCAGGCCGAGAGCGACGGCCTTCACGACGAAGTCGTTGACCGAGACCTTGACGCCGTCGAAGCGGCCGTTGATCTCCTTGCGCGCCTTCAGCAGGTCGTCCACCTGACAGTCGACGGTCAAGTAGAAGTGCGGCACGGTCTGCTTCGCCTCGGTCAGGCGCCGCGCGATCGTCTTGCGGACGTTACTGAGCGCCTCCTGCCGGTAGGCCATGCCGAGCAGGTCGGCGAGCTGCTTTGCCGAGGGGCCGCCCCCGACCGGCATTACCGGTGCCGCCGAAGGCGCGGGCGCGGGCGCGGCGGCGGGAGCACCGCCGGTCAGGGCCGCCTCGACGTCCGTCTTTACAATGCGGCCGTGCGGCCCGCTGCCCCTCAAGGCCACCAGGTCGAGGCCGGCCTGCTTGGCCATGCGCCTGGCCAGTGGGCTGGCGAAAAGCCTGTTGCCGGAAGGAACGGGCGCCGTCGCCGGCGCAGCAGTGGCTACCGCAGAGGGAGCGACCGCAGCGGTCGTTTCGGATGCAAGCTCGGGGGCCGCTGCCGCAGTCGCCGGTGCGGCCTCGAGCGCGGCGGCGTCCTCGCCCTCCTCCAGCAGGATCGCGATGGCTTGGTTGACCGGCACCCCTTCGGTGCCTTCCGGCACCAGGATCCGGCCGAGCGTGCCCTCGTCGACCGCCTCGACCTCCATGGTCGCCTTGTCGGTCTCGATCTCGGCGAGCACGTCGCCGGCCGCGACCGTATCGCCCTCCGTGATGTGCCACTTGGCCAAGGTGCCCTCGGTCATGGTGGGCGAGAGCGCCGGCATCAGGATGTTTATCGGCATGGCCTTTTCTCCCCCGGGCCGTTCATCCGGCGTAACAGACTTCCTTGGCCGCGGCGACGATGTCCGCGGGCTGCGGCAGGGCCAGCCGTTCCAGGTTGGCGGCATAGGGCATCGGCACGTCCGGGCCGGCGACGCGCCGGACCGGCGCGTCCAGCCAGTCGAAGGCCTGCTCCATCATCGCGGCGGCCAATTCGGAGCCGATGCCGCAGGCGGCCCAGCCCTCCTCGACGGTGACCAGCCGGTTGGTCTTCCGCACGGACTGGGCGACGGTCGCGGTATCGAGCGGCCTGAGCGAGCGCAGGTCGATCACCTCGGCCTCGATTCCCTCGCCGGCCAGCGTCTCCGCCGCCTCCAGGGCCTTGCCGACCATGATCGAGAAGGCGGTAATCGTGACGTCGCCGCCGCCGCGCACCACCTTGGCCCGGCCGATCGGCACGATCCAGTCGTCGCTGTCCGGCACCTCGAAGCTCTGCCCGTAGAGGATCTCGTTCTCCAGGAAGATGACCGGGTTGGGCTCGCGGATCGCCGCCTTCAGCAGGCCCTTGGCGTCGGCCGCCGACCACGGCGCGACGACCTTGAGGCCCGGGACATGGGCGTACCAGCTCGCGTAGCACTGGGAATGCTGGGCGGCCACCCGCGAAGCCGCCCCGTTGGGCCCGCGGAACACGATGGAGTTGTGGATCTGGCCGCCCGACATGTAGAGCGTCTTGGCCGAGGAGTTGATGATCTGGTCGATCGCCTGCATGGCGAAGTTGAAGGTCATGAACTCGACGATCGGCCTGAGGCCGTACATGGCCGCGCCGGCGCCGATGCCGGCGAAGCCGTGCTCGGTGATCGGCGTGTCGATCACCCGCCTGTCGCCGAACTCGTCGAGCAGCCCTTGGCTCACCTTGTAGGCGCCCTGGTATTCGGCCACCTCCTCGCCCATCAGAAAGACGGACTCGTCGCGGCGCATCTCCTCGGCCATGGCGTCGCGCAGGGCCTCGCGCACGGTCAGCGTTACGGTGGCTCCCGTCCACTCGGGCTCGGAGGCCGGACCGGAGGCCGCCGGGGCCGGGGCCGAGGACGCCGCGGCCGGGAGCGGAATCTCGGTCACGGCGGGCGCTTCGGCCACCTCGGGTGTAGGCGCGGGAGCGGGTGCTGAGGCCGGAGCCGCGGTCTCGAGCGCGGCGGCATCCTCGCCCTCCTCCAGCAGCAGGGCGATCACCGCGTTGACCGCGACGCCTTCCGTACCTTCGGCAACGGCGATCCGGCCGAGGATGCCCTCGTCGACCGCCTCGACCTCCATGGTCGCCTTGTCGGTCTCGATCTCGGCGATCACGTCGCCGGCCGCGATCCGGTCGCCCTCCTTGACCTGCCACTTGGCCAGCGTGCCCTCGGTCATGGTGGGCGAGAGCGCCGGCATCAGAATTTCGACGGGCATTGGCCCCCTCCCAGGTTGCCTCTCCGCTGCCTGCCGCGGATCAAGCCTCGATGTAGACGTCGGTGGTGAGCTCGGACGGGTCTGGCTCGGGGCTGTTCTGGGCGAACTCGGTGGCCTCCGAGACGATCGCCTTGACCTCGCGGTCGATCTGCTTCAGCTGGTCGGCGTCGACCACGCCCAGATCCAGAATCCGCGCCTTCAGGCCTTCGATCGGATCCTGTTCCTGGCGCACCTTCTGGACCTCTTCCTTGGAGCGGTATTTCGCCGGGTCCGACATCGAGTGGCCGCGATAGCGGTAGGTCAGCATCTCGAGGATGTAGGGCCCCTTGCCGCCGCGGGCGTGGGCAACCGCCTTCTTGCCCGCCTCCTTGACCGCGAGAACGTCCATGCCGTCGACCTGCATGCCCGGGATGCCGTAGGCCTGGCCCCGCTGAAAGAGGTCGGTCCGGGCCGAGGCCCGCTCGATGCTGGTGCCCATGCCGTACTTGTTGTTCTCGATCACGTAGACGACCGGCAGCTTCCACAGCGAGGCCATGTTGAAGGCCTCGTAGACTTGGCCTTGGTTGACCGCGCCGTCGCCCAGATAGGTCAGGGCCACGCTGTCCTCGTTCCGGTACTTCTTGCCGAAGGCGATGCCCGTGCCCAGCGGCACCTGGGCGCCGACGATGCCGTGGCCGCCGAAAAAGCCCTTCTCGCGGCTGAACATGTGCATGGAGCCGCCCTTGCCCTTGGAATAGCCGCCGCGCCGCCCGGTCAGCTCCGCCATCACGCCGCGCGCCTCCATGCCGCAGGCCAGCATGTGGCCATGGTCGCGGTAGGAGGTGATCACCGCGTCGTCCGGGGTGATCGCGGCCTGCATGCCGACGACCACCGCCTCCTGACCGATGTAGAGGTGGCAGAAGCCGCCGATCAGCCCCATGCCGTACATCTGGCCGGCCTTCTCCTCGAAGCGCCGGATCAACAGCATGTCCCGGTAGTGCGCGAGAATCTCCTCCGGTGAGGCCTCGGCGATCGCAGAGGCCTTGTCCTTCGTGCGGCCGGAGGTCCGCTTTACCGGTGCCTTCTTGGCACCCGTCGTCTTGCCCGCCATTCGCCGCCCCCAAGAATCACGACCCGCCAACACGGCCGGCTGCCTGGCCCCGTTTGACCGGAGCGCTTCGAGCCCGCGGATGCCAAATTAGGCCGAGCTTGAAGAAAATGCAAGAGATCTCGCAATATATTGATTATATTGGCATAATTTCTAATTAACTAAATTTCAATTAATTTACTTTTGGGTCGGATCGCCACTGCCCGGCTGGAGCACCAGATAGTCGTCCGGCCGCCCGAAGTTCAGGATCAGCCGGGCCTGTTCCTCCAGCATGTCGGGGTCGAGATGATCGGGCCGCATCAGGCCGACGTCCCGGGCGAGGCGCGCCTGCATCTGGGCCAGCTGCCGGTCGAGCGCCCGGGCCTGCGCCAGCTCCTGCTCGAGGCGCAGCCGGGCCAGCACCCCGCGGTCGCCCTGCACGGCGTGGTAGCCGAAATAGGCGGCCAGGCAGGCCAGCAGCACTTGCGGCGCGATCTGCCGCGCCCGGCGCCGGATTTCGTAGAGCACAGGCATCACCCGCAGCGAATCACAGAGCGAATCGTCTCGTCAACAAGAAAATCCAAACGATTCCAGAGAGATTTCCCGGAGCCTCGGCGAAAACCGGACGTCCGAGCCCGGTTCCGGCCGGCGTTCGAGACAAGCGTATCCGCCGAGCGGATCCCGGCATCCGCGCATCGCGCCTACTGCACGTCCCAGACCGGTGCGACCCCGCCGACCGGACCCCAGGTCACCGTGGTGAACCCGCTCATCAGTCAGACGATGGTACTGTCGGTGCTGGAATTGCGCCACAGGATGTCCGCGGTCGCTTGTTCGCGCCGTGCTTTAGAGATCTTTCCTGTAGTGATATTCCCGGCTGCCGCTCCGGTCGTTCAGGGTTCGACCGACGGTGCCGCGCCGATATCCGAGAGCTTCATAAAACCGGTGGGCCGTCTCGAAACGCGTGTCGCTCCAGAGCTCGATGAAAGCCGCGCTCCGGCGACGCGCCTCGTCCTCGACCAAGGCGAGCAGACGCCTGGCCAGCCCCCGGCGGCGCTCGGTGGCGGCAACATAGAGCTTCTGGATCTCGAGGCCGGGGCCGGGGACCGGCCGGTAGGCGGCCGTCCCGACGACCCGCCCGTCCTGCTCGGCAACCCAGGCGGACCCGCCGAGCGCACCGTAATGGCTTGCCGGGCAGCGCAGTTCCGGACTCTCGTCATCGACGTCGAGAATGCATCCCGGGTATTCGCCGTAGACTGCGTCGATCAGTGCGATGATATGCTCGCCATCGGCGTCACGTGCCGGACGCAGGGTGATTCCTTCCCGCAAGAAGCCTAGCCCTTGAGCACCGCCCTGCCCGCGTAGCGCGCGGCGGGGCCCAGCTCTTCCTCGATGCGGATCAGCCGGTTGTACTTGGCCAGGCGGTCGGAGCGGCTGAGCGAGCCGGTCTTGATCTGGCCGCAGTTGGTCGCCACGGCGAGGTCGGCGATGGTCGCGTCCTCGGTCTCGCCGGAGCGGTGCGAGATCACCGCCCGGTAGCCGGCCTTGTGGGCCATCTCGACCGTCTCGAGGGTCTCGGAGAGGGTGCCGATCTGGTTGACCTTGACCAGGATCGCGTTGGCCACGCCGCGGGAGATGCCCTCCGCGAGGCGCGCCGGATTGGTCACGAAGTTGTCGTCGCCGACGATCTGCACCCTGTCCCCGAGCGCCGCGGTCAGCACCGCCCAGCCGTCCCAGTCGTCCTCGGCCATGCCGTCCTCGACCGAGACAATGGGGTAGCGGCCGCAGAGCGCGGCCAGGTAGTCGGCCATGGCGCCGGGGTCCAGAGTCTTGTCTTCGCCGGCCAAATGGTAGGCGCCGTCCTTGAAGAACTCGCTGGCGGCGCAGTCGAGCGCCAGCACCACGTCGTCGCCCGGCTTGTAGCCCGCGGCCTCGACCGCCTTCATGACGAAGCCCAGCGCCTCGTCGCTTGAGGCCAAGTTGGGCGCGAAACCGCCTTCGTCGCCGACATTGGTGTTGTGGCCCGCCTCGGCCAGCTGCGACTTCAGCGCGTGGAACACCTCGGCGCCGGTGCGCAGCGCCTCGGCCAGGCTGGCGGCGCCGACCGGCAGGATCATGAACTCCTGGATGTCGATCGGGTTGTCGGCGTGGACGCCGCCGTTGAGGATGTTCATCATCGGCACCGGCAGGGTCCGGGCATGGACGCCGCCCAGATAGCGGTAGAGCGGCAGGCCGGCCTCCTCCGCCGCCGCCTTGGCCACGGCCAGGCTCACCCCGAGGATCGCGTTGGCGCCCAGGCGCGCCTTGTTCGGCGTGCCGTCCAGCGCGATCATGGTCTGGTCGATCAGCACCTGGTCTTCCGCGTCCAGGCCCGAGAGCGTGTCGAAGATCTCGTGATCGACCGCCTCGACCGCCTTGAGCACGCCCTTGCCGCCGTAGCGCGCCTTGTCGCCGTCGCGCAGCTCGACCGCCTCGTGGGCGCCGGTCGAGGCGCCCGAGGGCACCGCGGCCCGGCCCTGGGCGCCGCTTTCCAGGAGCACCTCGACCTCGACGGTCGGATTGCCGCGGGAATCCAGTATCTCCCGCCCGTGGATATCGATGATCGCGGTCATGAGGGTCCGTCTCCCTTTGCCCCGAAAAAGCCCGCAAGAGATACCGGCCGCCCCGGAGCTACGCAAGAGGTACTAGCTAATCTCTCACCAAGGTACGGAAAAGGTCGATAAGGGCGTCGCGGGTCTCGAACCCGATCCCCGGCGCTTCGGGTGGGCGTGTTTGCCCGTTTTCCACTGGAATGTCGTCGGCAAACCCGCCGAAGGGCTGAAAGTTATGCGGATTGGCCTCGCAGCCGCCGAGGCCGAGCGCGGCGGCGACGTGGAGGCTGAACAGGTGCCCGCCATGCGGTTGGAAGTCGCGCCGCGACCAGCCGTGGGCCTCCATCAGGTCCACGATTTTGAGGTATTCCGGCAGGCCGTAGCAATGCACGGGGTCGAAGACCAGCACGTCATGGCCCGGCCGCAACCCGCCGTAGCGGGCCAGGTTGCGCGCATCGGCCAGGGAGAACAGAGCCTCTCCCGCGGCGATCGGCGGCTCATAGCACTGGGCTATCTCGGCCTGGGTCTCGTAATCCAGCGGATCGCAGATGTCCTCGAACCATCGCAGGCGGTAAGGGGCCAGACGCTTCGCCGCCGCGCTGCCGGTATCCCCGCAAAAGGCATTCATCGCATCGACGGCCAATCGCCGACCGTCGGACAGCAGTGAAAGAGCACTCTCGATTCGCCGCAGGTCCTGTGCCAACGGCCGCCCGCCGACCTTGATCTTCGCGTGGGTGAATCCCTGGTCCAGGAACCGGCGGATCTCGTCCTTCAGGCGGCGGGCATCGTTTTCGGAGAAGTGATAGCCACCGCCGGCGTATACCGGGATGGCGGCGGCCTCCGCTTGCTTGCCTGTCGTCTCCGCGAGAAAGCGATAGAGGGGTTTTTCCGCGATTTTGGCGGCCGCGTCCCAGAGCGCCATGTCCAGGGTTCCCACGGCGACGCATCGCTCGCCGTGGCCGCCCGGCTTCTCTCCGGCCATCAGGCAGTTCCAGGCACGGAACGGGTCGATCGTCGCGCCGTCTCCGGCCATCAGGTCCTGATCCCGGGCGGCGAGCAGTCGCGGCGCAAAGCGCTCGCGGATCAGGCCGCCTTGCGCGAAGCGGCCGATCGACGAAAACCCGTAGCCCACTACAAGCTCTCCGTTGCGGCGGACGTCGGTGACGAGGGCAACGATGCTTGTGGTCAACGCCGGACCGCCCGGCGCGATCGACGGGTCGCTGTATCGCGAAATCGGCGCGCTCCGCTCCCTGATATCGATGATGCGCAAACCGATCCTCCGAAGCGCCCTTTGCAGCAAGCGAACCCGCTCGCCGGCCGGATCATAGCATCACGCTAGCCGGCTGGCCGGCCGCAAGCGAAATTCCAATCCCCCAAGACACTTGCGGTCGCTCCCGGCGTAACGCAACATCGCGTCGGCCGGCCACCGGGGGCGCGGCGCACGAAAGGCGGGGACCATGCAGCTACAGCTTTGTACCTGGCAGGAGGTCGAGGCCTACCTCGAGGGCTCGACCGGCATCGTCATTCCGATCGGGTCGACCGAGCAGCACGGTCCGACCGGCTTCATCGGTACCGACGCGCTCTGCCCGGAGCTGATCGCCCGCGGCCTCGGCGAGCGCTTGGATGCCATGGTGGCGCCCACCATCGCCACGGGCATGGCCCAGCACCACCTCGGCTTCGCCGGCACGGTGACGCTCAGGCCCTCGACCCTCATGGCGGTTGTCCAGGACACGGTCAATTCGCTGGCCCGGCACGGCTTCGACCGCTTCTTCTTCCTGAACGGCCACGGCGGCAACATCGCCACGGTGAGCGCCGCCTTTTCGGAAATCTATGCCGAGAGCAGCCTGGGCACCGCCGGCCACAACCGGCCGAGCCTGCGCTGCCGGCTGCAGAACTGGTGGGACTGCGAGGCGGTCAAGCGGATTTCGGAGAAACGCTTCGGCGATGCCGAGGGCAGCCACGCCGCCGCGTCGGAGATCTCGCTCACCTACTACGGCTATCCCGAAGACGGCGCGCGGGTCGCCGGGGCCGAGCTGTCGCCCAAGCGCGCGCCCAAGGGCACGTTCTACGATGCCGAGGACTACCGGCGCCGGTTCCCCGACGGGCGCATCGGCTCGGACCCGAGCCTCGCCACGGCGAAGATCGGGAAAGAACTCTACGACGCCGCGGTCGGGGACATCGCCACCAAGTACCAGGATTTTCTAGCGGACTCCTGATACCGCGTTTTTCCCCCTGAAAGCGAAATCCGCCGGGCAGCTTTACGGCTTCGTAACAGTGCCGGGGCTACTAGAGGGGGAGTTGCGATGGAGAATTGAATGAAAGCGGAAAACAGGCTGCTGCCCGAATGGTTCGACCTCGTTCGCTCGGGCCGCATTCGCCTGCCCCGGTTCCAGCGTTACGAGGTCTGGGGCCAGGGCGAGATCACCGGCCTTCTGGAAACGGTCCTCCACGGCCTGCCCGCCGGGGCCACGCTCGTCATGGACGTGCAGGGCGAGGAGAAGTTCGCCAGCCGTACCATGTCCGGCGCGCCCGAGCCGATCGAGCGCTGCCGCGAGCACCTGCTGGACGGACAGCAGCGCGTCACGGCCCTCTGGAAGAGCCTCTACGGCCTCTACGAGGACCGCACCTACTTTGTCTACTTCAAGCCGGACGAGGAGCACGGCGGTCAAGAAAAGCCCCAGATCTACGGCCAGGCGCGCTGGTGGAAGGCCGGGATCCAGCACCCGGTCTGGTGCGACGACCCGCGCGAGGTCTTCAAACGCCGCTATCTTCCGGTCCACCTGATGAAGCCGGACGACAACGTCTTCAAGCAGATCCGCAAATGGTGCGACCGGGCCACGGAGAACAACCTCAAGGCCAGCCGCGATCTGGAGGAAAGCATCCTGGAGGTGCGCGAGCACTTCACGCAGTTCAACCTGCCCTTCCTCATGATGCCGGCCAGCACGCCGGCGGACGTTGCGCTCGAGGTGTTCATCAAGCTGAATACCGTGTCGGTGAAGCTCTCGACCTTCGACGTCATCGTGGCCAAGTTCGAGCACACCACCGGCCAGTCCCTGCACCAGCTGGCCACCGATCTGACCAACGAAGTGCCGCAGGTCGAGCGCTACCTGGAGCCCGAGGAGGCGATCCTCAACGTGGCCGCCATGCGCGAAGGCTGTGCACCGACGCAGGCCAACTACCAAAAACTCGACCTGCAGCGGCTGTCGCAAGAGTGGACGAACCTGGTCGCCGGTTTGAAATGGGCGATCGAATTCCTCGAAGAGGAATGCATCTTCGACGGGGAGCGCCTGCCCACCACCGTCGTGCTCCCGGTTCTGGCTGCCCTGCACGACGACATGCCGAAGCTGGACGAGAAGCGGCGCGAGGCCGTGACGCTGGTGCGGAAGTACCTTTGGCGCGCCTTCCTGACGCGGCGCTACGAAAACTCGGCGTCGAACAGATCGCTGCAGGACCTGCTCGGCCTGCGCGACGCCTTTGCGGGCCAGAACAGGGGCATCCCCGTTTTCGACGAAAAGGAGTTTCCCCTGCCAACCGTGGAGGAGCTGATGCTGGCCGGCTGGCCAAAGCGGCGGGACATGCTGTCGCGTGGCATTCTGGCCATTGCCTTGAGGGCCGGCGCCCACGACCTGATCAGCGGCGAGCCGGTTTCGGCCAGTCACGTGCGGCTGCGCGACTGCCATCACCTCTTTCCCTACGCGCTGCTGACCGGCGACGGCCAGATGCCCGGCTCGGAGACCTACTGCGCCCTCAATTGCGCCCTGCTGGGCTGGGAGGCGAACCGCATCCTGTCCTGCGGCGAACCCGCCGCCTTCTTCAGGCTGGGGGCACAGCGCAGCCACATCGGGGCACAGGTGATCCGCGATCGGCTGAGCACCCATCTGATCCCGGTCGAGCAGCTTTCGGCGGGCGGCTACGCCAAGATCGACGACGCCGACGACCGGGCCGAGAAAGTCAGGGTCGACTACCAGGCCTTCCTGCGGGCCCGCGCCGAGCTCATGATGGAGCCCATGCACGCGCTCTGCGCGGGGTGGAATTGGCCCAAGGAAAGCCTGCCCAAAGCCAAGAAGCCCAAGGCCAAGGCCAGCTGATCCCAGAGGTCACTTCCCTGTTTTCCTCCGAGGCGCCTTCAGGCGCCGGAGGCGCGCTTGTTCCGCTGAACCCTATCGCCGGCCTCACCCGATGTCGACTGGCTTCGCCTTGGCCAGACGATCGAAGGCCATCAAGGTCTCGACCAGGGCCGGCAGGTCCTTTAGGCGCACCATGGTGGGCCCGTCCGACGGTGCGTTGTCCGGGTCCTGGTGGGTTTCCATGAAGACCGCGGCCACGCCCACTGCCAGCGCCGCGCGGGCGAGCACCGGCACGAACTCGCGCTGGCCGCCGGAGGTGGCGCCCTGGCCGCCCGGCTGCTGCACCGAATGGGTCGCGTCGAAGACGACGGGACAGCCGGTCTCGGCCGCCATGATCGGCAGCGCGCGCAGGTCCGAGACGAGCGTGTTGTAGCCGAAGGACGCGCCGCGCTCGCAAACCATCGCCTTGTCGTTGCCCGAGTCCCTGATCTTCCGCACGACGTTCTTCATGTCCCAGGGCGCCAGGAACTGGCCCTTCTTGACGTTGATCGCCCGGCCGGTCGCGGCAGCGGCTGTCAGGAGGTCGGTCTGGCGGCACAGGAAGGCGGGGATCTGCAGCACGTCGACGGCTTCGGCGACCGGGGCGCACTGCTCGGGCCCGTGCACGTCGGTCAAGACCGGACAGCCGAAGGTTTCGCGCACTTCGGCCAGGATCGGCAGGCCCTCGGCCATGCCGATGCCGCGGGCCGCCGTCAGGCTGGTGCGGTTCGCCTTGTCGAAGGAGGTCTTGTAGATCAGGCCGATCCCGAGCTTGCCCGCCATCTCGCTGAGCGCGTGGCCCATCTCCAGGGCATGAGCCCGGCTTTCCAGCTGGCAGGGACCGGCGATCAGGACGAACGGCCGGTCGTTGCCGACCGTCAAATCGTTGATCCGGACGTGACGTGTCTGGCTCATTGCTCACATCAGCCGCGACTGTTCGACCGCCGCCCTGATGAAGGACGTGAACAAAGGATGCGGATCGAAGGGTTTCGATTTCAGCTCCGGGTGGAACTGCACGCCGACATACCAGGGATGGGCGGGGATCTCGACGATCTCCGGCAGCTCGCCGTCGGGCGACATGCCGGAAAACCGCAGTCCCGCGTCTTCGAGCGCCTTGCGGTAGTTGATGTTGACCTCGTAGCGGTGACGGTGGCGCTCGCTCAGCTCGCGGACGCCATAGATCTCGGCGATCCGGCTGCCCTGCTCGACGATGCAAGGATAGGCGCCGAGGCGCATGGTACCGCCCAGCTCGCTGCGGTCGTCGCGCCGCTCGACCAGGTTACCGCGCGTCCACTCGGTCAGCAGGCCGACCACGGGGTCGGCGCAGGGGCCGAACTCGGTCGACCCGGCCCCGGGAACGCCGGCCAGATTGCGCGCCGCCTCGATCACCGCCATCTGCATGCCGAAGCAGATGCCGAAGTAGGGAACCTCGCGCTCGCGGGCGAAGCGGGCGGCGGCGATCTTGCCCTCGGCGCCGCGCTCGCCGAAGCCGCCCGGAACCAGGATGCCGTGTACGCCCTCCAGCTCCTGGGCCGCGCCGTCGGTCTCGAAGATCTCCGAATCGAGCCAGTTCACCTTGACGCTCAGGTTGTTGGCGATGCCGCCGTGGGTCAAGGCCTCGGCCAGGGACTTGTAAGCGTCGAGCAAGGTCGTGTACTTGCCCACCACGCCGATGGTGACCTCGCCGTCGGGCTGGCGAATCGACTTGGTGACCCGGTCCCAGGCCGCCAGATCGGGGTTCGGGGACTCGACCCGGAAATGGCGGCAGACCTCGCCGTCGAGGCCCTCCTCGTGATAGGCGCGGGGCACCGCGTAGATCGTGGCACCGCGTAGATCGTATCGACGTCGAGCGCCTGGATCACCGCCTCGCGGCGCAGATTGCAGAACAGCGCGATCTTGCGCCTTGCGTCCTCGCCGATCTCGTGCTCCGACCGGCAGACGAGGACGTCCGGCTGGATGCCGAGGCTCTGCAGCTCCTTGACCGAGTGCTGGGTCGGCTTGGTCTTGAGCTCGCCGGCCGAGGCGATGTAGGGCAGCAGGGTCAGGTGGATGAACATGGCGCCGTCCCGGCCCAGCTCGTTGCCGAGCTGGCGGATCGCCTCGAGGAACGGCAGGCCCTCGATGTCGCCCACGGTGCCGCCGATCTCGCAGACCACGAAGTCCTCGTCGGTCACGTCGGCGCGGACGAAGTCCTTGATGGCGTCGGTGACGTGCGGAATGACCTGCACGGTGGCGCCCAGATAGTCGCCGCGCCGCTCGCGCGCGATGACCTTGGAATAGATCTGGCCGGTCGTCACGTTGTCGCTGCGGCGCGACGGGACCCCGGTGAAGCGCTCGTAGTGACCGAGATCCAGGTCGGTCTCCGCGCCGTCGTCGGTGACGTAGACCTCGCCGTGCTGGTACGGGCTCATGGTGCCCGGGTCGACGTTCAGATAGGGGTCGAGCTTACGCAGGCGCACCTTGAAGCCGCGCGCCTGGAGAAGGGCCCCGAGGGCCGCGGAGGTGAGACCTTTTCCGAGTGAGGAGACCACGCCGCCGGTGACGAATATGAATCGCGCCATGGAGGGACAATATCGATGGATCGGCCGGGCGGAGCAAGCCCCGCGTCACGGCCTCGGGCAAAAAAGACCGGCCCTCCTTCCGCGGCGCGGAGAGGCGCCGGCCATGGCGCGCCTATTCGACCGGTACCGTGGGTCCTTGCGGGATCTCCGGGACCGGCTCGGCCGGCGCGCTCACCGGCGCATCGAGGATCGATTGCCGTTCGGTGGACCGGCCTTCGATCCAGGTCAGCAACAGGCTGGTCACCATGAAGCAGGCGGCCAGGATGGCCGTCGTGCGGGTCAGCAGGGTCTTCGTGCTGCTGCCGGTCAGGAAGCCGCTCATGCCGCCGCCGCCACCGCCGCCGCCGCCGATACCCAGGCCGCCGCCCTCGCTGCGCTGGAGCAGCACGACGCCGATCAGGGCAAGGGCGAGAAGCAGATGGATGACAAGCACGACGTTGCTCATGACGGCTCTCAGTATTGCTGTGGTCCCCGGGGGCGCCGGGTCGACCCGCTATTTAGTCCTTCCCGGCCGGGATAGCTAGGGACAACTGGCCCCGATGGCCCAAAAATCGTCGGCCTTCAGGCTGGCGCCGCCGACCAGCGCGCCGTCCACGTCGTCCACCGCCAGGATCTCGGCCGCGTTGTCCGGCTTGACGGAGCCGCCGTAGAGGATCCGCACCGAATCGCCCGCCGCCCGGCCCAGGATCTCCCGCAACAGGTCGCGAATATGGCCGTGGGCTTCGGCGATATCCCCGGCGGTCGCGGTCTTGCCGGTGCCGATCGCCCAGACCGGCTCGTAGGCCACGACCGGCGGGCCGGCCCCGCTGCCTTGGGGTAGGGAGCCGCGGACCTGGCTTTCGATCACCGCGAGCGCGCGCCCCGCCGTCCGTTCGGCCTCGGTCTCGCCGACGCAGACGATCGGGACGAGGCCGGCCGCCGCCGCGGCCGCCGCCTTGGCCCGCACCTCCGCGTCGCTTTCGCCGTGATCGCTGCGCCGTTCGGAATGGCCGACGATGACGTGGCTGCAGCCGGCATCGGCGAGCATCGGCGCGGCGATGTCCCCGGTGTGGGCGCCCGAAGGCTCGGCATGGCAGTCCTGGGCGCCCAGCTGGACCGGGCTGCCCGCCAGGGCCTCGCCGACCGGAATCAGGAGCGGGGCCGGCGGACAGACCAGAAGGTCGCAGCCCGGCGCCGCGGACCGGGCGCGCGCCGCCAGGTCCCGGGCCAGCTCCCCGCCCGTGCCCCTGAGGCCGTTCATCTTCCAGTTACCCGCGATCAGCTTGCGCGGCATGTCCGCCCTCCTTCGCCGTGACGTCCCGCCTAACTAACATGAGATTGGCGCGGCTGGCCAGGGTGCCCGAATTGCGGGTTGCCGCGCGCCTGCCCGCTTTCTAATATGCCGCGCCCTGGCCGCCGGTGCCCGCAGGGCCCGCGATTCCGCCGCGACCCCGCCGCCCATTGAGGAAAGCCGCCCGTCATGCTGATTCAGATGCGCACAAAGGTCGCCAAGGTCCTTGTCGGTCTTCTCTTCAGCCTGCTCATCCTGAGCTTCGCGGTCTGGGGTATCGGCGACATCTTCCGTCCCGGCCAGCAGGTCACGGCCGTGGCCGAGGTCGGCGGCATCAAGATCACCCAGGCGGAGTTCAGCCGCGACCTGGCGCGGGAAATGAACAATCTGCGCCAGCGTTTCGGCGTGAACTTCGACGTCGCCCAGGCCCAGGCGCTGGGCATCGTCGACCAGATCATCCAGCAGATGATCACGCGCGCGCTGTTCGAGCAGCAGGCCGAGACCCTGCGCATGATCGTCGGCGACGACGAGGTGCGCAGGCGCATCCTCGAACAGCCGGTCTTCCAGAACGAACAGGGCGACTTCGACCGCTTTCGCTTCGAACAGGTCCTTCGGAGCAACAGCCTGAGCGAGCCGCAGTTCATCGCCAGCCTGAGCGGCGACATCAAGCGCCAGCACATCATAGAGGCGATCGCCGGCACCGGCGCGGCCCCGCGGGCCCTGGCCGAGGCCCTCCACGCCTACCAGCAGGAGCGCCGGGTGGCCGAAACGCTGCGGATCGGCCGCGACAGCCTGCCCGAGCTGCCCGCCCCCTCGGCGGCGGACCTGGAGAAGATACACGGCGAGCATGCCGACCGCTTCCAGGCCCCGGAATACAGGAGCGTCACCCTGATCTGGCTCCAGGCCGAGGATCTGGCCAAGGAGGTCTCCCTGTCCGAAGAGGATCTGCGCGCGGAGTTCGAGGCCCGGCAGGAGGAGTTCCGGGTGCCCGAGAAACGCGCCGTGCAGCAGATCGTCTATCTCGACGAAACCGCGGCCAGCGACGCCAAGAGGCAGCTGGACGGCGGCGCGGCCTTTGCCGAGGTGTCCCGGTCCACGCAGGGCAGGGACCCGGTGGACCTGGGCCTGATGAGCCGCGACGACATGGCCGCCCAGCTCCCGGTGCTGGCCGACGCCGCCTTCGCGCTCGACGCGGGAGCGAGCAGCGCGCCGGTCCAGAGCCCCTTCGGCTGGCACATCCTGCACGTCGCCAAGATAGAGCCGGGCAGCGAGCCCGATTTCGACGCCGTGCGCGACGAGCTGGCGGGCGATCTCGCGATGCGCGAAGCGGTCGACAGGATGGTCGAGATCGCCAACGAGCTGGACGCGGAGCTGGGCAGCGGCGCCACCTTCGAAGAGGCCGCCGAGCTGCTGCAGCTGGAGCTGCGCCGCCTGCCCGCCATCGACGCCGCCGGAAAGGACCCGGCGGGCGCGGCGGTCCCCGGTTTGCCGCCGCTCGGCGAATTCAGCCAGGCGGTGTTCCAGACCGAACCGGGCCAGGACAGCCTGCTGACCGAGACCCGCGACGGCAACTACTTCTCGGTGCGGGTCGACGGCATAACGCCGGCCGCGACCCGGCCGCTCGACGAGGTGCGCGACGAGGTCGCGGCTCTCTGGAAGGATCTCGAAGAGGACCGTCTGGCCCGCGAGCGCGCCGAGACCCTGGCCAAGCGCATCGAGGACGGCGAGGCGATGGCCGCCGTCGCCGAGGCCGAGGGCCTGAGCGTGACGGTCACGGACCCGGTCACCCGCCAGCAGACCGAGACCGCGGGCCTGCCGTCGCGGGAGCTGGCCGCGAAGCTGTTCGAGATCGACAAGGGCGAGGTCACCACCGCCGCGGCCCAGGACGGCTATCTCGTGGCCAGGCTGACCGAGATCCGGCCGGTGGGGCCCTCCCAGGAGACGGCGGAGGCGGTGGCCGGCCTTCAGGAGACCCTGGCCGAGTCCCTGCAGAACGACCTGCTGTCCGGTTTCATCTCGGCCCTGCGGGAGCAGACGGGCGTGCGGGTCTACGAGCGCGTGGTCGAAGAGACCGCGGCGACGCTCTAGTACCGAGGACTTGGAAATGAGTGATACCCCCCCCTCCCTGACCCTCCCCCGCAAGGGGGGAGGGAACGTCAAGGCAGACCACTGGGTCGCCCCCTCCCCCTCGACGGGGGGTTCGGGCGGAGCGTGGCGCCGGTGGCGCCGCGTAAGCCGGCCGAACGCTTGGGGTGGGGGTGACTCACGAACTTCCGACTTCCGGTACTAGCGCCAGCCATGCAGGCGACCCCGGACCTCGACGGCTTTCGGCCCGCCTACGAGGACGGACGGCCGCAGGTCGTCTGGACGACCCTGGTCGCCGACCTGGAAACGCCCGTTTCCGCCTTCCTCAAGCTGGCCGACGGCCGGCGCTTCAGCTGCCTCTTCGAGTCCGTCGAGGGGGGTGCCACGATCGGCCGCTACTCCTTCATCGGCCTGAAGCCGGACGTGATCTGGCGCTGCTTCGGCGAGCGCGCCGAGATCAACCGCTCGGCCCGCTTCGACGAGGCGGCCTTCGAGCCGCTCGAGGGCGACGCGCTCGAAACCCTGCGCGCGCTGGTCGCCGAGTCGCGCATCGACCTGCCGGCCGGCCTGCCGCCCATGGCGTCGTGCCTGCTCGGCTACCTGGGCTACGACACGGTGCGCCTGATGGAGCGCATTCCGGACGAGAACCCGGACGTGCTGGGCCTGCCCGACGGCCTCTTTTTCCGGCCGGGCGTGATCGCCGTCTTCGACCGGGTCGAGGACTTGGTCACCGTGATCACCCCGGTCTGGCCACGGGGCGGCACCGGCGCCGAGGCGGCCTACGAGCAGGCCTGCGCGCGCCTGGCCGACATCGTCGACGACTTCCAGCGCTCGCTGCCCTACCGGCACGAGCCGACCCAGGGCCCCGACGCCCTGCCCGAGCCCGCCTCGAACATGAGCCGCGCGAAGTTCCACGCCATGGTCGAGCGGGCCAAGGAGTACATCTTCGCCGGCGACGTCTTCCAGGTCGTGCTCTCCCAGCGCTTCGCCCTGCCCTTCCGCCTGCCGCCCTTCTCGCTCTACCGCTCGCTCCGGCGGCTCAACCCCTCGCCCTTCCTGTTCTTCCTCGAGCTGGGCGGCTTCGCGGTCGTGGGCTCGAGCCCGGAGATCCTGGTCCGCCTGCGCGACGGCAAGGTGACGATCCGCCCGATCGCCGGCACCCGGCCGCGCGGGCGCGACCACGCCGGGGACCTGAAGCTGGCCGAGGACCTGCTCTCGGACCCCAAGGAGCTGGCCGAGCACCTGATGCTGCTCGACCTGGGGCGCAACGACGTGGGCCGCGTGGCGCGGGTCGGCACGGTCGAGGTGACCCAGCGCAACGCGATCGAGTACTATAGCCACGTCATGCACATCGTCTCCAACGTCGAGGGCGAGCTCGACCCCAAGTACGACGCCATGGACGCGCTGGTCGCCGGCTTCCCGGCGGGCACCGTCTCGGGCGCGCCCAAGGTGCGGGCCATGGAGATCATCGAGGAGCTCGAGCCCGAGCGGCGCGGCCTCTACGCCGGCGCGGTCGGCTACTTCGGCGCCGGCGGCGCCATGGACACCTGCATCGCCCTGCGCACCGCGGTGGTCAAGGACGGCACGATGTACGTCCAGGCCGGCGGCGGCATCGTCGCCGACAGCAGCCCCGAAGGCGAATACCAGGAGAGCCGCAGCAAGGCCCGGGCGCTCCTCCGCGCCGCCCAGGAAGCCGTCCGCTTCGCCGCCCACCGGGGCTAGGGCGCGGCGGCCTCCGAACCCAAATCGCGAACAGGATGCACCCAGGGCCGCGACCGCGGCCCCGCGAGCGAGTGCGAGCGAAGCCAAGGGCGCGGAGGCGCCCGCCCGGCGTTTGAGGGACTACTGAAGACTCACCCGCGACCGCGGCCCCGCGAGCGAGTGCGAGCGAAGCCAAGCGGCCGGATGGCCGCGCCCGGCGTCTGAGGCACTACGAAGGACTCCCGCTTCCCCGGTCTGCCTCGAAAGCCGCAGGGAAACAGGGACTGGCTCCGTTCGACGCCAGGCGAACGGTGCCTGTCCCTCTTTCCCGGGCCGCCCAGGCAGGCTGCCGACACCGCGGCCGGCCGGTCCGCGAAAAGGGGGACAGGCACGAAGTCGAGCCAGTCCCCGTTTTCGCTCGCTTTCCTCTCCCCGCCCGCTTCACGCCAAAAAATACCACAACCCGTTAGCGAAGTGTAAACGCTCCTGGGCTAGTCTCGTTCCCGCGGGTGGACGAAGCCCGCCGACAACAGGTCGTTCCGCCGAGGACCTCTGGAGAGGGAGTTGCCGGCTGATGCCCAGGCCTTCGGGCCTTTGCGTCTCCGTTCGCCCCGAACGAGTGCCTTGCAACGCGAAAGGAACGGCCATGCTCCAGACCAAGACCCCCAAACGCTTCGCGCTTACCCTCCTCGCCGCCACCTGCCTGACGCCCGTGGCGGCTGCCCAGGCCGCCCCCGGCGACCGCCTCGGCCCCGAGTTCCAGGTCAATACGACGACGGTTGGCGATCAAGCCGGACCGGCCGTCGCCATGGACGCCGACGGCGATTTCGTCGTGGTGTGGGCGAGTTACGGCCAGGACGGCGACGGCTGGGGCGTCTTCGCCCAGCGCTACAATGCGTCTGGCGAGCCCCAAAGCGGCGAATTCCAGGTCGCCACTACGACCGCCGGCAACCAGAGACGTGGTTCCGTGGCCATGGACGCCGACGGCGACTTCGTCGTGACGTGGGACGGCCGGGGCCCGGGCGATACATTGGGCATCTTCGCCCGGCGCTACAACGCGGCAGGCAAGCCCCAGGACGGAGAATTCCAGGTTTCCTACGGATCAAATCCCTCCGGATCAAGTCCCTCCGTCGCCATGCATGCCGACGGCGATTTCGTCGTGGTATGGATTGCGGACCAGAGACGTGGTTCCGTGGCCATGGACGCCGACGGCGACTTCGTCGTGACGTGGGACGGCCGGGGCTCGGGCGATACATTGGGCATCTTCGCCCGGCGCTACAGCGCTGCAGGCGAACCCCAGGGCGGCGAGTTTCAGGTCAACACCACGACCGCTAGTCAACAAAAACGTACGTCGGTCGGCGTCGATCCTGATGGGGGTTTCGTGGTCGCTTGGACAAGTAACGGCTCGCCCCATGGCATCCTCGCACAGCGTTTCGATGCCGGCGGCACTCCCCAGGGGTCTGAGTTCCAGGTCAATACGTTTGTTGGATTTGGCGGCATATCTGGCTCCGGCCAGACTTTACCAAAGGTTGCTATGGACGCCGACGGCGACTTCGTTGTGGCGTGGACGAGTTACGACCAGGACGGCGCTGGTACCGGCGTCTTCGCACAGCGCTTCGATGCCGCGGGCGTGGCCCAGGGCGAGGAGTTCCAGGTGAATACCTTCACGGAGCATACGCAAACGGTCCCGGCCGTCGCCATGGACGCCGACGGCGACTTTGTCGTGGCCTGGCAGAGCTATAGCTATTACCAGGACGACCAGGACGGCGACGGCTCGGGCGTCTTCGCCCAGCGCTTCGACGGCGCCGAGCGGGTCGAGGGCGACTTCGACGGCGACGGCAAGGCGGACCTGCTGTGGCACAACCGGTCGACCGGCCAAACGAGCATCTGGCTGATGGACGGCGAGACGCTGCTCGAGGCGGGCTCGATCGGCAGGCCGCCGCTCGCCTGGCGGATCGCCGGCACCGGCGACTTCAACGGCGACGGCAAGGCGGATATCCTCTGGCACAATTCGGAGACCGGCAACACGGAGACCGGCAACACGGTCGTCTGGCAGATGGACGGGCTCGCCCTTGCCGACCATCGATCGATCGGCGCGCCGCCGCTCGCCTGGACCGTCGAGCAGCTGCGCGACACCAACGGCGACGGCCTCTCCGACATCGTCTGGCGCCATAGCGGAACCGGCGCGACCGTCGTCTGGCGCATGAGCGGCTTCACGATGACCGCCGCCGAGCCGATCGGCAAGGTCGCCTCGGACTGGCAGGTGAGGTAGGCGCGCGTCTCCGTCCCGACCCGCCTCGAACAGAGGGAAACCGGGACTGGCTCGTTTTCGCGTGAGCGAAAAGGTGTGCCTGTCCCGCTTTCCCGGACTACCGCCGGCATCGCGGCCAGCCGGTCCGCGAAAAGGGGGACAGGCACGAAGTCGAGCCAGTCCCCGTTTTCGCTCGCAGCGTGGCTGGCCGCCGAGGCGATCGGTTCCGTCAGTTCGGATTGGCGGCTGCGCTAGGGCGGGCCGCGGCCTGGCCGCCGCCCTCGCCCCCGGCGGCCGTTTCGGTCTTGCGGCGGACGATGGCGCTGATCGGCGCGAGCGCGAAGCCGCGGGTTTCCAGCTCCGGCAACCACTCGGCCAGGACTTCGAGCGTCGTATCGTGGGGATGGCCGATGGCGATGGCGGCGCCGCGGCGCCGGGCGATCCGCTCCAGCTTGGCGAGCTGCCGGCGGATCGCTTCCGGGTCCTCCGGCTCGTTGTCGAGGAAGATATCGCGAGAGGCGTGGGCCACGCCCATGCGCCGCGCCAGGCCGATGCCCAGGCTCGCGCCCGAGGTCATGGAGTCGATGAACAGCAGCCCCCGCGACCGGAGCTCGGCCATGACCTGGGCCATGCCGAGAAGCGAGCCGGTGAAGCGGCTGCCCATGTGGTTGTTGATGCCGACGTAGCCCTCGAAGCGCCCCAGGCCCCACTCGAGGCGGCGCTGCAGCTCGCCCTCGCCGAGGCCCGAGGACAGCACGTTGGGCCCCGGGTCCCAGGCGGGGTCGCGCGGCTCCATCGGCACGTGGAGCATCAGCTCGTGGCCGGCGGCGCGCGCCTTGGCGGTCAGCGGCCCCAGCCCCTCGGCATAGGTCATGAAGGACAGCGTGAGCGGCCCGGGCAGGGCGACCGCGCGCCGGGCGTTGACCGGGTTGACGCCGAGGTCGTCGATCACCACCGCGATCATCGGCCGCTCGCCGGTATCGAGGATCTCGACCGCGTTCCGCCGCCACAGCGGCCGGGCGGGCGTGGCGTCCCGCGGCGCGGCCAGGGGGGCGAGTCCGGCCTGGCGCACCATCGCCTCGATCTCCTCGGGGCTGCGGCCCGGCACCGGCTCCTCCGGCAGCAGCGGCTCCTCGAAGAGGAAGCCGCCGGTCACCGGCCCTTCGGGTCCCGCCGCCGGCACCAGCACGGCCTCGGGATCCGCCGCCGTCTCTGGAGCCGTCTCCGGATCCGCCTCCGGCCCCAGGGCGATCACCCAGGCGCCGCGCTCTCCGGCGGCGAAGCCGGCGGCCTCCAGGGCCCGCTCGACCGCCCCGGGAAGCCGGTCGGCGCGCCGGAGCTCCGTGCCCACCAGGGTGCCGGCCAGCAGCGCCCCCAGCGTCACCACGGACGCGACCAGGAAAGGCCGGCGCCGGCGCGGCGGCTCCTTGGGCCGGTGCTTCATGGCCCAGCGCTGGGCCCTTACGGTGGCCCGGGCCTGTCTGGCGGTATCGCGGTGACGCTTGGGATCGGTCATGGGGGCGCTACGGGCGGCCTCGACAGGTGCAGGGATTTTGCGCGGACAGGATACCCGGTCATGCGCCACGCGCTAGCACTCATGGCCCAATATGGTAAATATTCTCCGAACACGCCGCCCCCGCGGGTGCAGGGAGTGCCGAAGGGCAATCGCTTGAAGGCCAGGAAGCCTTCTCCTGGACCGGGGAAGGTTTGGATGGCGGCAGACAAGCGAAAATTAGGGTCAGACCCCAATTTCCGGTAAATAGGGTCTGACCCTAATTTTCTCCGAACAAGCCGGACCGCGCGGGCGCGGGGAGGCCGCGGACTTTCTTCCCTGGACTTTCTTCCGTCCGCCGAATCAAGCTGATATAACGAAGGGACGAAAGCTAAACGAAACTCGAAAGATCGTCGCCCAAGCAATTGATATGTTTCTATTGATCGATAACTACGACAGCTTCACCTACAACCTGTTCCACTTCCTGGGGGAGCTGGGGGCCGAGGTCGAGGTGGAGCGCAACGACGCCATTACGGTGGACGACGCCCTGGCGCGCGAACCCGAGGGCCTGGTGCTCTCGCCGGGGCCCTGCGACCCGGACAAGGCCGGGATCTGCCT
>CAMYKD010000100.1 GCA_947258885.1 uncultured Kiloniellales bacterium | reverse complement strand
ACCTCCGGCATTGGTCCCCTCGGCCTCCTGGCGGGCAGCAGAGCCCGCGCCGCTGCGTCCGACGGACGCGGAACAGGCCGCTTGCTTGTCGCAGGCTATGGTGAATTTTCGGTGAAGCGGCGCCAGCCGTGCTCAGTATCAGTATCAGTAGATGTGCAGGCCGCCGTTGACCGAGAGCACCTGACCGGTGACGTAGGCGGACAGGTCCGAGGCGAGGTAGAGGCAGGCGTCCGCAACGTCCTCCGAGGTGCCCAGGCGCCCGAGCGGCACGGTCTTGGCGATACGGTCCTTGTCGGCCCGGGTCATGCGGCCCTTGGAGAAGTCGTTGTCGATGACCCCCGGGGCGATGGCGTTGGAGCGGATGCCCAGGGGCGCCAGCTCGCGCGCCAGCGCCTTGGCCAGGCCGAAGATGCCCGACTTGGCCGCGGCATAGTGCGAGCGTCCGAACAACCCGCCGCCGACCTGGCCGGCGATCGAGGAGACGAAGACCATCGCGCCGCCGCCGCGCGCCTCGAGGTGGGGCACGACAGCCTGGGCCATCTGGAAGTTGCCCCGCAGGTTGACGTCGAGCACCAAGTCGTACTCCTCGGGGGCGATCTCCTTGATCGGCGTGCCGTAGACGATCCCGGCATTGCCGATCAGGACGTCGATCGCGCCGAAGCGCCCGGCGACCGCCTCGACCGTCTCGAGGCAGGCCGCGCGCTGGCGCACGTCGCAGACATAGCCGGCGTGCTCCTCGCCGAGCTCGGCCGCCACTTTCTCGGGCTCTTCCTCGGCCAGATCAAGAATCGCCACCCGCGCGCCGTGTCGGACGAAGAGCCGCGCCGCTGCCCGGCCGATGCCGAGCGCCGAGGCGCCCCCGGTGATCACGGCGACTTTGTCCTGCAGCAACATGGCGAACTCCTCTTCCCGTCAATCACCCCGCTTCCAGATCGTGCCCTGCGGCGTGTCCTCCAGGACGATGCCCTTGGCCTTCAGCTCGTCGCGGATGCGGTCGGCCTCGGCGAAATCCTTGGCCTTGCGGGCCTCGGTGCGGGCCTCGATCAGAGATTCGATCCGGGCCGCGTCGGTCTCGACCCCGTCGCCCTTGAACCAGGCCTCCGGGTCGGCCTCCAACAGGCCGAGCAGTCGGGCGCCGGCCTGCAGCTCGCCCTTAAGGCGCGCCTGTTCCGCTGGATCCTGGGCGCGGTTGAGGGCGCCGGTGCTCTCGTGCAGCTCGGCCAGCGCCGCCGGCGTGTTGAGATCGTCCTCGAGCGCCTCGACCAGTCCGGCCGACGGTTGCGCCCCGGCGGCTTGGATACCATCCACCCTGCGCAACGCGCCGTAGAAGCCGTCGAGCTGGGCCTTGGATTCCTTGAGCTTCTCGCGAGTCACGTCGAGCGGCTGGCGGTAGTGGCCGGTGAGCAGAGTGAGGCGGATCGCCTCGCCCCTCACCCCCTCCTCCAGGAGCTGACGCACCGTGAAGAAGTTGCCCAGAGACTTGGACATCTTCTCGCCCTCGACCACGACATAGCCGTTGTGCACCCAATGGCGCGCGAAGCTGCCCTCGGTGCCGCAGAGGCTCTGCGCGATCTCGTTCTCGTGGTGCGGAAAGATCAGGTCCTGGCCGCCGCCGTGCAGGTCGAAGGTCTCGCCCAGGTGCTCGGCGCTCATGGCCGAGCACTCGACGTGCCAGCCGGGCCGGCCGCGGCCCCAGGGGCTGTCCCAGCCGGGCTGCTCGGGCGAAGACGGCTTCCACAGCACGAAGTCGGCCGAGTCCTGCTTGTAGGGCGCCACCTCGACCCGCGCGCCGGCGACCAGCTCCTCCCGGTTGTGACCGGAGAGGCGCCCGTAGGCCGGCATCGAAGGCACCGAGAAGAGCACGTGGCCCTCGGCCGCATAGGCATGGCCTTTTTCGATCAGCCGTTCGATCAGCGCGACCATCTGCGGGATGTGCCCGGTCGCGCGCGGCTCGACCGTCGGCTCCAGGGCGCCAAGCGCCGCCATGTCCTCGTGGAAGGCCTTGGCGGTGCGCGCGGTCAGCGCGTCGATCGGCTCGCCGTTGTCGGCCGCCGCCTTGATGATCTTGTCGTCGACGTCCGTGATGTTGCGCGCATAGGTCACGTGGCTCTCCCCGTAGACGTGGCGCAGCAAGCGGAACAGCACGTCGAAGACGACCACCGGCCGGGCATTGCCGATGTGCGCCAGATCGTAGACCGTCGGCCCGCAGACGTAGAAGCGCACGTTCTCGGGGTCGAGCGGCGCGAAGATCTCCTTCTTGCGCGTCAGCGTATCGGTGAGCTGGATGGTCACGTGAGATGGCGTCGGTCGATTGTGGCGTCACGCCCCGAGGGCCAGGGAGTGGTACCAGAAGCGCTCCCGCCGGTCCATGGCCGAGGCTTTCCCCTAACGCGGGCCCTTGAAGGCGTTGGTGATCGGATAGCGGCGGTCGCGGCCGAAGGCGCGGGCCGTGACCTTGACGCCGGGGGCGGCCTGGCGGCGCTTGTATTCGGAGTTTTCCAACATGCGCCAGACCCGGTTGACCGTGGCCTGGTCGTGGCCCCGCTCGGCGATCTCCGAGACCGGCATCTCGCCCTCGATCAGGCAGTGCAGCATGTCGTCGAGCTGATCGTAGGGCGGCAGGGAATCCTGATCCGTCTGGTCGGGCTTGAGCTCGGCCGAGGGCGCCTTGGTGATGGTCCGCTCGGGCGCCAGCCGGCCAGCCTGTAGACCATGGTCTTGTAGACGTCCTTCAGCACGTTGAAGCCGCCGCACATGTCGCCGTAGAGCGTGGCGTAGCCGACCGACATCTCCGACTTGTTGCCCGTCGAAAGCACCATGTGGCCGAGCTTGTTGGAGAGCGCCATCAGGGTAACGCCCCGCGAGCGGGCCTGGACGTTCTCCTCGGTGATGTCGGCCTCGCGGCCGTCGAACATCGGCCGCAGCATGGTCTCGAAGGCGGCCATGGCCGGCTCGATGCCGATCTCGTCGAGCCGGACGCCCAGCAGGCGCGCCGCCTCGGCGGCGTCTTCCAGGCTGTCCCGGCTGGTGTAGGGCGAAGGCATCATGACGCAGTGCACGCGCGCCGGGCCCAGCGCGTCGACCGCGATCGCCGCCGAAAGCGCGGAATCGATGCCGCCCGATAGGCCGAGCACGACCCCCGGAAAGCCGTTCTTGTCGACGTAGTCGCGCAGGCCCAGGACCAGCGCGCGGTAGACCGGCTCCAGGCCGGTTTCCGGCGGGCTCACCGCCGCGTCCTCGCAGGTCCAGACATCCTCCAGACCGCGCCGCCAGTGGGTCGTCACCAGGGCGGTCTCGAAAGACGGCAGCTGGGCGCGCAGCCGGCAGCCGGCGTCGAGCACGAAGGAGGCGCCGTCGAAGACCAGCTCGTCCTGGCCGCCCACCTGGTTCACGTAGACCAGCGGCAGGCCGGTCTCGGTGACCCGGGCGACGGCGAGCTGCAGGCGCTGGTCGAACTTGTCCATTTCGTAGGGGCTGCCGTTTGGCACGATCAGGATCTCGGCACCGGATTCCTCCAGGCACTCGGCCACGTCCGGGGCCCACATGTCCTCGCAGATCATGACCCCAAGGCGCACGCCGCGGAAGTTGACCGGGCCGGGCAGCGGCCCTGCCTTGAACACCCGCTTCTCGTCGAACACGCTGTAGTTCGGCAGGTCGTGCTTGAAGCGCAGCGCCTGAATCTCGCCGCCGTCGAGCAGGAGTGCCGCGTCGTAGACGTGCCGGCGCAGGGGGCCGCTCTCCACCCCCTCCTCGCGCCAAGGCGCGCTGACCAGAAGCGCCGGTCCGCCGTCCGCCGTTTCGGCGGCCAGGGCCTCCACCGCCGCGCGGCTCGCCGCCAGGAACGAGGGCTTGAGCACCAGATCCTCAGGCGGATAGCCGGTGATGCAGAGCTCGGTCCCGACCACCAGGTCCGCGCCCTGGGACGCCGCCGTGGCGCGGGCCTCGCGGATCAGGTCCGCGTTGGCCTCGATCGCCCCCATGGTCGGGTTGAGCTGGGCCAGCGCGATGGTCAGACGGTCGCTCATGGGGCTTACTTACGCCCGGGGGCGCGGGGTGACAAGGCGGGCATGGGGTTCCACCTGCCTCAGGGCGCCAAGACGATCGCGCAGCGGCCGGGCGCGCGCCGGCCCCGGGGGCGTGGACCCGCCTTCCTATGGCGGGGTCTCTGTACTAGGCTGCCCCGCTTTGGATGCAACGCGCACGTCGGTCGGGGATGGATATTCGGAGTTCCGGTCGCCTGACGCTTGATACGAGCGCCTGAAACGGGACCCTCAGCCTTGACGTCCAGTTCCGGAGCTTCGAAGCCGCTTGGCACCGCGGCCACGGCCCTGATCGTCCTGGGGCCCTTCGCCCTGGGCTACTTCCTGTCCTACCTGTTCCGCTCCGTCAACGCGGTCGTCGCCCCGAACCTGGTCTCCGATATCGGCTTGACGGCGGGCGAGCTCGGGCTCTTGACCGCGGCCTATCTCTTTGCCTTTGCCGCCTTCCAGCTGCCGCTGGGCGTACTGCTCGATCGTCACGGCCCGCGGCGGGTACAAGCAGCGCTGCTGTGCTGCGCGGCCGCCGGGTCCCTCCTGTTCTCGCTCGCCGAGGGCGCCATGACGCTGACCGCCGCCCGGGCGCTGATCGGCCTGGGGTTCGCGGGCGGCCTGATGAGCGGGTTCAAGGCGGTCGTCCTCTGGGTCCCGGAGGCGCGGCGCGCGCTCGCCAACGCCTGCGTCATGGCCTTCGGGGCGCTGGGCATCCTGGTCGCGACCGTGCCGGTGGAAATCGCCGTGCAGGCGGTCGGCTGGCGGGCGGTGTTCCTGTTTCTGGCGGCGATCACGCTCGCGGTGGCCGCGCTCGTCTTCTTCGCCGTGCCGGAGCGGTCGACGGCCGCGGCCGGCGGAGGCTTCGCAGGGCAGATCGCCTCCCTCGTCAGGATCTACAAGGACCCCGCCTTCTGGCGCCTGGCGCCCCTGTTGGCGACCAGCGCCGGGACGCATATCGGCATCCAGACCCTGTGGTCCGGCCCCTGGTTCCGGGATGTCGCCGGTTTCGACCGGAGCGGCGTGGCAACCCACCTGATGTACATGGCGGCCGCGTTCCTGGTCGGTATCCTGCTGAGCGGCGCCGTGGCGGACTGGTTCGTGCGCCGCGGGGTCGATCTCCTGACCGTCATGATCTGCTTCCTGCTCGTCTTCTTCTGCGCCGAGCTGGCGATCGTGCTTCAATGGACCTCCGTGACCCTGCTCTTGTGGGTGGTGTTCGGAATGACCGGACAGGCCGCCATCCTCGCCTACCCCTGGCTCTCGTCCTATTTCGGCGCCGAGCTGTCGGGCCGGGCCAACACGGCGATGAACCTTCTGATCTTCATGTCCGCTTTCGGCGTGCAGTACGCGATCGGAGAGATCATCGACCTGTTTCCGACGACGGCCACCGGCGGATACGACCCGCGCGGCTATCAGATCGGTTTCGGCATTTTCACGGCGGCGCAGCTTCTTGCCCTGATCTGGTTTTTCCTGGGCCGTAGCCGCTTGAAGGCCTGAAACCGGATCCGGGCTGGACGGAACGCCGGCGTTCAGTGCTACCATGGCTGGTTCGCACCACGGGGAGGGCAGACGCATGGGCACAGACGCGGGGTCGCAGGTCATCGAGATAGAGTCCGCCACGGTCGACCGCTGGATGGACGACGGCGAGGCGGTGTTGGTGGACGTCCGCGAAACCTCCGAATACGAGCAGGAGCATATCCCGGGATCGCTGCTGGTCCCCTTGTCGGTTTTCGATCCGGACCGCTTCCCGCGGATCCCGGGCAAGAAGCTGGTCATCCATTGCGCGGTTGGCAAGCGGTCGGCGGCGGCCGGCAAGCAGCTGCTTCAGGCGGGACATCCGCTGGTCCACAACCTTCAAGGCGGCATTCTGGCCTGGAAGGAAGCCGGCCTCGCGACCGAGGTGCAGTTCACGCCGCCCACGGTGCCGGAGGACCTTCCCCTCTCGGCACAGGATCGCCACAGCCTGGAGGCCGCGGCAGGCGGCGAGCACTGGGAGGCGGCCGCGCCGCCGCATCCCCACCCCGGCGATGTGCTGCGCGACGAGTTTCTCGCGCCGCTCGGCCTGAGCCAGACTCGCGTCGCCCGGGACATCGGCGTCGCGCCGCGGCGGATCGGCGACATCGTGCGCGGCGATCGGGCCGTCACGGCGGACACCGCGCTGCGCCTGGCCCGCTATTTCAGCACCGCGGAGGACTTCTGGCTGCGGTTGCAGATGGATTTCGAACTGGAGCAGGCGCGCCGCGCTTCGCACGCGCGGATATGGCGCGAGGTCAAGCCCAGGGGACTGTCCCGGTCGGGCTAGCGGGTTGGCCCGCGACGTCATCCTCACGGCGCCGGTTTGCGCTTCTCGGGGGCTGGCGGTGGCGTTCTGCCCTTGATAAGGTCGTGCGGAGAGAGGGGCGCACGGCGCGCCGAGAGAGGAACCATGGCAAAGACACTCGTCCTGAGCTTCATCGCCAGGGACCGGCCAGGCGTGGTCGAGCGGCTGTCCGAAACAGTAGCCCGGGAAGGCGGAAACTGGCTGGAAAGCCGCATGGCGCATCTGGCCGAGAAGTTCGCCGGTGTCGCCAGGGTCGAAATCCCCGGCGGCAAGGTCGCCTCCCTCAAGACCGCGCTGACGGCGCTCGACGAGGAGGGCTTTCACCTGATGGTCGAGGAGGCGGCGGAGGATGCGCCGCCCGCCGGCCCGCTGCTTAATCTCGACCTCGTGGGGCCGGACCACCCGGGAATTCTGCGCGACATTTCCCACTGCCTGGCGGAACACGGCGTCAGCGTCGAGGAGATGGAAACCGACATCCGGGGCGCCCCCATGGGCGGGGGCAGCCTGTTCTACGCCCGGGCCCGGGTCCGCGCCCCCGCACGCCTGGGCGAGGACCAGCTGCGCCACGCCCTCGAAGCACTGGCCAGCGCGCTGATGGTCGACATCACTCTGCGAGAAGAGGCCTGATCCGGCGCCTTTTTAGGCCGATACGAGGCGCCAAGACGGCCTCTAAGGCTTCGCCCGCAGGCGGGCGAGTGCCGGGGGCAAAGGTGTGAGCGCGCCTTCGAGGGCCCAGCCCCGCTGCCGCGCGAGGGCGTTCAGCGCACCGATCCGCTCCTTGTTGAGCGGGTGCGTGCTGAGGAACGCGGGCGGCTCGCTGGTCCCGGTCCGGGCGGCCTCCTCGAGGAAAACCTCGAAGATCGTGGCGGCGCCGGCCCCGTGGCCGTAGAGCGCCGCCACCGCCGCCAAGGCATCGCGGTCGGCCAGGCGCTCCGCATCGCGGCTGAAGTCGCTCAGGAGCAGAGCGTTGGGGCCGTAGATCAGCCCTTCCAGGGACTCCGGCGCGTTGTTCAGCACGACCGCCAGAACCAACTGCAGCAGCAGCGTCCCGCCCAGCGCGGCAGCCGGGTCGCGGTTGGCGACATGGGCCATCTCGTGGGCCATGACCATGGCCAGCGCGTTCTCGTCGGGCATGCGCTGCAGCAGCCCGCGGAAGAAGAAGACATGCCCGCCCAGGGTGGCGAAGGCGTTGACCTGGTCGTCCTCCAGGTAATGGACGGTGACGCCCAGGCCCTCCGGCAAGTCGATCCCTGCGGCGAGCCGGTCGGCCAGGGCCTGCAGCGCGGCCGTGGCTTTCCCGTCGCCGGGGTCCATGGGCAGGGTCGCGCCGTCCAGGACCGCCGCGGCCAGCGCGTTTTCCCAGGAGACCGGCATGTGGCGGGCGAGCGCCGCCCCGAGCAGAAGGGCGGCAATCGCCAGTCCGCCGAAGATCACCACGACGCCGCCCGAGAGAATGAAGAACTCGGCGAGCGGGCTGTGGCGGCTGACGTTGATGCCCTCCGGCACCTTTATGTTTCTGAACTTCATCCGAGACCCCGCGGAGCGACCGCCGTCAGGGGATCACCGCCGTTCCATAGGCCAGCACCTCGACCGATCCTACACTCTTGTCCTGGCCCTTGGATATCGAGCTGGTTTCGAAACGGGTGTTGAAGATCATGGTCGCGCCCAGGGCCTTGGCCTCGGCCTGCATACGCAGTAGCGCTTCGCGCCGCGCCCGGTCCACGAGGCTCTCGTAGGTGTGCACCCGGCCGCCGAAGAGCATACGCAGGTGCGCGACGAAGCGCTTGAAGTAGTCGACCGAGACGACCACGCTGCCCATGACGAGGCGCGTGGCGGGCGCGCCGGCCGCTTCTGGCAGTGTCTTGCTACAGACGACGATCAGGTCGCCGAGCGCCTCCTCGCGCCGGAGGATCGTGCGATAGTGACGCCGCTCGGCCAGCCGGCCGAAGCCGTAGCCCAGCATCAGCAGCAAGACGACGAGAAGGATCTGCCAGATTTCGGTCAGGTATTCCATGGACCGGTCACTCGACCACGACGGCGCTGCCGTAGGCGAGAATCTCGGACGCACCCTGCGCCACCGACGAGGTGGTGAAGCGGACGTTGAGCACGGCGTTCGCGCCCTTGGCCTCAGCCTGCTGGACCATCCGCTCGAAGGCCTCCCTGCGGGACTCGCCCAGGAGCTCGCTGTACCCCTTGAGCTCGCCGCCGACGATGTTCTTGAGGCTCGCGGCGATATCCCGGCCGATGTTCTTGGCGCGCACCGTGCTGCCCTGGACGATGCCGAGGTGCTGGGTAATGGTCCGGCCCGGCACGATTTCGAGTGTGGAGGTGATCATGACGCTCGCTCTCCTGTCGCCCGCACAGCGGCGGGATTCCTGGTGGTGCAAACCCATGATGGGATACAATCCACAAGGAGAGGTTAACTGACCGGTTGCCCGCGCCTACTTCCTGAGCAGGAACTCGCGGCCGACCTTGACGCGGGGCTGGCCATCGTACTCGACGATGTCGGCCGTGGCATAGGTCTCGGACCACAGATCGGGCAGGTAGGAGCCCGTGCCGACCACGTCGATCGGCGCCTTGGCCTCGGCCATGAGCTTGCATTTCGCCGGGTTGAAGCCGGAAGAGGCGACGATCCCGACCTTGTTGAAACCCTCGCGGTCGAGCGCCTCACGCAGGTGCCAAATGGCTGCCGCCGAAACCCCGGGACCGACCAGATAGCGCAGCTCGGCCTCGTTGCGGTAGCCGCGCACCGCGTCCGGCACGTGGCGCTCGAGGACCGCGTAGGAGGCGGCCGGATCGAGCCCCTCGACAAAGCGGCTGCCGGGCGTGTCGACGCGCATGGCGAGCCGGCCCTCGGCGGCGCGGCAGGGGAAGCGCCGGCAAACGGTCAGCGAATCGGTCACCTCGCGGGCGAAGAAGTCGACAAGCACGGTCATGGGCTCGTCCGGGAAGCACTCGTCGTACATCTCGGCCGCCCTGAGGGTGGAGCCCGCGTAGCCGATCAGCGCATGCGGCATGGTGCCCTTGCCGTTCTCAAGCCCGAAGTAATGCGCGGTCGCGTCGGTCGCGTTGCCGGTGAAGCCCACCGCGCCCACTTTGCGTCGGGCCCGCGCCGAGCCGACCGAGGCGGCATAGGCCATCAGCTCGGCCATCTCTGTGCCGCCGCAGTGGCGGGCGTCCATGGCCAGGAACGCGACCTTGGGCAGGTCGGCGCACATGGTGTAGGCGTTGTAGGCCGCGACGCAGGCCGGGCCCAGCTTCTGCAGCAGCAGGGTCTCCAGGTCGACCAAGTGATGGAGCGGTCCGGTGACGTAGAGCAGCGGCTCGCCCGCGCCGACCCAGCGGCCCTCGTCATAGCGCAGGTCGATCTCGACACGCGCGCCGCGCCGCGCCGCCATGCCCTTCAGCCAGTCGATGGCGATCCGCGGCGCCGAGACGACCGGCCGGCGCAGGAAGACCGCGTAGGTCACGTCGTGGTCGCCGAAGTGGCCGACGACCTGCTTGGTGCGCTTGAAGTAGTGGTCGGTCCAAGCGGCGATGTCCGCCTCCTCGACCGGCCATTCGGCCGCCGCCGGCTCACGCTGCGGCTTGATCGTCTTCAATGGCTTGACCGACATCTCATGCTCCCGCTGCGGGCCCACCGCCGACGCCCTCCGGTCTCGGAGCCGATCGGGAACCCGCCGAGGCCCCGGCACGCCACAATTCTTAACGCGATAGCCCCGTCAGGCCAAGAGTCGCGCGAGCCGGGCCCGGCCTTGACACGCTCGCCCGATTGCCGAAGGTGGTGAGCCCGGCCGGGCAGGAGAAGCGGGGACAGCGACTTTCGTGACGCGCGCCAACAAAGAGTCCAGTCAAACGACCAATCCAGCCGACTCGATCGCGCGGGCCGAAACAGATGCCGAAAAGGCCCGGCTGACGGCGGAACTCATCCTGCAGGACTTCGACGACTACTACGTCGACTCCCGGCAGATTCCCCGGCTCGCCCAGCAGGCCTTCGAAGATCGGAACCCTGCGGCATCTCTCAAGCTAAGCTGGGAACGGCTGTCCATGTACCGCCGCAGCATCAACAAGCTCGGCCGCCGTCTAGCCACGGCCTTCCCCCAGATAATCCGTGAGGAGTCGCTCTGGCGGCAGGTGGAGAGGCGGTACCTGGCCTTGATCGAGGACAGGTACGAGGCGGACCTCGCCTTCGCCTATATCCATTCGGTGCGCCGGATCATCTACCAAGGAGAATGGACGCCCGTGACCTACTCCTTTGGCGAGGGCGGCGAGGCCGGCGGTTCGGTGCGCGACCTGCGCGCCCCGATCCACCGCGACTTTCCCGGCGGGGCCGAGGTCCTGCCCGAAACGGTTGCCGAGATCCTGACGATACCCGGTTTCTCGGCGCCGTTTCGCGACGGTGCCGAGGACGCGGCGCTGGTCGCGCGGCGTGTCAACGATCTTCTCGGCCTCGACGGTCGGCTGTCGGACGCCATTCGGACCATCCAGATGATCGACGCGGGCTTCTTTCGGAACCGGGGCGCCTATCTTCTGGGCCGTATCGTGCTGGGCGATTCGCTGCTCGTCCCCTTCGTGATCGCCCTGCTCAACGACGCTGAGGGCATCTATGTCGATGCCGTCCTGAACACGGAGGCCGATACCCACAATATCTTCAGCTCGACCTTGGCCAATTTTCACGTCACCAACACTCGCTACCACGAGCTGTCGGCCTTTCTTCACAGCATCATGCCTACGCGGCCCCTGGGATTGCATTACTCGACGATCGGCTTCAATCACGTCGGCAAAGTGGCCGTGATGAGCGATCTGGAAGCCGAGCTGGCCACGACGAAGCAGGTCTTCGAAACGGCGGTCGGCTTCCGCGGCACGGTCGCGATCGGGTTTTCGTCACCGGCCTCCGCCTATGTCCTCAAGGTGATCCGCGACAAGCCGACCGCCGAATACAAGTGGGGGGAATTCGAAGGGGTCGACTCGGTCTGGAAAAAATACGGACAGGTGCACGAGATCAACCGCACCGGGAGCATGTTGGACAACATCATCTACTACAACCTCAAACTGGATAAGTACTGGTTCAAGGCCTCTCTGCTGGAGGAGCTCCTGTCGGAGGTGAGCGAAAGCGTGTCCCTGCAGGGCCGCGGCGTCATCTTCAAGCACCTCATCGTGCAGCGCAGGATGACGCCCCTGCCCGTCTTTCTGGAGACCGCTTCCCGCGTCGAGGCGGAGACGGCGGTCGTCAACCTGGGCCACTGCATCAAGAACAACGCGGCGGCGAATATCTTCAACAAGGACCTCGACGGCCGGAACTACGGCGTCAGCAAGTTCCTCAAGGTCTATCTCTTCGACTACGACGCTCTGGAGCCCTTCACGGAGGTCAAGATCCGCACCAACACGGACCGGGTCGACGGCGAGGAGGACATTCCGGACTGGTATTTCGAGGACGGGATCGTCTTCCTGCCGGAGGAGATCGAGGCCGGCTTGCGGATTCACGACCGCTCCCTGCGCCGCCTGTTCCGCGAGGTCCACGGCGACCTGCTGACCACCGACTACTGGGAGGGCATCCAGCGCGACCTGAGGAACGGAAAGGTCCCGTGGATCCGCACCTACCCCGACGATCGAAGGCTCGTTCGCAAAGCCGCGCGATAACGACGCGAGGGGCCGGCCTGGCCCGGACCTAGGACGCCGCCGCCACCCGCCGCGGACCGGCGCCCCGGGCCAGGCGCTCGGCCTTGAGGTGCTCGGCGATCAGGAAGGCGAGCTCCAAGGCCTGGCTGGCGTTGAGCCGCGGATCGCAGTGCGTGTGGTAGCGGTCGCCGAGCCGGTCCTCGCCGATCGCCTGGGCGCCGCCGATGCACTCGGTGACGTCCTGGCCGGTCATCTCGAAGTGCACGCCGCCGCCGTAGCTACCCTCGGCCAGGTGCACGGCGAAGAAGCCCTTGACCTCGGCCAGGATCCGGTCGAAGGGCCTCGTCTTGAAGCCGTTCGACGACTTGACCGTGTTGCCGTGCATGGGATCGCAGGCCCAGACTACCTTGCGCCCGGCGCGCTCGACCGCGCGCACCAGCGGCGGCAGCTTGGCTTCGACCTGCGCCGCGCCCATGCGGGCGATCAGCGTGAGGCGTCCGGGCCTGTTTTCCGGATTCAGCACGTCGATCAGGCGCAGCAGGTCGTCGGGCTCGAGAGTCGGGCCGCACTTCAGGCCGATCGGGTTGTTGACACCGCGCAGGAACTCGACGTGGGCGTCGTCGATCTGGCGCGTGCGGTCGCCGATCCACAGGAAGTGGGCCGAGCAGTCGTACCACTGGCCGGTCAGGCTGTCGACGCGGGTCAGCGCCTGCTCGTAGTTAGGCAGCAGCGCCTCGTGGGCGGTAAAGAAGTCGGTCTCGCGAAGCTGGGACACCTTGTCGGGGCTGACCCCGCAGGCGGCCATGAAGTCGAGGGCTTCCTCGATGCGCCCGGCCAGTTCCTCGTAGCGGGCGCCCTGGGGGCTGCCGGCGACGAACTCCAGGTTCCAGCGGTGCACCTTGTGCAGGTCCGCGAGGCCGCCCTGGGCGAAGGCGCGCAGCAGGTTGAGCGTGGCCGCCGCCTGATTGTAGGCGCGCAGCAGGCGCTCGGGGTCCGGCACGCGGGCCGCGGCGTCGAACTCGATGCCGTTGACGATGTCGCCGCGATAGCTCGGCAACTCGACCCCGTCCTGGACCTCGGTGGGCGCCGAGCGCGGCTTGGCGAACTGGCCGGCCATGCGGCCGACCTTGACCACCGGGCAGGCCGCGCCGAAAGTCAGCACCACGGCCATCTGCAGCAGCACCCGGAAGGTGTCGCGGATGTTGTTCGCGTGGAATTCCGCGAAGCTCTCGGCGCAATCGCCGCCCTGCAGCAGGAAGGCCTGGCCCTCGGCTACCGTGGCCAGCTGCTGCTCGAGGCGCCGGGCCTCGCCGGCGAAGACCAGCGGCGGAAACTCGGCGAGGCTCGCTTCGACCCGGTCTAGCGCCTCCTGGTCCGGATAGTCCGGCACCTGTTGGACCGGCTTGCCGCGCCAGCTGTCCGGCGTCCACTTGGCGGTCATATCGGACCTCGATCCCTTTTTGTTCGCCCAACGCTTGGGGGAGACAGGGTTTTACCGGTCCCGGCCCAAGTTTTCCACAGGAAAAGGCCGGCCCGACTTGGCGTCAGCACCGAGGCCACAGATCAGGGTTAACGCCTCGAACTGCCGCGACACACCCTACTCCGCGGCCTTCTCCTTTGCCGCGGCGACCGACTCGCGCAGCGTTACGAACTCCTCGGCGGCGGTCGGGTGGATGCCCACGGTGGCGTCGAAGTCGGCCTTGGTGGCGCCGGCCTTGATCGCGATCGCGACGCCCTGGATGATCTCGGGCGCGTCGAGACCGACCATGTGGGCGCCGACCACCTTTTGGCCGGCGCGCTCGACGATCAGCTTGACCATGGTCTTCTCGTCCCGGCCCGAGAGCGTGTGCTTCATGGGCCGGAAGGTCGAGCGGTAGATGTCGAGCCCGCCATGGCGGGCGCGCGCCTCGGCCTCGGTCAGGCCGACAGTGGCGACCGGTGGCTGGCTGAACACCGCAGAGGGCACATTCTCGTGGTCCATGGGGCGCGGCCGGCCCCGGTAGACCGTGTCGACGAAGGCCATGGCCTCCTGGATCGCCACCGGCGTTAGCGCGATCCGGTCGGTCACATCGCCGACCGCATAGATGTTGGGCCGGCTCGAGCGCGAGAATGCGTCCACCCTGACTGCGCCCCGGCCGTCCAGCTCGACCCCGGCGGCGTCCAGCCCCAGGTTCCCCGTGTTCGGTCGGCGTCCGGTCGCGGCCAGAAGCAGGTCGGTCTCCACCGTTTCGCCGTCGGACAGGTGGACCACGAGGCCTTGCGCCGTCTTCTCGATCCGGTCGATTGTCGTTTCGACCTGAAGCGCGATTCCCTTCTTGACCAGCTCGCCGGCCAGGGTGTCGCGGACGTCGTCGTCGAAGCCGCGCAGGATCTGCGGGCCCCGGTAGACCTGGGTGACGCGGGCGCCCAGGCCGTTGAAGATGCCGGCGAACTCGACCGCGATATAGCCGCCGCCGTAGACCAGCACCCGCTCGGGCAGGCGCGCCAGGTGAAAGGCCTCGTTGGACGAGATCGCGTGCTCCCAGCCGTGGCCCGGCGGGAAGACCGGGTGGCCGCCGGTGGCGATCAGGATGGTCTCGGCCGAGACCTTCCGGTCGCCGACCTCTAGCGTGTGGTCGTCGAGCAGCCGGGCGTGGCCGCGCAGGGCCGTCACCCCGGCCTCGGCGAGCAGCCGCTCGTAGATCCCTTCCAGGCGGCCGATCTCGCGGTCCTTCGCGGCAATCAGCGCGGGCCAGTCGAACCCCGCCGAACCGAGCGACCAGCCGAAGCCGGCGGCATCGGCGAAGTCCTCGTGGAAATGGCTGGCGTAGACCAGCAGCTTCTTGGGCACGCAGCCGCGGATCACGCAGGTGCCGCCGTAGCGGTACTCCTCGGCGACGGCGACCCGCGCGCCGGCGGCCGCCGCCATGCGCGCGCCGCGCACCCCGCCGGAGCCGCCGCCGATCACGAAGAGGTCGTAGTCATTGTTGGCCATAGTCGCGTCCACGCCTGTCGCCCCCGTCCGACAAATCTAGGGGGCCGAAGCCGTATTTGAAAGCCGGACGGACCGCCGGGCCCGGTCACGATATCTCGGCCGCTTCCATTCCGCACTTCGCACGCCTCTGGACAAATTCGGCCGAAGCTGATTTCTGCGGTCAAACAAGGCGCCGTCTTGTGCTATGAGTCCGAGTCGCCTGTGGTTGCGTGTCCGGTGCCCGAACGTCGCGCCGAACAACAAGGAGACGAAACTTGTTCGGCCTTGCCGGCAAGTCGGTGGACGGAGAGGGGGGAGACGGAAATGTCAGTGGCGGTCGGCGATGTCGTGAAGTTCTCGGACTCCGGTCCGAAGGGGGAGATCGGCCGGGTCTGTAAGGACAACGGCATAACCGTTTGCGTGCAATTCGAGAGCTCCGGGTGCCTCAGGGTCGGCAAGGACGACCTGGAAGTAACGACGGGCACCGCCCCGGAGTGTTCCCCGCAGTGCAAGGAAGGCTGCTGAGCAGTTGCCAGCAATCGATCCCGCGGCCAGCGTAACGATAAGTAGCCCGAGTTCTTATTACCTCCTAAGTTGATACTTCTTGTATTAAATAAACCTATAATTTTGTAGTAATTTTGCCGGTATATTCCATCTCTTTTAACTAAATATACACAAACCATCCTGTATATTCGACCTAGTGATATCACCATTATTCACGGGGCCGCGCCTCGACGCGTGCGCTGTAGATCATGGAGTTGCCCATGCACTGCCCGCACGAGACGCCCCGCCTTAGTGATCCGACCCGCGCTTGGAGGACGTCATGAGATCAGCCATTCCGTTCCGCCGTTTCGCAAGAACAGTCCTGCTCGCCGCCGCGTTTGCGGTCGTCTTCACGCCGGCCCTCGTCGGCCCGAGCAGGGTCGCCTCGGCGGGCCACGCGAAGGGAGCAGACGAACTTCAAATGATCGCCATGCACCTGGCCGGCATTCTCAGGGCCGCCCGGGCGGTGATCTCGGACAGCCAGACCGTCATCAACGATCAGACGAGGGGGGACAAGGGCATCACCGGCGAAGTCGTCCTCCAGGCGGCGAAGATGAACTTCAGGATGACGCAGCGTGCACACGCGCAGCACTTCGACATGGACAACATCGACACCTCGACCCACTCGGGCAAGCTGATCAAGGCCCTGTTGGACTCGATTGTCGAGGTAGTGGACGGGGTGCAGGAGCGCATCAACCGGAAGGGGGTCGGCTTCAAGGGCTTCCTTCCCTCCATTTTCACCGCAGAGGTGGCCGAGAGGTTCAAGGCCAAGGTCGGCCGCATGGCCGAAATCCGGCTCACCGCCCCGGCGAACTATGTCCGAAACCGCGCGCGCATGCCCGACAAATGGGAGCACGAGGTGATCGAGGGCCAGTTCAGGTCGCCCGACTATCCGATGGGCGAGCACGTCTCGGACCTCGCCCTGAAGGACGGCCGGCCGGCTTATCGCATGATGGTGCCCGAGTACTACAAGCTGTCCTGCCTTGCCTGCCACGGCGAGCCCAAGGGCAAGCGCGACATCACCGGCGGCAAGAAAGAGGGCGGCACACTGGGCGAACTGGGCGGCGCGATCAGCGTCGTGATCTTCCAGTAAGCGCAGGGGCCGCGCCACAACCGAGACGGGCCGGTGCCCTCCCATCGGCACCTCCCTCCCCGCCGAGCTCGTCGATCTTTCTGCGGCAGTCCGCGCCGGTCGTTCTACACACTGTGGAATTGCATCGTATAGATCTATACATTATTTAGTTTGCGTCGTTCTATATTCCACGAGATCTTGAGAATTGATTCTGTTTTCATAAGATATTCAAAATTTCGCGTCACAACGAACCGCTCGGGTCGCAAGGTTCGACGGGTCCCGCCAGACCCGAAGCTTCCCGAAAGTCGGTCGACCAAACTTCGGCGCTCCCGATCTTC
>CAMYKD010000099.1:14417-18922 GCA_947258885.1 uncultured Kiloniellales bacterium | reverse complement strand
ACCCAACCGACAAACACAAAACCGTAACCCCGATACTCCACGGCAATACCCGATCCGATAGCCGAATAAATCTTCCCGGATTCGCAAACCTGTGCATCTCTAAATCCTAACTTGCAATGGGAGGTCCGTATCGAGGCATTCCGAGCACCGGCGTGTCCGGCTCTTGTCGGGCTCCCTCCGCTATGGGCGGAATACTATATTTGGAACCACATTTCTGCAATTGACATAGATCACACATATTGCGTCTCCGTCCCCGCACGAGACCCGGTCCCTGCCGGCACAGATCCTCCCGGCCCGGGCATGCTAACGCCTCCGATGGGGCAAGCACTCGGGGGTCACGGAGACCAGGACCTCGACCTTATCGATTGTATGGACCGGAGAGATAGGTGACAGGTGTTCGGGGACATGGGTGACACATTCGCTTTGTACATCGGACCCGAAATTTCGGAATTCCGGCGCCAGCCGTGTGTGCCGTTCAGGATGCGGACATCGACGTGCTCACCCCGAAAGGCGATCTCGACGCGCAGCTTGCCGGGGCGCTGGAAAACTCGGTTCGGGGTGACCGTGGCCCCGCCGCGCGTCAACGACACCGTCTGGCCCGTCTGCCGTACGGTGCGGGCGCGCGACGGTGCGCCCTCGCCGCCGTGGACCGCAACGACCCGGTCGACGAAGACCTCGAGGCTCTCTGCCGCCGATCCTGAAACGGGAACTGCGATGAGCCAGACGAGCAATGGAAGAATCTTGTGCACGTGCGATAGCGAACGTCCTTTCGATAGCAGGTGTTTGAATGTTATAATGCTGCCGGACGGGTCGCGAAAGGGGAAGCTGGTGCCTAAAGGCACAATAATCTCTTGGGAAAACAGAAGCTTACCAGTTCTATGGACGCTGTGACGGAAGAACGCGCTGGGTACTGTTGCGACGCTCACGGCGTACCTAACGGCTGCGAGAATTGTGCTATACGCCAGGTCTCGCTTTGTGCCCATGTTGAGGGAAATGATCTGGATCAGCTTCGATCCATGTCCTCGAAGGCCCTGTTCCTCAAGGATAGTCTTCTTTTTGAACAGGATACCCGGCTCGAACGCGTGTTCTTCGTCATCGAGGGGATGGTCAAGCTCTATCGCCTGCTGCCGGACGGCCAGCGCCAGATCACCGGGTTTCTCGGCCCTGGCGATGTCCTTGGCGGCATCAAGCGGCAGGCAGGCGCGCACTGCACGGCCGAAGCCATAACCGATGTCAGGGTCTGTGCCTTCAATAGGACGGACTTTCTGCGATTCCTTCAAGACCACGCGGATCTCTGTTTCAGGTTGCTGATCACCGCGACCGATGAAATCGAGGCCCAGCAGGATCACATCACGCTGCTCGGGCGCAGACGCGTGGGCGAGCGGCTGGCGGCGTTTCTGCTGGTCTCCAACCATCGCTGGCCGCTGAACGGCGGCATCCATCCGGCCGTTTCCTTGCCCATGACCCGCGCCGATATCGCGGACCACCTCGGACAGACCGTGGAATCCGTGAGCCGCGCGTTCAAACAGCTCAAGACCCTCGGCTACATCGATCTGCCGAAACCCAATCTGGTCATCCTTAAGAACGTTCCGGCACTATACGGCCTGGCCGGCTTCGACGAGATGCCCTCGCAGCATATCGCGCTCGGCCTTTAGGCGCCCTGTCCGCACCTTCCCCCGGACCCTTCGAGGCCCGAAACATTCAGTCCGCCTGCCTATTTAGGTGGCGCTCCTTGGCGCGCTGGAGCTGCTCGGCGTAGGCTTCGCAGGGATTATCCTCGTCCGCACGCGGCGTAAACCAGACGAAGTCGAAGGGTAGCAGGGTGCCTTGGAACCGGGCCGCATAGGCCGCCGGGTCGCTTTCCTCCGGGTCGACCTCGATCAGACCGATAGACGTCACCCGCTTCTCGGGCGCCATGCGCCGCAGGTGCCAGGGCACGCCCCGGTCGGTGCGGGTGTGGCCGCCGCCGGCGATGAGGACAGCCCCGTCCCTGCCCGGCAGGCTTGCGCCACGCACCAAGGCACCGGACATATGGCCGTCCTTCGCGACCGTAACCGTTACCATCGGGTCCACCATCGAATCCGGAAGCAGATTGCAGTGGGTCTCGACGATCTCCAGGCGCAGGTTGGCGGCCTCCTGGGGCGGCAAGGGCCTGTCGAGACCGAGCGAATCCGCCTGGGCCGCGCCGAGGGCTTCGAGCCCGTCCTTGGCGACCGCCCGCACTGTCCGACGCGGCAGGCTCGCCGCCAGTAGCGGGGCGTCGCCGTCGAGCGCCGCCTGCGCGATGGGCTGATACACGGCCCAGTCGGGCCAGCCGCTCCGCGCCCAAGCCACGGCCTCGCCAAGGCCGGCGGCATCCCTGCCGTGGCTGGCCAGATACCCGGCCAGGGCGTCCTGTTGGTCGGTGTCGAGCATCTCGAAAGCCACCGCCGGCTGCCGGCCGCCTCCCACCATGCGGCCCAGCAGCCAAGCCTGGATGCGGTGGTGGTCCACGTTATCGTGCTTTTCCCCGAGCAGCGCGAACGATGACTGCAACAGGGCGGCCACAACCACCTCGGGCTCGGCGAACCGGTTTTCCGCGGGCTGCCAGATTCGGCCTGCCAGGGGATGGTCCAGAGCGAAAGTGGACGCCCAGGGCGGCCCCGGCGGGACCAGCGGATCGACGAGAGCGTCTTCGCTTGCCAAGCACCCCCCCAGCACGGCCAGAAGAGGCGCAAGACACAGCCAGGAACGCATTCCAGACACCTCATAACGCTCTGCAACGGCCGAAACCACGACCGCATCATTCAACGGGTCACCGGAATTCGTGCGATTCCGCCGACAAATCGATCATGCCTGGCAAGACCATTTGGAACAAGCTCCGGCGCGGGCCGGCGGACGGGAAAGTAGTGTTTGGCTGGATCCCCGACCATGACGAGCGGAGTCGCGGGCAGCCCAGCCTAGTCCACAACGGCGAGACAAAACAACGTAATTATACCTAGATATTTATGTTATTTTTTGTTAGGAGATTATTAACCTTAATAAACTATCTTATTAGCATGAAACAATGTAGCAATAGTCTATGCAGCCCATATATCGATAGGCCGCTTCGCACCTTGCGGCAGGCCTGCGCGGACCGTTGCCCCGACAATACGAGCGGTGGGCGCACCTGTGCCAACTGTCCGCTTGTTGCTGCCTGGCCACACAAGGCGCCGAGTATCCAACCGGTCATCGTCGCCGAGCCTTGCGCCGCAACTCGGTCGAAACGCCTCGGGGCCACCTGATTCGGCCAATACCCCAGGTAAGAAGGGCAATGTCCCGATGACTGTGCCTTGGTCCGGCGCCCTTGCCGTCGTGGCATGGATCCGCCGCATCGCGCGCCCTGTGACGGTGGCCGCCAGGAGCCCGCTATGGTTCGGGCTCAGCGGTCCTTCTCGATGACCTCTTTGAGAACCAGTTTGTCCAGCGTGAGGTCGGCGACCGCCTTCCGAAGCCGGGTGTTTTCCCGCTCCAGCTCCTTCAACCGCTCGGCTTGGTCGACCTTGAGGCCGCCGTACCCCTTGCGCCAACGGTAGAATGTCTGCTTCGTTATGCCGAGCGCGGCACAAACTTGACCGACCGTGCATCCGCTCGCCAACAAGGCCTCCGCCTCCCGGAGCTTGTCTATGATCTGCTCGGGGCTATGCTTCTTGTTGCGAGCCACTTGGCCCTCCTATGGGGGCCCTCCCACTGACCTTCGGGACAGGCCCCGTTCGAGGGGGCAAACCAACAGAGCCGACAGCGACGCCGTCATGACCATATGGGAGATGCTAGCTGCCGGACCAAAACCGGTCCTACCGTTCTTGCCAGACTGAACAGGATGCCCTTCCGACACCCTTCCCGGCCGGGCGTGCCGTCCTCAGGGGGACAGCGTTCCGAGCAGACGATCACGCCATCGACGACCAGGTGATCGGGACAGGGTTGCCGTGCATAGCTTGAGTCCTCCCACAATCAGGGCGCCCATCGGACCCTCCGGACATCTTATGGGCATCCGCCGTTCCTCCTTGTCTTTGTCATTCGGCCAGCAGCGGCATCTTCTCGTTGTCGGCCGCCCTTGGCATGGCCTGGCTGTCGCGATCATCCCACGGCGGAAACAGCCGCGTGAGCACCCAGAGGAGACCGAAGGGAGCGAGCATGACGAATATCGCGGCCAAGAGGCTCTCGCGACCGAGCAGTGGCGGGGTATAGCTCAACAAGCCCTTCAGGGTCTTGGAGATCATTTGGCCGCCGATCACCACGTTCCACCGCATCATGAACACGGACATCAGGACCAGCAGAGCCGAAACGACGGCCCCGACCACAAGCGTCCTTCCTCCGACCTTTCCGAAGATCAGGAAGGCCAGTATGCCGATCGGGAGGAAAGCGCCGATGCCGAACTGCAGGACGAAGTAGGGGACGAACAAGGGTCCCGAGACAAAAACCAGGATCAGCTCTATGCCTTCCCGGGCCTTGTAGATGACATTGGCGTACTCCACGCCCTCGAGCAG
>CAMYKD010000099.1:0-14271 GCA_947258885.1 uncultured Kiloniellales bacterium | reverse complement strand
GGCATAAGGTCCGAGCCCCACCACTCGCGCGACTTCAAGGAGCCGAAGACGAACCCGACATAACCGTGCAAGCCATGCGCGGCCGGAACGCCGATCACGGCCAGGACGAACAGCCATTTGTGGTCATAGGTGCGGGCCTTCTGCGAGACGTCGTCCGACCAGAGCGTGACCGCGCCGTAGAAGAGTTTCCCCAGTCCCGTCGCGTTCTTGGCCCTGGCCACGTTGTCTTCGCGGAAGACGAAGAAGCACTCCAGCACCAGGAGACAGACATAGAAGGCGGCGAAATAGCCGAAGGCCGCGAAGGCGGAGGTCCAATGGGGGGTGATCATCGCGTTGAAGGCCCGCTCGGGATGCCCCAGATGAAGCAGCAACGGGAGCGGCACGAAGATCATGAAGCTCAGCGCGGTCAGCAGAGCGAACCGCGCCAAGGGTTTGTACGTCTGCATGCCGAACACGTGATAGAAGCTCGAGACCGAGAAGGCGCCGGCGACCAAGCCCGTCATGTACGGATAGACGGCGATCATCACCGACCACGGGAACACCGTCTCGTTCGGAAAGACGTAGCCGGTGTAGGGCGAGACGTTTAATACGTGCTCCATCATTGCACCTCTTTATCGATCCCGATGTAGAAGCAGTTCGGCGCGTTCCCCGTCTCGGGTTTGAGCACCGACACGCGGTTGTTGCGGATAAATTCGCTGATCGGGCTGGCCGGGTCGTTCCGGTCGCCGAAGATGCGCGCGCCGACCGGGCAGACCTCCACGCAGGCCGGTTGCAGCCCCTTGGTGATGCGGTGGTAGCACCAGGTGCATTTTTCGGAGGTTCGCGTCTCGGTGTTGAAGAACCGGGCGCCATAGGGGCACGCCTGGACACAGTATTCGCAGCCGATGCAGTATTTTTCGTCGATCAGCACGACACCGTCCTTGGTCCTGTAGGTGGCGCCGGTCGGACAGACCTGCACGCAGGCCGGGTGGGTGCAATGGTTGCAGATCTTGGGCACGAAGAAGGCCTTGTCGACCTTCTCGTCCTTGTAGCGGTTGTCGAAGCGGTAGACCCCGTCCGCCCCGGCGGCCGCGATGTTCCGCGGATCGGCCTGGCTGTCGACCCGCGCCCGCTCGTCGCCCTCAAGGTAGACATAGCGCTCGACCCAGGTGCGGAAGTGATAGGCGTCGAGATTGACGCCGTTCTCGGCCTTGCAGGCTTCGACGCACCGCAGACAGCCGATGCAGCGGGTGGCGTCCACCCCGAACGCCCAGCGGTGTTCGGTCCAGTCGTAGTCCGCCGTGGGAAACGATTCCGCGGTGGCGGCCTCCTTCTTGTCCAGGAGGCTCCCGGCGCCCAGCATAGCGCCCGCGGAAACGACGGCCTTTCCGATCATGTTGAGAAATGCGCGTCGTTCGGTCTTGGGCGGGGCTTTCTTTCGCTTCACGACCTCGTTCCTCCATAAAATGCCGAGCTCGTCGCCGGCCTTGCTCGCAGGTTACAAATCGCCTTACTCGCCGCCCAACGCGGCGTAGTGCGCGGCCAGGTCCATGATGTCCTGATCGTTCAGGGCCTTGGCGATCATGTTCATCATCGCGTTCTCCGCCGCTCCGGACTTGTAGTCCCGCATCCGCTGGGCCAGGAATTCGGCCTGTTTGCCCGCCAAGGGCGGCGAGTCCTCGTTTCCGAGGCCGTCCTCACCATGGCAACCGGAGCATTGGGCCGCCAGGGCCTCGGCCCCGGCGGCGCTGCCCGCGACCCCACCGATCTTGGGAGAGTGGGGGTTGTGACAGGCTATGCATTGCTCCGTGCCGGCGTGTTCGGCCACATCGATCTGCGGCTGAGCCGCGGGCCTTGTCGGCATGGCCTCGTGGCATTGTGTGCACAGCCGCACCGTATCTGTCGGAACGGTCATCTTGCCGGAAATCGGGTGTTCTCGGGCCGCTTCGTGGCAGACCTCGCACTTCACCGCCACGTGCGTGCCGGCCGACCAGTCGGCATGCCGCTCCTCGTGGCATGCTTGGCAATAATCCGTGCCCTGGTATTGCGGGGTCAGCGCGGCGATTTCCACCACCGAGTCGGCCCGGTAGTGGCCGTAGCGGTAGAAGGAGTCGTCTGTGAAGTACGACTTCGCGGCAATCGCCACCGCGGCAACTACAATCATCAGAGCAATGAGCCGAACACCGTGCTTTGGCATGGCAGGCCCCTTCTTGGCAAGTTGGCAGGCCGGAACCGGTAGGTTTGATCACGGCGCAGTCTATGGATGTACAAGCAAAATGTAACCGGCCCAAGGGCGGGTTTTAATACTGTACTTAAGTAGTGTGATACCTGTACTTTCGTACAGGGCCGATGTGTAGGAATCCGGCTGTCGGCCGACGGCGGTGGGGCGATGTCGATGCGTCCAGGGAGCGGCAAACTGGCCGCGACCATCGCTCGGTGCTATGCTCGCTGGAGCGGGTCCAGGAGGCGTCGGGGAACCAACGTTTCGGGGTATCGGAAATGGGCGGACCGGTTCGAATCTTGATCGCGGACGATCATCCGGTCGTTCGGTTCGGCCTCACGCAGATGCTCAACGCGGAACCCGATTTCGCAGTGGTCGGCGAGGCCAGCGACGCGCACGAAGTCGTCGAAAAAATCCGGACGCTCGAGCCGGATGTCACCGTGCTCGACATGGAGATGGGCGAAGCGCACGGCGTGGAGGCACTGCGCGCGCTTCGGGCCGTCGACCAGGCCGCGCGGGTGATCATCTACACGGGATACGATGACACCGAACGGATCGTGGAGGCCGTGCACCTCGGGATCCAGGGCTACCTGCTGAAAGACATGGGCGGCCAGGAACTCGTCAGGGCGATCCGCGTGGTGCACGACGGCGAGACGGTGTTTCAGCCGGCGGTCACGACCAAGTTGCTGGAGCATATGCGCCGCGAGTCCAGCCCGAACGGCACGCTGCCGGAGCCGCTCAGCGGGCGGGAGCGGCAGGTCCTGGCGCTGATGGCCGAAGGCCATAGCAACCAAGCCATCGCCGATGCCCTGCACATCAGCGAGCGCACCGTCAAGTTTCACGTGAGTTCCATATTGGCGAAGCTTGCCGTGAAAAACCGCACGGAAGCGGTCATGGCCGCGATCAAGCACGGAATGGTCGATCCGGAAATCGCCTCGGGCTAGGTCAGCTTCGCCCGTTCGGCGGCCAGAGCCTGCTTGGCGCGTTCGAACTCCTTGCCCAAGCGGCTCAAGGTGGTGTCCGCCCCATGCAATGAGCCGGCACGCGCCGCCATCTGGAGCGCCCCGCAGAGATCCACCATGGCAGTTGCCCCGACCTGGAGAGAGCCCGCCTTCAGGGCATGGGCCTCCCGGCCGAGCAGGTCCGGTTCCCGACCGTTCAGGGCCACGCGCATGGTTTGCAGACGGGACTCCGAGTCGTTCACGAAGAGGGTTATGAATCTGTCCATCACGGCTAGGCGCTCGGTCGTGTCTTTGGCGCGCAGATGGGCCCAGGCCTCGGGATCGAGCGTGCCACGGTCTGGGCCGCCGGCTTCGTGCAACTCAACCTTTTCGGAACCATTCCCGGCGACTTTCGGCAGCCACGATTTCAACTTGGCTGCCAGCGTATCCAAGTGCAGCGGTTTGCTGAGGTGGTCGTCCATGCCGGCCTCCAGACAGCGGGTGCGACCATTGCTGCCGGCCACCGCGCTGGCGGTTATGGCTATGACAACCGTGTGCTTGTCACCGTTCTCCCGACCCCTGATCTCGCGCGTGACCTCATAGCCGTCCTTGCCGGGCATGTGGCAGTCGAGGAGGACGATGTCGTAGGGATTGGCCTCCAGGGCCGGCAGCACCGCGAGGCCGTCCTCCACCGCATCGGCCCGGTAATGTAAGGTGCTCAGCATGTCCAGCAGAATTTCCCGGTTCAGCGGATTGTCCTCCGCCACCAGAATGCGCACGGCCTCGGCCCCAGTGGCACTTGCGGCCGTTGCAGCCTCAGCGGCCGGCGGCTCGCCCGCCCGCGGATCGGAGCCGACGACATGGCAGCCAGGCGCTGCAAGCAGGCTCTCCCGCAGCCGCCATTGAACAACCGGTTTCTGGACGCAGGACACCCGGCCTGCTCGGGCGAGGGCGTCTTCGTCGAGAAGGTGCGCGGCGGAAGCCAACACGATCAGGCGGGCCTCCCCGATATCGCGGTCGGCCTGGATCTGGCGGGCCAGAGACAGACCGTCGGTGCCAGGCATGTCGACATCGATGACGATGAATCGGTACGGCTCGCCCTCTGCAGTCGCACGCCACAGACAGCTTTTCGCGTCCTCGGCCCCGGCCGCGGCGTCGGGGCGCATTCCCAGCGATTCCAGATAATTCCCGAGCAACCGCCGGACCGTCGGGTTGTCGTCGACCACCAGCACCCGCCGACCCCGGAGATCTGGGGTCTCCTCACACGACGATGCGCCGGTCGACGCCTGCAGCTTGTGCAGGGGCAGATCGAACGAAAAGGTGGAACCCTTGCCCAGCACGCTCTCGAATTCGATCTGGCCGCCCATGTTTTCCACCAGGCGCTTGCAGATCACCAGACCCAGGCCGCTGCCGCCGAAGCGGCGAGTGGTCGATTCGTCGACCTGACTGAACGGCTTGAAGAGCCGCTCCTTCTCCTCGGACGAGATCCCGATCCCAGTATCCTGCACGGAAAAGCGCAGTGCCTCTTCGCCGTGACTGTCCTCGCGCCGTGTCACGAGCAAGACCACCTCTCCGCGCTCGGTGAACTTGATCGCGTTGTCGACGAGGTTGATCAGAACTTGGCGCAGCCGGTAGGAATCCCCGGTTATCCGGATCGAAGGGTCCACTTCGACAAGACAAACCAGTTCGACGCCCTTGGCATAGGCGCGGTGGCCCAGCAAATCCAGCACGGTCTCGACCACTTCGCCAATCTCGAAGGACACCTTCTCGAGGACGATTTCATCGGCCTCCATCTTGGAAAAATCCAGGATGTCGTCGATGATGCTGATCAACACGTCGCCGCCGTTCCGGATGGTCTGGACGTAGGCCTGTTGTTTGGGGGTGAGGTCGGCGGTCAGAAGGAGATCCGTCGCGCCGATCACGGAGTTCATCGGAGTGCGAATCTCGTGGCTCATGTTGTTCAGGAAAAGGGACTTCGCCCGTGCGGCCACTTCCGCGGCCTCTTTCGCCTTGGTCAGTTCGACGTTCTTTGCTTCAGCCTCCGCGAGGATTGCGTTGAAGGGGCTGATCAGTTCGCTCAGTTCGTCGGCCTCGTCCTTGGTGACCCGCACTGAAAAATCGTCCTGGAGGGACGCCGCCTTGGCGGCACCGACGAACCGCTGTACGCGGGCAGCGATGCGGCGCTCGAACCGACCTGCCAGCAGGAAAGCCCAGGCGAAGGCGCCCATCATGACCAGCGCCCCCGCCAACATGATGGACGCGACGTGTTCGTAGACCTGCATCAGACTGACAGTGAGGGAGACGGCCCCGACCCTGCGGGCGTCAACCAGGATCGGCACCACGCCGGTCACGCGCGTGCCCTCTAATCGGGTGCCGGGCGGGGGGCCGTCCGGCATGGACACGTCACCTGCGTCCGGACTGACATAGCGCGCGATGAGTTTGCCGTTGGCGTCATAGATCGCCGCCGCCAGGACGTCCTCGTGGATACTCCACAATGCCAGCTCCCGCTTCACCGCGAGGGCGTCATCGGATTCAATCGGGGTGCCGACATGCTTCGCGATGTGGGCTGCCTTTTGTGTCAGTTCGTGGAGGGTCTCCGAATAGTCCACCATCGTTTCATAGGCGATGAACACCAAGCCCGCCAGGACCAGCGGCAGGCCGCTGACCAGGAAAATCATGAGCCGCAGCTTGCGGTTGGGGGAGAGCTTTCCCAGCACATGCATGATCATGTTCCACAGGACATGGTCTTGCGGTCAAGCCGCCACACATCGCCGGCGACCCCGCGGGGGTCGGCGGTAGGTGCGGTCAGCAAAACCTATCGCCCCGCGGCGGTCCCGGGAGTTTCTCTTTGGCCAGCCCCCGGTTGGACCGGGCGGAGGGTCCGCCGGCCGGTCCTGCGGGATTGCCGACACGATCCGGTTTCACGACCTCCTGCATCCTTACGCAGCCCACTCGACCCAGATCCATGGGGAGTCCTATTGCGCGGCGCTCCTGGCGTAGTAGGCGGCCAGTTTGAGGATATCCGCCTCGTTCATTGCGAAAGACATCGCGAACATCATAGGGTCGCCGCGTTGGCCGCCGTGATAGTGCTTCAGCGTCTTGATCAAGTAGGACTGGGACTGGCCGGCCAGTATCGGGAATCGCGGGTCCGTGCTCTTGCCGCCGGGCCCATGGCACCGATTGCACTTCTCGGCCCATTCCTTGGTCGTGAGCGGTTTGAGCACCGGCAGGGCCCTGGGTGCCTTCGCCGCGTAAAAGGCCGACATGTTGGCGATTTCGGTCTTGTCGAGTGCCGCCACGACGTCCCGCATCACGGAGTGGTCTCGCGTGCCGTCCTGATACGCCACGATCGCCGCGGCCAGGTATTCCGAATCCAGACCCGCGAGCCTCGGTGTCTTCGGATCTTCGGCATTGCCGTCCTCGCCGTGGCACACGGCACAGGCCGCGGCAGGGGCCCGTCCGGCGAAGGAGTCGCCGATCATCGGGGTCGCTGCCGCTACCGGTTTCATCACGGCATAGTAGAACGCGATTTCTTCGATTTCGGCTGTGCTGAGCGGCTCTACGAACGCCTGCATCATGTCGTGCTTTCGCGCTCCCGTCTTGTAGGCGTTCAGCGCATCGACCAGGTATTCGGCGCGCTGACCCGCCAGGCCGGGGCTGCCGGGCTGATCGCTGTTGCCGTCCTCGCCGTGGCAGCCGGCGCAAGCCTCCGTCATCGCCCTGACGGCCGCGAAAGGATCCTCCTCCTCGGGCGGCGCGCCGCTCTTCGCGGCCTGTGCCGCGACCTGGGCAAAGGGCGTCAGGCTGTCGTAGTAGGCCGCGACGTTGGCCATGTCCTCGTCGCTGAGCGCGCCGACGGCCACCGTCATGGCAACCATGAAGTCGCTTGCGCGCGCACCGTCTCTATAGCCCTGCAAGGCTGTCATGATATAGCCGGCGTGCTGGCCGGCCAGATGCGGCACGTCGGCCGTTCCGCTCATTCCTTCCGGACCGTGACAGACGACGCAGTGCTTCTTGGCAATCGTTTTGCCGGCCTCGACGTCGCCGGCCGCGGCCGCCTCGAGCGCCGCGCTGCCGATCAGCGCCGCGCAGAACGTAGCTGCCAGTGCGGTCCTTATCGTCACTCGTTCGAACATGTCCACAAAGTCCCTTGCATGTCACCGCGGCATCGAACAGCGCCTGAATCCTGCTGTCATCTAAGACGGGCCCACAGGTAAGTCACACTGTGGTTGCTTCGCCCACCGGTTTCTCCGCCGAATACTTCGAGAACCAAATCTGGTACATCGAGACCACCCACTGGAAGGCGAAGCTCAATCCCATTAGCCCGCCGCCGAGGATCACGGCATAGGCGAAGGGTGGGAAGACCTTCGTCACGTACCAGGACAACACGTCCACGATGATGGCGAGAAATGGCAGGGCGACGATCAGCGATTTGAACCAGACTGGGCGGACGAAGGCATGGCTGAAGATCAGGCCCATGATGAAGAAGATGAAGGTGATGCCGAACAGGTGGATGTGGGAAACGCGGATCAGGGTGAAGATGTCCATCCCAGTATCCACCTCGGCCAGCTTGGCGACCTCCTCGTAGCCATCGACGTTGGGAATGTGCGGATTGCTGCCGTCATGGCAGGACAGGCACCGCTTGTCGAAGATAGGCTTGATCCGGTTGTCGAACTCCTTCTCGTCCAGGCCCCGGCGGACCCAGCCGACGATGTCTCCCCTCTCGTCCGTCGGCAGCATGCCGGACATCGGGCCCAACAGGGCCGCCTCGAGCTTCGTCGCATCATCGCTGCCGCTATAGGCGATCGCAATGTCGTCTACCGACATGCCCGGCTGGCCGTCGCGCCCGGAATGCGAATTGTAGAGGTGCAACATCGCGAAGAGATAGGCCAAACCCAGTACCAAGAGCGTCCCCGTGAAGAGGGTGCGCATGCTGAGCGGGAACTCCGAGTAATGGAAAAACATCCTGTGAACTTGAGGCATCTTCTAATTCCCCTCTTCCTGGGCACACCAAGAACCGACCCGTTCAGCTATCCCCGATCCCACACCCGGGCACCTTGCCCGAAGCGGTGACCTCTTGCACGCGGCTTGAGCAGTCAAATCCACTTCCCCCCATCGCGCGCTGCCTTGGAGGCGGCAGCGGAACCCAACAAACAGGGCCCAGCTTGCCCGGCGGAAGTTAGCCGCTTCACTCGCGAAACGTCTTGACATAGATCAATTGCGTTGCACCAGGCACCAACTAGACTGTTCCCCAGGGTGGCTTGGTACCTCTTGCTCCACGAACAGAGTATCCGGGGGGGATGACTTGTGAAAGATCTGCGTATCATGCGTAACATGAAGCGGGCATCATCCGTTACGCTAGGTGCCGGTTTCTGCTACGGTCCCACGAGCGACGTGTCCGCGCTGGAACAATGGCTCAGCAAAGGGGAGTTACCATGATCACTCGGTGCCGCATTGGCAAGCTCGCTCGGGGTGCAATCTTTTCCACCATGCTTATGGCCGGAACCTGGTCGTCCGAGGCAACCGCACAGGACGTGATCAGCTTCACGGAGGATGTCTTTCCGGTCATCGAGCTCCGGTGCCTGGAATGCCATCAGCCGGGCGGGCCCGGCTACGAGACAAGCGGCCTGGACCTCAGGTCTTACAAGGGGCTCATGAAGGGCACCAAACATGGTCCGATCGTGGTGCCGGGAAGCGCCTTCACGAGCAACCTGATCGCCGTGATCGACGGGCGAACGGATCCGTCGTTGCGCATGCCACACAACCGCAAGAGAATGTCGAAGTGCGAGCGGCTGCTGCTCCGCTTCTGGGTCAGCCAGGGCGCCAGGGACAACTGAGTCTCCATGCCCGGCCAAGGTGCGAGGAACCGAGCGACCGAAACCTTGCGTTACGCCATCAGACAAACGCGTCTCTCGCAGACATTGCGCATGCGCTTGTCACCCCTGGTCGCGGGGGACAGCTGCTCGAGGGGGGAACTGACGATGCCACAAGGGCCGTGAGCGATGTTGCCGAAGAGTCCCGCGCGGTGTGATCCGGGGCAGCGACGTCCGGTTCGCCGTCGCCAGGGACGCTTCCCCGATAACCGATTTAGGATACGAACCTTAAGGAGACTGCAGATGACGAGGACTTGGTTGATTGTTGCGGCCGCTGTCATGGCCTTGGGTATGGCGGGTACGGCACAGGCCGCCGGTGATGCCGCCGCCGGTATGGCGAAGGCCAAGAGCTGTGCCGGCTGCCACGGCGCCAAGGGCGAGGGCGTGAAGAAGAACCCGCCCCTCGCCGGCAAGGACGAAGCGGCGTTTGTCGCCGCCATGAACGACTACAAGTCGGGCGCCAAGAAGCACAGCATGATGAACATGCTGGCCAAGAAGTTGGGCGACGCGGACATCGCCAATCTGGCCGCGTACTACGCGTCGCTGAAGTAGAGCCGATCCGAGCGCGGTGTGGCCGGAACCCAAGTTCGATCCGGGGTACACCGCGTGAGACACGAAAGCAGACCGCGCGCCACAGTGCGCGCGGTCTCGCTTCGGCGAAGGGGCCGCGGAACGGGGGACTATGGGCGCGGGCGCGGCGGTACTCGCCCGTAGATCTGCCGACCGACCGCCTCCGCGTTGCGCCCGTCCTCCCACAACATGAGGAAGACGTCGCTCTTGGGGCTGAAGGCAACCGCCGGATGGCGCTTGACGCCGGGCACTTGCCGGTCCGAGACGAGGAGTTCCTCGGACATCTTTCCCCGGGGCGTCACGAAGCGGCCGTAGATGTCCATGTTCGCGGCCCTGCGGTCGCGCCGGCGGTCTTGCCACACGATCAGAAAGCGTTTGCCGTTCGGATCGTAAGAGACGGCCGCGGACTCCTGCGAGTATTTCTCGGCGGCAACCGGAAAGGCAGGGCCCTTGAGCCGACCCGAACGGCCGTCGATCAAGGCGCCGTAAACATCCAGGCGCCGCTCGGCGTAGTTCCGCTTGCTGGCCCAGGCGACGAGAAAGACGTCCTCGTCCGGAGCGAAGGCCGCCGCATAGAGCGACGGCCGCCGGCAGCCGTTCTTTTCGGCCGTGATCACGATGCGCGTGCGCCGGGGCGTCCTTCGATCGTCGACGAAAGCAGCGTATATCTCGCACATCTGCGAGTCCTTCCAGACGACGAGGAACCTGTTTCGCTTGCTGTCGAGCACCACGGAGGGACCGTCTCGGCTGCCGCCCTGCTCGACCAGGGGAAACGCCGATCCCAGGAAGCGCCCGTCCGAATCGAGGAAGCGGGCGTAGATCCGCTCCAGGCCCGCATCGCGCCGGTCGGTCCAAGCGACCAGGAACCGCGACGCGGCGGGGTCGAAGGCGACGGCGGGGAACTTCTGCGAGACGCGCAGCCGGGCGATCGGGAAGTTCCGCCCCTCGAGCGCCCCCGCCGCGGTGACGAACTGCCCGTAGATGTCGGAATCGGTCGTCGTCGCGTCGCGCCAGTCGGTCCAGACGACCAGGTAGCGCTTGCGCAAGGGATCGAAGGCGACGGCGGAAAAGGCCTGGCCTCCCTTCGCCCGGGAGACGGCGATGTCGGCCGAGACCGGGCTGCCGTCGGCTGCCAGGATGCGGCCGTAGACGTCGAGCCGTGAGGCCCGCTGGTTGCGATCGTCCGACCAGGTGGCCAAGAAGCGGTCGTTGCCGGGATCGTGGGCGAGCGCGGGCAGAAGCTCTTGGGCCGGCCCGTTCGAGACGGCGAAGTCAGCCGCTTCCGCGGCACCCGTGACGACGCCGGCGGCCGCCAGGACCAAAGCCGGGACGGCGAAGAGAAGGCGCGCCGCGTGCTGCATTACAGACAGGCCGTGGGGCGGGCAAACGATTCCATCTCTCCCCAGAGAGGAGGTCCCGAGGGGCCATCTCGCCGATAGAGGATCGCCAAAGAGGCCAGCGTTTCTACCCTCAATAGGTGAACGGTTGATGCAATTCCCGGACTCCAGGACCCGAGCCGTGGCAGTTGAGATAGCAGGCGCCCCTATAGGTGCCGGGGCGGTCTTCCCAGGTCGGTCCCGTCCGGCCGCAGGAGCCGGGGCCGCCGCCGCAGTCGTCGGTTATCGTCCAGTCCTGACCGCCGAAGGTGATGTTGGTCGGGAAGTTGAGCAGGCGCGGGAAGTCCTGCGAGCCGTGCGGATCGTGACAGAGCACGCAGGACTTTTCCGCGCCCACGACGTGAAGATTGTGCTCTCGGAAGCTCTGATCGGCCGCGATACTGGCTTCGCTATGGCATTTGTAGCAGACCTCGGCGGGCCGCTGGCCTCCGGACAGCTGGTCGAAGGGTTGGGTCGGGTCGAACGAGTAGCGCTGCGTCAGCATGGCGGCCCATGTCGAGCCGTGCGGCCCGGTCGGACCCGTGCCCCCGGCGGCGGGCGAATTGTTGCTGCTGTGGCAGTCGGTGCAGTAGATCAGGTCGCTGGTCGTCAGCGGGGTCAGGAGGCTGGGCATCTCGGCGTCGTTGGTGGCGTCGTTCTGGACCAGCGGGTGGTAGGAGAGGGCGGCGCCGGGGTCGACCTTTTCGCGGATGTTGTAGACGCCGTCGACCCGCTCCATCCGCAGGCCGTCGGGGGTCGAACAGCGCCCGAGGTTCGGGAACGCGCCGATGGCCCCGCAGGAGCTTCTGCCGGGAACGCCGTGGCACTTGAAGCAGAGTTCGTACTGGAAGTCGATCTCGGACTTGACGAGCCCGTTGGCGTCGATGCCGGTAACGCCGAGGATCCGGGCGTTGGCGTTCGGCGGGGTGGAATGGGGCGCCGCCGGGCTCGCCGGGTTGAAGGCGATCATCGGCGGGGCGTCCTTGACCCCGTGCGGATTGTGGCAGTCCGCGCATTCGACGTGCAGCGACATGGTCAGGGGATCTTCGGCCAGGGTGGCGTCGTGCAAGCCCGCCATCGCGCCGTCGTCGACGGGATGGCTGTAGGCCTTGAGAATATCCGCCTGGATGTTCAGTGGCGGCACGTGGGTGGTCACGCTGCCGTCGTGGCACAGGTAGCAGGTGGTCTCCTGATGCTCCTTGAGCAGGCGCGGCGGCCGCGGCGGGACGAAGGCGGCGTTGTGCGGCGTGTGGCAGTTGAGGCAGGCGCCCTCGGCAACGCTGGTGATCTGCTGCCACTCGGGCCGCCGGTTGTCCCAGGGATCGCCGCCCGACGGCGTCGCCGCCGACAAGGCATGGGAGGAGGAGGTCCAGTCCCAGGCCAGCGTCGGGCTCTTGCGATCGTGGCAGCCGGTGCACAGCTCGCCGTTCAGAACGGCTCTGCGCAGGAACGGCGCCAGGTCCTTCTCGTGCGCGTCGTGGCAGCTCGTGCACTGCAGCTCGGCGCCGTCCAGGGGCAGATGGCCCGGGATGGACGGGTTGCAGCAGACCGAGGGGTCGAGCAACTCCCCGTCGGCGTTCGCCAGGGTGGTGTCGTAGACGAAGGAGATCGGATGATCGTCCTTCAGGTCGGTGCCCAGCTCGCCCCGGCCCGTCAGGAGCGTGCCCGCCATGTCGTTGGTCGCGTCGTTCGGCGGGTTGACCAGCGCGCCCAGCGCGACGGTGCCGTCGTGGCAGGACAGGCAGAGGCGCGATTTGCCGGTCGGCTGGTCGGGCCGGGGATTGGCCTGCAAGGTCGTGCTATCGTAAGGGGTATAGCTTTGCCCCGACATCGTACGGTTCCACAACGGAGCATCCGGCGTGGCGTTGTGCGGCGTGTGGCAGAACACGCAGACCTGCGAGACGGTGGCGCTCTTGAAGGTGCGCGCGATGGGCGGATTGGTGGGCTCCGTGGAGGAGAGATTGTGAAGCGTATTCACCACGTCCTGCGCCGCCCAGGCCCGCGACGGCAGCAGAACGACGAGACACAGCAGGATCAAGAACCGCATCGCTAGTCTCCTCCGAGGAACTCGAACACCTGGACGCGCCGGTTGTACGAATCGGCGACGTAGATCCGGTCGTCCGCGATAAACAGGCCGCTCGGCAGCCAGAATGTCCCGACCCTCTGTCCGGGCCCGCCAAAGGCCAGGAGGTACCTGCCCTCCGCATCGAAGATCTGGACCCGGTCGAAGACGGAGTCGACGACATAGATGTGACCCTCGCCATCGGCCCCGAGCCCCTTGGGCTGGGAGAAATCGCCCGAGCCGTCGCCGTGGGAGCCGAAGGACGACACGAGGCGCCCGTCGCGATCGAAGACCTGTACCCTGAAATTCATGGTATCGTTGACGTAGAGTCGGCCGGCCCGCAGGTACAGGTGGGTCGGATAGTTGAACAGCCCGGTCTCCGGTCCCCGGCCTCCGAACGACAGCAGCTTTCTTCCCGTTGCGTCGAAGGCCGCAACGCTGTGGGCCAGGGCGTCGGCCACGTAGAGCCGGCCGGTTTCCCGGTCGTAGGCGAGGCCCGTCGGCCGCTCCAGCTCCGCGATGGTGTGCAGAATGGCGCCTTCGGCGCCGAAGGCAAAAACCTTGCCCAAGGCGGAATCCGCGACGTAAAGCCTGTTCGGCGCGAGCGCCACCCCGACCGGAGAGCGCAGAGCCTCGGTCCCCGCCTGGGCGATCAGCTCGTAGGTCTCCGCCGTCCTGTCGAACAGGTGGACCGCACGCAGCCCGGGATCGGCCACCGCAAGCCTGTCGGCGTCCGCCGCGACGGCATAAGGCCGGACCATTCCCTGCGGCTTCTTGCCCGCGATGAAGGACAGCAGTTTTTCGAAAAACGGGGTCTCGATCCCCAGGTGCTGCGGCTCGCGAAACGCGTACAGGAACTTGATCCTGGGCCGCTCGGGCGGGCCGGGCCAGACCAGCGGCTCCTCGGGAGCGGCGAGGTCCGGCGGCAGGCCGCCGAGGCCGGTGCAGGCGGTTAAGCCGAGGACGAGCAGCACGGACAGTGCGCGGCGCATCAGAAACTCCTGCTCACTCTCAGGAACACGCGATCTTCGTCGGAATCGTTTACGTTTTCGTTGCCTTGGCGACGGTTGTGATCGTACCGCAGGTCGAGGACGACTCTGCGCCAGGTCCAACGCAGGTCCAAGCCCGCCGTAAGGAATCCCTCCTCGCGGGTTCCGCGGGTGTTCGCCGTCTTGTCCCGCCTGATCCAGGCCCCGAGGTTGGGTCTGAGGCTGAGGGCGACGTCGGGCCACGGCCGCCAGTCGAGCGA
>CAMYKD010000098.1 GCA_947258885.1 uncultured Kiloniellales bacterium | reverse complement strand
CACCTGGCGCAGTCGACGCCCGAACACAACCGCTTCACCGCGACCGACTTCAACAGCTATGTCACGAAGTCCATCGCCGAGGGCGCGCCCGAGCGCCGGAATGGCCGCATGACCGCGTCGGAGGCGCCGGGCCTCGGCGTCGCGCCGCGCTGGGACGTCCTGGGCGAGCCGGTGATCGACGTGGGGTGAGATTCTATCGCCACCGCGCTTGCGCCGCGTTCGCCGAGGGTGCTTAAGTTAGTCGGAACGGCCCTGCCCGGCGCGGGGTGCCTTTCGAGAGGAGCGCATCATGAGCAGCGTCACTTGGCAGGGCGTCTATCCGGCGGCCACCACGCAGTTCAAGGACGACCAGTCGCTCGACCTGGCGGCGACGGCCGGCCACGTGAAGGCCCTGATCGACGCCGGCGTGCACGGCCTGGTCATGCTGGGCACCGTGGGCGAGAACACGGCGCTCGAGCCGGAGGAGAAACGCGCGGTCTTGAAGGCGACGGTGGAGGCCGCGGCGGGCCGCGTGCCGGTTCTGACCGGCGTCGCCGAGTGCTCGACCGCCCAGGCCTGCCGATATGCCGAGGACGCCAAGAAACTCGGCGTCGACGGGCTCATGGTCCTGCCGGCCATGGTCTACAAGTCGGACGGCCGCGAGACCATGGCGCACTTCCGCGCGGTGGCGCGGGCCACGGACCTGCCGGTCATGTGCTACAACAACCCGGTTTCCTATGGTGTCGACATCACGCCCCAGATGTTCGCGGACTTGGCCGACGAGCCGACCCTGGTGGCGATCAAGGAGTCTTCCGACGACGTGCGGCGCCTGACCGACCTCGCGAATGCCTGTGGCGAGCGCTATGTCCTGTTCTGCGGTGTCGACGACCTGATCGTCGAGTCCGTTCTGCTGGGTGTCACCGGCTGGGTCGCCGGCCTGGTCAACGCCTTCCCGGCCGAATCCGTGCGCCTCTTCGAGCTGGCCCGCGCCGGCCGCTGGGAGGAGGCCAAGGCGCTCTACCGCTGGTTCATGCCGCTGCTGCACCTCGACTGCCACGTCAAGCTGGTGCATTACATCAAGCTGGCCCAGTCCATGGCGGGCCTCGGCAGCGAGACTCTGCGCGCGCCGCGCCTCGCGCTCGAAGGTGAAGAGCGCGAGCGCATCATGGCGACCATCCAGGCGGGCCTGGACGCCCGGCCGCGCCTAGCCGCCGAGTAGGTCCCGCGCGCGAAATGGGAGGCCGACACCTTTTCGCGCAGGGACGCGCCGAGGAAACGACCGGCCGAGTTGGCAGCGGCCTGGCGAGCGGAAGCTAATGTCTGGTCCGGTTGGCGGCCATCTTGCGGATGCGGCGGTCGAGTTCGTCCATCGTGAAGGGCTTGGCGATGCAATGAAGCGGCGGCACGCCGTCCTCCGCGACGGCGGCGCCGATATCGCCTGAGACATAGAGCACCTCGAGATCGGGGCGGCGGCCGAGGGCCCGCCTGGCCAACTCCAGTCCGTCCATGCCGTCCGGCAGGCGGATATCGGTCAGCAGAAGACCGACCTCCGGAGAACGCTCCAGGAGCGCCAGCGCCTCCGGGCCGTCGCCCGCCTCGAGCACGCGGTAGCCGCGCAACTCGAGCAGAGCGGCCGTCGCATCCCGGACTGCCGCGTCGTCGTCGACCACCAGAACGACGCCGACCTCCGCCTCTAAGGCGGAATTCGGCGCCCTTGCCGCCACCGGCCGGGACGGAGCGGTCCTTCCGCCGTCACGGTCCAGAGCCTCGCGGACCATACGGGCCAGCTTTCGCTTGTCGAAGGGCTTGGCAATGACCGCGGCGTCGCGGTCCAGGGCGCCTCCGTGGACCAGGGCGTTGCCCGTGTAGCCCGTGGTGTAAAGGATGGCGAGAGCGGGGCATAGCTTCCGGGCCCCCTTGGCCAGCACCGTGCCGTCCATACCGCCGGGCAGTACGATGTCGGTGAACAGGAGATCGAAATCGGCATCCTCACGCAAGATCGCGAGCGCCGCCGGACCGCTCGCCGCCTCGGTCACCTCGTAGCCGTAGTCCACCAGAAGACGAACCACGAGCGCGCGCACCTCGGGTTGGTCCTCGACGACCAGTATTCGCTCGCCGGCACCGCGCGGCTCGGCTTCGACCTCGGCGCGCGCTTCGGGCAGCGCCGCCGTCTCGGCCGCCCTGGGCAGGAAGATCTTGACCGTCGTGCCCCGCCCCACCTCGCTGTACAGCTTCACGTGCCCGCCGGACTGCCGGACGAAGCCATAAACCATGCTGAGCCCCAGGCCGCTGCCCCGGCCGACGTCCTTCGTCGTGAAGAAGGGCTCGAAGGCGCGCGCCACGACGTCGGGCGCCATGCCCCGGCCCGAATCGCTGACCGCGATCATCACGTAGTCGCCCGGCACGACCTCGTGACCGAGGTCGGAGCCGTCCGGGTCGAACTGCTCGTTGGCGGTCTCGATCGTCAGCCGGCCGCCCTCGGGCATGGCGTCGCGCGCGTTGACCGCCAGGTTGAGCAGCGCGGTCTCCAGCTGGACCCGGTCCACGACCGAATTCCACAGGTCCGCCGCCAGGATCGTCTCGATCTCGATGGCCTCGCCCAGCGCGCGCTCGAGGATCCGGCTCATGCCCGAGACTAGCGCGTTCGGCTCCGCGACCACGGGGACCAGGGTTTGCCGCCGGGCGAAGGCCAGCAGGCGGTGCGTCAGGTCACCGCCGCGGCGCGCCGCCTCGAGCGCGTCTTCGATCCGCTCGCTGAGATCCGGGTGCGCCTGCAGGTCCTCGCCGACGAGCTGAAGGTTGCCCATGATGACCGCCAGCAGATTGTTGAAGTCGTGCGCCACACCGCCGGTCAACTGGCCGATGGTCTCCAGCTTCTGGGCGTGCAGCAGCTGCCGTTCCGTGGCTTTCAGCTCGGTCAGGTCGGTGACGACCGCGCCCACGCCGAGGGGCGCACCCCCCGGGGCCATGACCGGGAACCTGGTGACGAGACAGCGTCGCGTCTTGCCGTCCTCGAAATGGATCTCCGTGTCCAGGACGATCGGCTTCCCGGTCTCGAGGACGCGCCGGTCTTGGGAGATGAAGGCATCCGCCTGCTCGCTCGAAAAGAAATCGTACGCGGTCTTGCCGATGGCTTGTCCGGCCCCTATCCCCTGCCAGGCCTCGAAGGGTTTGTTGGCGAGGATGAAGCGGCCCTCGGTGTCCTTGAGGAAGATGGCGGCCGATGTGTTGTCGACCACCGCTTTCAGCAGGGCCTCGCTGTCGCGCAGCGCCGCTTCGCCCTCCTTGCGCTCGGTAATGTCGCTGAAGGTCACCACAGCGCCGATGACCTCGCCGTCCCGCACCACCGGATGAGACCGGTATTCCGCCGGGAAGCACGTGCCGTCGGCGCGCCACAAGACCTCGCTGTCGCAGTGGGTCCCCTCGCCCTTTCGGAAGGCCCGAAACATCGGGCATTCGGCTTCGGGATAGGGCGCGCCGTCCGGCCGGCTGTGATGGGTGTGCTCGTGCATATTCGCGCCCAGCAGGGCGCCTGCGGAGTCGTAGCCCAGCAGGCGCAGGCACTCCGGGTTCGCGAAGGTGCAGCGCCCCTCGACATCGATGCCGTAGATCCCCTCGCCAGCGGAATCGAGCAGGAGGCGGACCTGTTCCTCGCTTTCGCGCAGCGCCGTTTGGGCCCGCGCGCGGTCGCCGATCATCTTATTGAATGCCGCCGAAACCTCGGTGATCTCGTCGCGGCCGCGCAGGGGCAGGACGACGTCCGTCTCGCCACGCCCGAATCGCTCGGCGGCCAGGGCCAGGGACCTCAGGTTCCGCGTCAACACGTGACCCAGAAGAAAGGCTGCGATAATGCTCAGTAAAATCTCGGTCGCGGCGATCGCGATGCCCCGGTTGAGCGCGTCCCGCACGGTGCGCTCCATCTTCGCCAGGGAAAAGCCCATATGGACCATGGCGCGCGGTTTTCCGCCGAACACGATATCGCCCGAAACATCGAGCACGCCCTCCGGGGCCGCGCCCGGTGTCGTGTGCAGGCCCTGGAGGTCCGCCGTGTCGCCCACCTTCACAAGCGCCTGTCCTCGGGTATCGAACACGACGATGTAGTCGAGTTCGTCGTGTTGCAGCACGGCACGGGCGTATTCCTCCAGAGACGCGTAATCGGCCTCGATGAGGTAGCGGCCGACCGTACTCGAAAACTGCTGCTGTATGACGTTCGCCGACTGTACCAGCCGGTCGGCGTGAGTCTTTCGGACCTGGGTGGTATTGGCCCAGACCATGATCGAAAGCATGACCGTCTCGATCACGACGATCGAGAAGATGATTCGGTACCGCAGGGAAAACAGTAGCTTCCACATCGTGCTACTGGCCCGTCACGACCCTGGAGAACTTTTCGAAGACGTCGTATTCCTCGGCTCCGGTCCGGGTGAAACCCGGCCAGGCAAGATGCTCGAGCAGCGCCAACCCCTTCTTGGAGGCAGTCAAGGCGACCAGGGCACCGGCAAAAGCCTCGGCCCGCGGCGCGCCGATCCAGGGCGCCACACTGAACGGCATGTTCGGCGTGCTTTGGGTTTCCGCGACGATCCGCATTTCGCCGGCTACCTTGGGATCGATGCGCGCCAAGGGCGTCGTCATCAGACCCGCCGCGTCGGAATTGCCTCGATAGGCGGAATAGAAAGACGCGTTGTGGCTGGGCGTCGCCACCAGGGTCGTGCCGCCGTCGGGATCGCAGCCTGCATCGACCAACCGCTGGCGCACCAACAGGGTGCCCAGGGCCAGGGCGTCCGGGGTAGAGATCCGGCGTTCGCAGAGATCCTCAGGCGCCGCGATCCCGCCGTCGCGACGGGCCACGATGACCGCCATCATCAGCGGACCGTCGACCCGCGCAACCACGCGGTAGCCCGCCTCGCGTTGCGCCAGGTAGTAGAAATGCGGTGCCGTAAAGAGGAAATCGTAGCGCTTCTCCTCGTGGGTCCGGCGCAGGAACTCAGCGTAGTCCGGAGCTGTCTCCAACACGATCGGAACGCCGAGGGCCTCGGTCAGGTGATCGACCAGCGGTTCGAAACGACGGACCAGTTTTTCGGGGCTGACGATAGGAAGAAAGCCAAAGACCAGCGGTCGGCCGGGTTCCTCGCTGGCGGCGAAGGCGGCGCCCGACGTCTGAAGAATGACCCCCAACGACAAGACGGCGCAGAAGATGCGTGCAGCCCGTCCGCTTGGGCACGGAGCGATCATCGAAGCCTTCCGATAATTTGGAGGATCAAGGAACCAACTTCTTCGTGCCGGCGAAAATGCCGTCCTCCGCCAACCGTTCGCGCCGATGTCTCCGATCGGCTCTCCGACCGCTGCCATCCCGCCACGGGTATGACCAGAGTTTCCATCTTAGCGACAAGAAACCTCGCCAGGACCAATTATCTAGTTATAAGGTATATTTGCCTCTTCTCTAAGAGCTAATATCAAAAGTCACTGACGATGCCATTCGGCAGGAGGTCGGGCTGTTGCGCAGTACCGTAATCGGGAGAAGCCGGGAGATTTCGCGGGACCCGCGGCCGACACCCTATGGCTGGATCACCGGCGGCGGACTACCCGTCAGGACAATCCCTTGGAAACGGCGAGCGTTTCGTCGGAGCCGTCCTCCAGCCCCGGTATCCGCCAATGTCCGGAGTTGTCCCGGCAGGCGGCCCCGGGGTAACTGCGCTTGCCTTCCTTACCCGACCAGGTCTGCAGGAAGGTGCGGCACACCTTGCCGTCGCCGCTCTCGAAGCGGGAGGTCGGCTTTATGGAAACGCGGGTGTCCACGCCGGAACTGCGCCACGGCGCCTCGCGCCCGTTCGACACCGTTTCCAGAGCCTGCTCGACAGCGCGGCTGAGCGCGGCACGGGCGATCGGCGGCCAACCCTCCCCGCCGGGTCGGATCGTAACCAGCTCGACCTCGCTGCTCTCTCCGGCAGCCTGGCCGTGGTCTTCCAGGCGGACGAAGTGCTGGATACTCGATGCGTAGTACCAGACTCGCTCGAGGGCCGGCGCGGTAGCGCTGGCGACTCGGTCGCAGATCAGCTTCAACGTGTCGAAAGCGCCAGCCATGACCTTGACCTTCCGCTTGCCCGCGAGACGACAACGCCAGTGCTCCGTCGATCTTGTCAAGGCACCAGAACCGCCCTGTTGAACGACCGAGTCGACAGCAAAGGATACCTCCTGGCCCGATTCGCGCGGCCACAAGGCCCCGGGTTCGCCCTCCACGGTGTGCGTCCCGCTCTCGGCCTGCGACTGCCAGTAAGCCCAGGGCAGAAGGAAGTTTCGGTTAGCGGTGAACTTGGTGCCGTCGTTACGCTGCCAGCGTACCATGCCGCCTTTGAGGCCGACCACGGTGTCCACCCGTCCATCGGAGTAGACGAAGGTGTTTCCGATTTGATAGGCTGGGGGACCGCCGGCCCGCAGTTTTGGGGTGGTCTTGGCGCTCTGGTTTTCGTGAGGTAATCGCTTCGTCCTTGCCGACCTGGCGCGTTGGTGCGAGGCCTCGAGTCGACGCAACAAAGCCGCAGTGACCCGGCCATCGGTGGCTACGTCGGACTCTTTTTGATAGTCGCGAACGGCTCGGCGCGTCTTTGAGCCTGGCACGCCGTCGGCCGGACCCGGTTCATATCCGAGATCCGCCAGCATTCGCTGGACCCGCCGCACGACCGCCTTGTCCTCCGCCTCGCCGGCACCCCGATCGGCCGCTGATTCCCGCGCGGCCGGCTTGTTCCACGGCATGTCCGCCAGTTTTGGAAACTCGAACGACTCGCACCCGCTCAGCAGGCCGAGCGACGCCAGGACCACCACGCCGACAGCAAATTTGGAGACTTTGTCCGGTCGCCAACAGCCGCTCATCCCAAAACGGATTCCCGCCCCCCGGAAGGCCTGCCGCCCATAGCTACCCCTAGGAAATATAACCATGTTCCTTTGCTCAATCGAACCCCAACCTGGGCCCGGCGGTGCACTCCAAAACAGCATCGGCCCGGATCGGAGGAACGCAAGCACCTTCGCGATCCGGCCTGTCGTGCCCCAGTCGTCAGCAGGATGCCGACTTCCCGGTAAAGTTTGAGAAAAATCCTAGAGTCCGAACGGTTAACAATCGGTGTATCCGAGCCATCCAAGCTCCGAGGTCCATGTGCCGTCGTGTCTTCCTGCGGTCCACCTAGCCCTCCACGGTCGTATCAACGCCCGGCCACCTGCTTGAGAACCGGTTGCGGCACATCCTCCGGCCGAATGCCGTAGCCGACCTCGTCCGGCTCCGCGTATACAACCCGCTCCGCCGGGAAGATCAGCTTGACCGTCGTACCCGCCCCCAGGGTGCTTTCGATCTCCAACTGTCCGTCGTGCATTTCCACGAGCCGCTGGGTCAGGGGAAGGCCGAGCCCGGTCCCTTCGAATTTGCGCGCCAGCGAGGCGTCCACCTGTTTGAACGGCAGCACCACGTCCGCTAGGTCCCGCGCGGAAATTCCGATCCCGGTGTCGGCCACGCTCAAGATCAACCGGCCCTCCGGGTCGACGCCCGCCGTGATCGTAATCTGTCCGTTTTCGGGCGTGAACTTGACGGCATTGGACAGCAGATTGATCAATATCTGGCGAATCGCACGCTCGTCCCCGCGCAGGCAGGGGAGCGAATTCGAAACATCGGCCTCGAGTCCGAGTTTGGCTGAGGAGATGCTTTCCTGCAGAATGGAGTGGACGGCACGCCACGACCGAGCCACGCTGAGGATCTCCTCGTGCAGCTCGAAGCGGTTGGCCTCGATCTTCGACAGGTCCAGTATGTCATTGATCAAGCTCAGTAAGTGCTTGCCGCTCATGTGGATGTCGTCGGCGTAACGGCGATACTGTTCGCTACCCAGCGGCCCGAAGAACTGCCCGGCCATGATTTCGGCGAAGCCGATCACCGCGTTGAGCGGCGTGCGCAGTTCGTGGCTCATCATGGCCAGGAACTCCGACTTGGCCCGGTTCGCTACTTCCGCCTGTTCCTTGGCACTGCGCAGCTCGGTCTCGATCCGTTTACGTTCGGCGATCTCCAACTGGAGGGCGGCGGTGCGCTCGTCCACCGACCGCGCGATCTCGCGCGTGCGGTTCTGCGACCAGACCAGATACTGCACCAGCAAGGCGGTCAGCAGCAGCGTGAAGGTGACGAATCCCCAGGACGCGCTGTCCACGTTGCGGGTGAAGTGGCTCGGCACCGGCTTGACCACGATCCGCCAATTCCAACCCGCCACGTCGTGCGCCGTGGCGTTGAACAGGCCTTGGACCGCTTTGGCCTCGGACAGCGGCTCCGACGGGCCGGGCCGCAACGGGGAGGGATGATAGTAGACGAGGCGCTGGTCTGGCCCGGCATTCTTGTCGAAGAGATAGATATCGAGGCCTGGAGGCACGGTCAGCCCCGGTAGGGCAGCATCGATCAGGTCGCCCAGCCGGTAGATGCCGCGCATAAAGCCGATCAGCTTTTCCCGCCGATCCAGAACCGTGAAAGGCACTATCTCCGACTCGTAAATCGGCAGAACGACGGCGAACTCCGGCTGGCCGTCGGCTTTCCAGGTTGACGGGGCCCTGCGGGTAGCCACGGCCGCGCCGGTGTCCCGGGCCCGTTCCAAATGCTCCCATACGGTGACGTCGGTGGCCAGATCGAACCCGACGCTGCGCTCGTTGCCCTCGAAGGGCTCCACGTAATAGACAGGATAGTATTCGCCCCGCGCCGTGGCCTCGATGCGTGCGCCTTGAGCGTCGCGCTCGTTGATGCGGAAGTCGAAAAGTCCGTCACCCGAGGCGCGTTTTTCATAGGCGCGGCGCCTACCGGCTGGTACACGCGGCACCCACTCCAGCGACCGGATACCGGGATAGCTTGGCAAGGTGCGGCCGGCGAATTCGAAGAACTTCCAGCGGCTCACCTCGTCGTCGGCGTCGTACAGGGCGCCGGCAGCGTGGACCACGGCCACATATCCGTCGATAGCCTCGCCCAAGGTCGCGGTGAACTGGGTGGCTGGAGCTTGGAACTCCTGCTGCGCCTGGCTGCGCGACAGATTCTGTATTGCGAAGAACCCGCCGGCCGCGATGATGAAACCAAAGACAAACACCGCGCCGGTCAGCAGCTGCTCCTGGAGCGGCGTGGCCGTACGATAACTCCAATAGCTTTGTACGACCTGCCCGACCCCATGGCGAGCCAGACGGGGCAGGCCCTCTAAGAGACCGAGGAATCGACTTGCGATCGACCGACGGCCCGGCCTGCGTCCAGCTTTCGAGTCAATATTGTCTAAAATGCCAGTGGTCTCTGCGGCGCTCCCGGGCGAATTGGTCGCACTCGGGGTGAAAGGCCGCTGTACCTGCATGACCTCTGGACTGATCTGTGTAGTAATCGACACAAATTATGCCAGCGGCGGAATTAACATCCCTTTAACACATTGGATTAACTAAGTGTATAAATTGGGCCGCCCGGACGAAAGTCGGGCCTTTCAGGACCGGCCGCCGAGCAGCGCGCGGACCTTGCCCGGGCTGTCGGACAAGCCGGGAACCTGCCAACGCCCCTCGGCCTCGCGGCAGGCGGTTCCCGGGTAGCTGCGTCTAACCTTTTTGTCGGCCCAGATCTGGACGAAGTTCCGGCACGTCTTGCCGTCGCCGCGTTCGAACAGGGGGTGGGGTTTGATCGTGACGCGGGTCTCCACCGCAGAACTGCTCCATTCGATCTGCTCTTCACTCGACATGCTTTCCAAGGCATGCTGCAGTGCCCAGTCCAGGCCGGCGCGCGCCGCCGGTGGCCAGCCCCGGCTGCCTGGTTGGATCGCCACCAGTTCGACGTGCCGGTCCCGCTCCTCGACCTCGTAGAAATCGTTCAGGCGGACATAGTGGCGGACTCGCGGCGCGTAGTACCAGACACGGCTCAGTTGCGGCGCGGAATCACGGGCGGTGCGACGGCACACGACTTTGAGCGTGTTGAAGGTCCCGGCAACGACAGAGATTCTTTCCACCTTCTCCACCCGGCAGCGCCATTGCTCGACGGAATCGGTAATGTTGTCGGGCCGGTCCCTGATCTGAACGATCGTCCTGGCCGAGAAGGAGGTTTCCTTGCCGGGCTTGAGCGGCCACAGCATCCCGCGCTCCGCGCCGAGCATGGTCTGCCCGCGTTGGCCCGCCGAGACCCAGGACGCCCTGGGACGAACGAAGTCCCTGTAGGCCGTGAACATGGTACCGCGATTGCTCTGCCATCGGACTTTGTCGCCGTCGACGCTGACGACGGTCTCGACTCGTCCATCCGAATAGACGAAGGAGTCCCCCGGCTCGTAACCCGGCGGCGAGTTGGCCTTCAAGCGCGGCGTCGCGGGGACTTTTCCGCCCTCCCGCAGATTGGACGCGAGATGCGCGACTAGGCCAGGCGAGACTCTTCCGTTCGCCTCGAGCCCCGTGTCGGCCTGGTAGTTGCTTACCGCCGCACGCGTTTTCGGCCCATCCACGCCGTCCGATCGCCCCGGATCGTAGCCGAGCTTGGCGAGCAGGGTCTGCGCTTTGAAAATCAAGGGGTCCACTGCCGTGATGGGTTCGTTCACCGGAGTATTCTCGATTCGTTCCGCGGTCGAATCGGGGATCTCAAAGATCGAGCTGAACGACCAGGTGTCACTGCATCCGGTCAGCAAGCCGAGCGCCGCGCAAAGTCCGACTAGAGTCAGTGGACGCGAACGCGGTATCGGCGAACGGCCGGCATGAGGCAGTGAAAGCCCCTCCAGCGGCACCGGCTGTTTTCTGCTATGCGAGTAAAGCGAAGACATTCCTTGATACAAGGTCTCGATTCCGATCGCCACTCCGTCCTGTTGTCGTCCTGTCCCGGCCGCGGCCGTCATAGAGAGTCAGGCCCGGTGAAGTAGCAGGGCGCCGCCGGGCGGACCGCCTGGCCCTTGTCCGTGACACCTGGGAGGCTAAGGCGCGAATGGTTAACAATTGGTGGAATCCGTCCCGGTGACATTGCTCCGGCACTGCGAGTGCGCGGAATCCGCCGACGGATGCTCACGGAACCGGCCGGCACATCACTCTCCCGCCGCCCGTCGGGTCGCGGCGTTCGACCCTGGGTCGGTCATGCGGGACTCAGCCTTTGTCTCGTCGTCGCGCCGGGTCTCGGGCGCGATGACACGGTCCGGCGGAAAAACCAGGCTGACCTTGGTGCCACGCTCGAGCGCGCTTTCGATTTCCAGCCAGCCGCCATGCAACTCCATGAGCCGTTTGGTGAGCGGCAGGCCGAGGCCGGTTCCTTCGTATTTGCGCGACAGCTTGCTATCGACCTGGTTGAAGGGCAGCAGGACCTTCGGTTGATCCTCCTCGGATATGCCGATGCCTGTGTCGCCGACGCTCACCACGAAATGGCCCTCGCCGTCGGTGCCCGCCGCTACCGTGATATGTCCGCCCTCGGGTGTGAATTTTACCGCATTGGACAACAGGTTGATGAGCATCTGTCGCAAGGCGCGCTGGTCGGCGCAAAGGCTCGACCTCGGCTCGGCGAAAATGCTTTCGAACTCGAGCCGTTCGGCGGCCATCTTCTCCTGGTGCAGCGGCAGAACGCTGTGCAGCGTATCGGCGACGTCGACGGCCTCTTCGTACAGCTCGAAACGGTTCGCTTCGATCTTCGAAAGGTCGAGGATGTCGTTGATCAAGCTCAACAGGTGATTGCCGCTCAGCCGGATGTCCTCGGCATAGCCACGGTACTCCCGGTTGCCGATCGGCCCCAGGTTCTCCCGGCAGAGGATCTCGGCAAACCCGATGACGGCGTTGAGCGGGGTCTTCAACTCGTGGCTCATCATGGCCAGGAACTCGGACTTGGCCCGGTTGGCGACCTCGGCCTGGTCCTTTGCGGCACGCAGCTCCTGCTCGACCCGCTTACGCTCCGTGATTTCCGATTCCAGGGCCACGTTGGCCGTCGACAATTCCGCGGTGCGCTCGGTCACCGAGCGCTCGATCTCCTGCGTGCGGGTCTGCGAGGAGACCAGGTACTGGACCAGGAGTGCGGTCAGCAGCAGCGTTATCGCCCAGAAGCCCCAGGCCGCGGAGTTCACGTTGTAGGTGAACTCGCTCGACACCGGCTTGACCACGATCGTCCACTTCCAGCCGGCCAGCTCGTGAGTCGTGGCGGTAAACAACCCCTTGAACGCCTTGTTCTCCGGCATGGGCCCGGGCCGGTCCTGGCGTAGCGGCCAGGCATGATAGTACAGCAGGCGCGCGCCCCTGCGGCGGTCCTGGTCGTAGAGATAGATGTCGAGCCCCGGCGGGGCGGTCAACCCGGGCAGGGCCGCCGTCACCAGGTCGCCTAGGCGATATATGCCGCGCACGAAGCCGCGCAGCTTATCCCGCCGCTCCTGGATCGTATCGGGCACTGTCACGGAGCCGTAGACCGGTAGGACCACAGTGAACTCCGGCTGGTCCGAGAGTTCGGTGGTCGGCGCGGTCCTTGGAGTGGCCACCAGGCCACCAATGTCCCGCGCCAGGGTCAGGATCTCGAGCTGCGCCGGGTCGGCAGCCAGATCCAGCCCCAGGAAGGTCTCGTTGCGCTCGAAGGGCTCGACGTAGAACACCGGGTAGTACTCCGGCCGGTCCCGGGCCTCGACCAGGTTGCCAAGGCCGTTGCGCTCGGTGAAGCGAAAGCCGAACAGGCCGTCGGCCACCGCCTGCTTCTCGTAGGCCGCACGCTCCCCGCCTGGGACCCTGGGGATCCATTCGAGCGCCCGGATGCCCGGGTGGCGCGGCAGGGCCTCGCGGGTGAAATCGAAGAACTGCCAGCGGCTTACCTCGCCCGTGGCGGTTAGAAAGGCGCCCACCGAATTGACGACCTCGGCATAGCGGTCGGCGGCCTTGGCCAAGACCGCCGTGAACTGTGCGGCAGGGCCCTCGAAGGCCTTTTGGGCTTTCGTGCGATAGTGGTACTGGACGGCGAAGAAGCCGCCGGTCGCGATGACGATGCCAAGCAGAAACACCAGGACGGTCAGAAGCCGCTCTTGCCGCGGCGCCCCGGTGTGATAGAACTCGACCCCGCCGAGGATTCGCGCGACGATCCGCCGACCCAAAAGACGCAGCGTCTTAAGCTCGAATTTGGCGAAAAGCCGCTTTGCCAGACCGCAGAACTGGCGCGACATCTCAGCGGTCCGGGAAATGGGCCGTAATCCCTGCATTTGCGTATTGGAACTTATCCTGCCAGCCGGCAGATAGTATGGCGATTCCAGCGTTAACAACGGCTTAAACGACCCCGACGGAGGGGCTGGGGCCGATCGCGCGGCCCTAGACCGTGTCCTCCAGGCGGCAGTTGACCGGGAGCTCGGCGATGGAGGCGGTGTTGGGCAAGGCGAGTACCGTGGCCACCAGCTGGGCCAGATCGGCGGGCTGGATCATCGCCTGGGCCGGCGGATCGTCGACCTCGGACACCATGTCGGTCGCCACGTAACCCGGACAGAGTGCGGTGACCCGCACGCCGTCTTCCCAGCCGGCCTGGCGGGTGGCATGGCTCAAGGCGACCACCGCGAACTTGCTCATGGCATAGCCGGCGTTGCCGCCGGCCACCCGCTTGCCGGACAACGAAGCGAGGTTGACGATGCGGCCCCGGCCCGAGGCCCTGAGATGGGGCAGCGCCAGACGGGTGAGGCGCAGCGGTCCCATGACGTTGACCGCCCAGAGCGCCTCGTAGCGCTCCTCGGCGTCCTCCTCGAAGCCGGCCGGCACGAGGATCCCCGCAGCGTTGACCAGGCCGTCGATCTGCCCGAAGCGCCCGGCCGTGGCCGCCACCCAGGCCTCGGTGGCGGCCCGGTCGCGCGCCTCGTAGGGCTGCCGCATGACCCGCCCGGGATCGAAATCGCGGCTCGCCGTCTCGAGCGCCGCCGGGTCTCGCACACCGAGACTGAGCCGGTAGCCGCGATCGTAGAGCGCGCGGGCAACCGCCTGGCCGATCCCCCGGTTGGCGCCGGAGATCATGATCACCCGGTCGTCCACTGCCAGCATGACCGTCGTCCTCCCTTCTCTCCCCGGCTTCAGTCCGCGCCCCGCGCGGCCAACAGAGCCCCGGCCAGTTCGGCGAAGCCGGCCCCGGAGCGAGCCCCGGTAACGTAGGCCGGAAGCGCCGCCATCCGGCCGGCGAAGTCCAGCACGTTGGCGACGCCGACCGCGTTCGGAAAATACGCGAACATGGGCGCGTCGTTCGGCGAATCGCCGGCAAAGACGAAAGCCTCGCGCTCGGCCTCGAGGTCGACGCCGAAACACTCCGCAAACAGTATCCGGGTCATGGCCAGCTTGTCGTAACGGCCGAACCAGCCGTTGACGTGGATCGAGGAGACCTTGGCCGTAGCGCCTGCGGCCTCGAAGAGGGCGACGACACGATCGATCTCGATGCGCGAAAGCGGCGTCACATCCTCGCGGAAGTCGATCGCCAAGTCGGCCTCGCGGTAGGGCTGGTCCGACGCCAAGCCGGCCCCCGGCACGGCGGCCAGGATCTCCTCCCGCAGGTCCGCCAGACGCCGCCGGTTCCCCGCCCGTTCGGCCTCGTCGGCCATGAAGCGTTTGATCAGCCTGCCTCCGTCCCGGTCGTAGCGGAAATAGAAGGCTCCGTTCTCGCCAACTACCGCGTCGACCGGCCACATGCGCGCGATATGGTCGCACCAGCCGGCCGGCCGGCCGGTCACCGGCACCGTCAGGAAGCCGGCCCGGTGCAGGCGCTCGAGCGCATCGTAGGCCGCGGCGGTCAGCCGGCCCTCCGTCGTCAAGGTCTCGTCGATGTCGAACAACAGGCCGCGCACCAGGGCGCGCCGGCTGGCCGGAAATGTGGCCAGCGGGCGCGGCACGGCATCGCCCACCGGTGTGCCGGAGCTTTCAGTCATGTCGCGAATGTTGCCTCGAGACTGTGATCGAGTGGTGCCAGCCGACCCTAGGCTTTCTTGTAGATGGCACGGAGCGCGGAATAAAGGGCGGGGCAAAAAAAGAGCGGCCGCTGCGGCGGCCGCTCGTTTCGACTCCTAGATCAGCAACAGGGCTGTCGCGTTTAATTCCAGGTAGCGGATGATCGTCGGAACGGATCTGTGTACTCGGGCGTGTAGCGCTCGCCGGCTAGCTCGGCCAGGTTGACACCGGATTCCCGCACCACGGCAGAGAGCGCGGAACGAACCAGGCGCTCCATCTTCTCCAGGACCTGATCGGTGTCCTCCACCAAGTCTTCGCGGACGCGCTCGATATAGGCCGAGGCCAACATGACCTGAACCGCCGCCTCCGCGAGGCTCGTGGCGGGGCTCGCGCTAATCTCGTCTTCCAAAGCGGAGATTTCGGATCCCCAGCTCAGGAAATCGAATGACTCCGCCTGCTGGTACAGCGACTCGAGACGTCGAGCCAAGGAGAGAATCGGCGGATTGTGGGTGATTTCGGTCGCTTCCAATCGGTTCGCATTGTGCAGCATGATCTTGCTTCGCCTTTCGCCCGGTCTTGTCCAGGTATGGTTAAGTATTACTTTGCCCCGACGGTTCTGAAAATTCGGAATTCTACGTACATACTCTTACGTAGTCGGTGCCGGACACCAAAGGGATTACAGAACCAAACCAGGCACAAAGTGTCATTCCCGACTCATTCGCCAAGATACGCTAGCCCTGACCGCCGTGCTTGCTCGTCGTGGGAAAGCTCCCGCTTCGGCCAAGGGCTTGTCACGGTTGCCACAGTGCCGCCCAAAAGGTTAAATACGTTTTAAGATACTAGCCGAAATAGATGAGATTATCAGGCCAATTGTCATATTTTTTTCCGTCGAATTAAACTAGTGGTCATAATGCATTTCGCGTCGTCTATAACAGGTACTCCAACTTGTGGAGTCCGAGAAACATCCCCTCTCGCGCTTCGCAGGCCACCGTCCCAGAGCCGGCCCAGCGCTCGCTGCAAACGATGATTCTCGGCAGTCCGCGAACCACTGCGAGGCGGATCACGGACCGTCCACGCGACTCTTTCGATTTGCGGCGAGAACGCGCGCGACGGTCTCGATCAGCAAACCGTCCTCGATCGGCTTTTCCAATAAAGCGACCGCCCCGGTTTTCAGGGCGCGGTTCCGGGTCGCTCTGTCGGCCTGTCCAGAAATTAGAATTACCGGCATTTCCACGCGTTCGTCCAAGAGGGTCTCGAGGACTTCCAGACCGCTCATGACCGGCAGATCGAGATCCAAGATCAGGCAGCCGGCCGCGTGGTCGTGGTCATTGTCGAGGAATTCCCGACCGCTCCCATAGGTCTCCACCCTGTGGTCCGCCGACTCGAGGAGAACCTTCAGCGAATCCTGCACGGCCGCATCGTCGTCGACGACAAAGATGGTCGGTTTGCCTGTCATTGCCAAACTACGTCATCCAAACCGCGAAGGTAACGCGCCACAGACGCGCATCAACATAAGGATTCATACCTATTCCGGACATATCTGCTGCAACGGCCGCTGTCCCTGGAACAACCCGCCCGCCTCCCCGCTGCGGGTCAAATCAGTTCATTGTCGATCCCCGCTGCCAAGGCCATACGCACGAGATGGGAAAGGCTCTTTGCCTCCATCTTGGACATGACCCGCGCGCGGTGAATCTCCACCGTCCGCGGGCTGATTCCCAGATCGTAGGCGATCACCTTGTTGGGTTGCCCGCCGACCAAGGCATCCAGCACCTCGCGCTCGCGCGGCGTGAGCAGGGCCAGACGTACGGCCATGTCGTCGTTGGTCGCCTCCTCCTCCCGGGCCTTCTCCGAGAGCTCGAGAGCCCGTCGGACACAGTCCAGGATGATATGGTCGGTGCAGGGTTTTTCGATGAAGTCCACCGCTCCCGCCTTCATGGCCTTGACCGCCAAGGGCACGTCGCCGTGCCCGGAGATCATGATCGTGCGCAGCTTGGCGCCCATGGCGGAGAGCTTCTGCTGGACCTCGATGCCGCTTATGTCGGGCAGGCGCAAGTCGAGCAGCAAACAGCCGTGACTCGATGGGTTGAGTGCATCGAGGAAGTCGCGGCCGCAGCCGTACATCTCGACCGAGAGGCCGTTGGCCTGCAGAAGCGCTCCGAGGCTGTCCCGCACCGCTTCGTGGTCGTCCACGATGAAGATGGTCGACCTATCCATCAGGATCCCCCGTGGCATTCGGGGCCGCCGGCAACGTGAAACGAAAACACGCCCCGCCCTCGGGATCGGGTTCCGTCCACAAGCGCCCGCCGTGGGCCGCGACGATCCGGCGGCTGATCGACAGGCCCATACCCAGGCCCTCGCTCTTGTCGGTCACGAAGGGCTCGAAAAGCCGCCTGGCAACCTCCGGCGAAAGTCCCGGTCCGGTGTCGCGCACGGCGACCTCCACATCGCCGCCGTTATTCGATGTTTCGATTGTCAGCTCGCGTCTCCTGGATGCCGCCACCGCCTCGAGAGCGTTCTTTACCAAGTTCAGGACAACCTGCTGAACCTGGATGCGGTCGATGATAACGGCTGGCAAGTGTTCACTCAAGTTCAACTTATACTGGATGCCTATCCGGGCGGCGTCGACCAACGCCAAGCTGGCCGCATCCTCGACGACCTGGTTGATGCACTGCGGCGCGGGCGCCGTCTCGCCCTTTTCGAAGAGGCTCCTCAGACGACGGATAGCGTCGCCGGCCCGGGCGGCCTGGTCGACGGTCTTGTTCAACATCTCGCGGACCTTTTCTCGGCCGCCGCTGCCCCCGGGCTCCAGCATGCGGCGGCCGGCCTGCGCGTAATTCATGATCGCGGCGAGCGGTTGGTTGAGCTCGTGGGCCAGGGCCGAGGACAGGTGGCCCATCGCGCCCGAGCGAGACACGTGGAAGAGCTCCGCCTGCAGCTCGCGCAGCCGCACCTCCCGTTCCAGCAGGGCTTCCTCGGCCCGTTTGCGCTCGGTGATATCCGACCCCGTGCCCCGGTAGCCCAGGAAAGTTCCCTGGCTGTCGAACACCGGCTTTCCATTGATCAGATAATAATAGGTCCGCCCGACGCCCCTTCGATCCACGTGCTGGAAATTCCGGAGTGGGCGGTGGGCGTCGAGGTCCGCCAGGTGCCCGGCCCAATGCCCGTCCTCTGAAATGGACCCGCGCACCTCCGCAAGCGTTCTGCCTAGCATGCGGGCCCGGGACCCGCCAGTGGCGGCTTCGTAGCGACTCGAGATGTAGCTGAAGCGGAGATCCGCATCCATTTCCCAGAACCAGTCGGCCGAAGCTTCGGCGAAATCCTGAAACCGGCGCTCGCTCGCGCGCAGCGCTTCTTCCGCCTGGACGCGGTCCGTGACGTCGACTAAGGCAGATTGGATCGCGGGCGCGCCATCCCAATCGACCATGCTGTTCATCGCCTCGAGCCAGACGATCGATCCGTCCTTGCGAACGTACCTCGCGGTATGGCGCACCGGCACCGCATCGCCGCGCATGCGGGCTTCTCGGTATTCCTTGAGCCGCTGATAGTCTTCGGGAACGATGATCCGGTCGACAGAGTCGACGGTCAGGAGATCTTCGGTGTCGTCATAGCCGAGCATTTCCGCAAGGGCCTGATTGATGAACAGCGGCTGCCAGTCCCTGTGAATGAAGACGCCCTGGATCGAGCCCTCGAGCAGGTTTCGGAACTTCTGCTCGCTCCGGCGCAGGGCGCTCTCCCCCTCCTTGAGCTCGGTGATGTCGACGTGGAACGTCACGATATGGAGCCGGCTGGTACATCGGGCCGTGCTTTTCAGCCAAAGTCCGTTGGACAGTTGCTGGATCACCGTGGCGTCCGGCCTTTGGTCCAGCCCGACCTGTTCGTCGATCCACGTCTCCAGCGGTTTCTGCCCGTCTCGAACGTCGACCGGCTCGGCCCCACAGCGCAGGATTTCGGCGCGCTCGGCCCCGCGGTACAGGCTCTGCTCGGGAAGCGAGAGGATCCTTCGGTAGTTCTCGTTCCACAGCAGCAAGCGGTTTTCGGCATCGAACAGGGCGAAAGCCTCCGAGCTGTCGGAGGTCTCGAGCCATTCGTCACGCTCGGCCTGGAACTGCGCCAGGAGCGCGGAATTGGCCTGCCTGGCCCTGACGCTCTCGAGGAAAGTGGCGTAGACCATGCGCGTCGAACCCAGAATAGCGAGCATAAACACGGTCGCCATGAACGACAGCGCGATGTAGTCGCGATCGCCCTGCAACATGAAAAGTCCGATCCACGGAGTTAGACTGCAGAGAATGAACGAACCCGCCGCCGCGGGGATGGGGCCCAGCGTGGCGACCGCTCCAGCCGCCATCGCGGCGGTCATGATTATGAGGAGGAGCCGGTACATATCCGGCACCTCGGAAAACAAGAAGATGGTGCCGCCCCAGAGGAAGCCCGCAACCGCCGACGAGACGATCGCTCTGCGCGGACCGCGGTTGCTGATCCATTTCGGCGAGGGCTTCTCGCGTCGACGCCACCATCTGAACAGGTGCCACAGCGCGACCGCCCAGATAAGCGCGGCCCAGCTCAGAAGGGTGGTATGCGGCGCGACATGCCACAGGGCAACCGTCGCCAGCAGGGAAACGCTCGTGGTGACCACGGAGTTGATCGGTGTATGCCGCGCGAAGGACGCCATCTGTTGGGCGCGGATCTCGCCGGCCTCCGGCGCATCCTCGTGCGGCAGATCGAACAGCCACGAACGGACGAGACGGGCCGCGGGCAGATTCGCCATCCGGTGGGTCCAATTGCCCTGTTCGCGCTCTTCAACGGTCATACGTCATCTCTGATCCGTCACCGCGCTTGCGAACGTTTTCAATGTCCGCCTATGCAATTTCGTCTAACTCTATAGTACAAATTCCGAGACCCTTGCCTTGACGAACGTCAAACCGGGACGCGAAACTCCCGACGATCAAGTCCGCAATGATAGTTACGCGCTCGGTACCAGTAAAGCGGCCCTGAGGCAAATCGCCGCGTTTCTCCGAAGGTTCGTTTTGATCGATGTCGCTGTGCTATCTTGGAGTCGATTCGAGGGCTGCGGGATTGTGGATCGCAGAGTATCGAAATGATGCCGTACATGTTCTCAACAAGGCTTTGTGGGCCCACAGCCCAAGTCTGGGGTCTCCTTGTCGATACATCGGCGCGGGGCTGAAACCGCCGTGCCGGACAACATCGAAGGGGCGCCGCGCAACCTGTTGTTCGACCTGGACGGCACCTTGGTCGATTCCGCGCCCGATCTGGCTGGCGCCCTCAACCGGCTGCGCGCCGAGCAGGGCCTGGCGGCGCTCGCCATCGCCGAGGTCAAGGCCATGGTCGGCGACGGCGTGGCCAAGCTGGTCGAGCGGGGCCTGCCTCCCTCCGGCAAGGCCGCGCCCGGCCCCGGGGACCGCGAGCGCTTGGTCCGCCGCTTCCTCGAGATCTACGAGGCCCGGCTGACCGCGGAGACCAGGCCCTATCCCGGCGTCGTCGAGACCCTCGAGGTACTCGCGGCCGCCGGCTGGCGCCTCGGGGTCTGCACCAACAAGCCCGAGGCGGCGAGCCGCGAGATCCTGGCGGACCTCGGCCTCGAGCGCTTCTTCGCCACGGTCGGCGGCGGCGACAGCTTCGCCGAACGCAAACCGGCGGCCGGGCACCTGCTGGCCACGCTGGCGCGCATGGGCGCCACGGCCGGGTCCGCGGTGATGGTCGGCGACAGCCCGAACGACGTGCTTTCGGCCCGCAACGCCGGCCTGCCGGTGGTCGTGGTCGGCTACGGCTACAGCCGCGTTCCGCCCACCGAGCTGGGCGCCGACGCCTTGATCGAGCGCTTCGCCGAGCTGCCGGCCGCGCTCGCCGCGCTGGCCCGGGGGGGGCCTAGATCGCCTGGTCCTGCGGCAGGACCATGAGGCGCGGGACCGCCACGTGTTCGGGCAGTTCGGCGACGAAGAGCACCATGCGGGCGATGTCCTCGGGCATGAGCGGGCGCGCGACGCCGAGCGTGTCCTTGGGATGGACCGGCAGGTCCCTGTGCAGCTCGGTCATGACCACGCCCGGCTCGATGCAGCTCACCTTCACGGCCGAGCCCGCCACCTCCATCCGCAGCGCCTCGGAGAGCGCCTCGATGGCGTACTTGGTGCCGGCATAGGCCCCCGCCGTCGGGCGGACCTTGCTGCCGAGCACGCTGGAGAGGTTGATCAAGTGGCCCGCGCCCGCACCGCGGAACTGCCGGAGCGCGGTGTAGGCCATGCGGTAGGCCGCCTCGACGTTGATCCGCACCATGCGACAGACCGCCTCGACGTCGATCTCCTCGATGGTGCCGAGCGCGATCGTGCCGGCGTTGTTGACGCAGAGGTCGAGCCGGCCGTGGGCCTCCAGCGCCAGGTCGACCAGCGCCCGTGGCAGGTCCGGGTCGGTCATGTCGTCGGCCAGCGTGGCGCAGCCCGGAAGGCCCTCCGCGACGGCGGCCAGCTTGTCCTCCTGGCGCCCGGTGATCACCAGCTTGGCGCCGGCGCCTGCCAGCGCCTCGGCCGTCGCGCGGCCAATGCCGCTGGTCGCGCCCGTCACCAGGGCTACCTGTCCCACAAGCGTCATACTCGACCTCCTGTCTCGATCCCTCGGACTGTCCTCAATCTTGCGCACGCAGCCCGCGGGCCGCCGGCCGGGCCGCCACCAGATGGATGCGCAGCGCGCCGAAGGCGCTCTTGGCGTGGATGCGTACCGGCACGGGCGGCGTAGAGAGGGTCATCGGTGCCAGGAAAACTTCCACCTGCGCGTCGTCGGACCGCTTGGCTCGCGCGCTGCGCCAAAATCCGGCGATCGGCTGGAAGGTCACGCCGCAGCGAACGGCCGGCCCACCGTAGGGCGCGACATCGCTCGCCTCTAAGATGGTCTCGCCCAGGTCGTGCGTGATCACGTCGTAGCGCCGCCGGCCGTCAAACACCGCCACCTCGCCCTTGCAGCTACCACTGCGCGCCAGCCGCCGCACGTGGTTCAGCACGGCGCTGATCGGATCCAGGGTCCCCCGGCGCAGCGCCGCGGGCACCTCGTCTCGGTCGTCCTCCTCGGCCGGCGGCTCGACACGCAGCGACGCCGCGCCCTGCTCCGCATAGGTGATCTCGACCAGACGCTCGGTGTTTTCGCGCCACTGGCTGCTCACGTTGAAGCGCCGCGGCTGCAGGCCGCCGGCGCCGGCCAGCCCGGCGGCTTCGGCGTCCAGCGAAAAATCGACCAGCTTGGCCAGCAGGCCGTCGCTGCCGAGCCGCACTTTCGCCCTATAGTCCGCCTCGCCGAGGCCGACCCGCGCCTGGAAGCTGAGCGCATGTATCCCGCCGAAGTAGGCCTTGTACTCGAGCTCGAGCGCCGAGTGCGTCTCGGCGCGCGGCGCCCCACCCGCCAGCAGCAGGATCGCGCCCGCCACCGCTAAGCAACGCGCCGCCCAGCGCCAATTGCCGTTCCCAAGGTGCATGGCCGATCGCCCTCCCATTCCTGGCACGGCATGCTACACGTCCGGGAGCCTATTGTCGCCCCTCTGCGCGCAGCCGGACAGAACCGGGCGCCTCGCTTGACACCGGTCCGGGCCTGCCCTAAATCAGATCGCCCGACCTTGGTCTCATGGGTGCGTAGCTCAGCGGGAGAGCACCGTCTTCACACGGCGGGGGTCGCTGGTTCAATCCCAGCCGCACCCACCAGCGATTTCAGAAACTTAGCGGCAGCTTGGAGACGGCCGCTTTGGCCCAGCATGTACATGGTAAGCACGGCAGACCCGTTTCGGCAACGGGCGCGGTCGCTGTGGGCCGGCTGACAAGGACCGCCCGGACGCGCAAGCTGATTGTCGACATGTTCGGTTGCAACGGCGGGGCACGCTGAGCTGCGGCGCGGTGGGCGAGGGGTCGTCCCGTCACTTGATTATGGCGAGACCATCTCTTGTGTATGGTGGCTTCGAGCTGCCGGCGGACGACAGCTACTTTCCGCCCTGCTTCGTTCGCCCTGCTTCCGACTGTTTTCTTTCCGCCTTAAACCGCTCGACGCCGAGCCGTTCTGCTAAGTCCGCCGAAGCTTCACCGGTCTCGGCAAGGCCGTGGTCCCGCTGAAACGCTCGAATGGCGGCTCCTGTTCGTGGGCCGGGTATGCCGTCTGCCGGGCCAGGGTCATAGCCGAGAGCGGCAAGGCTTTCTTGAATATCCCTAAAAGTATTTCGCGGCATGCCGGGCAACCGGCGTGGGCTTGATGCCTTGGGGATCGCTGCCGCCGTTTGTGCCTTCGGCTTCCATTCGCGCGCCAGCTTCCGGGCTTCGGCGATCTGGCCGGGCGTCATGTGCGCGGCAAGAGCGTCGCGTGCCTTCGCGTACCCGCGTCGCTCCTCTTCGGGCGAGCGTAACGCCAGGATATTGTACCACATATGCGCCTGCACGGGGTCCCGGGGGACTCCCGAGCCATAGGAGTACATCATGCCGAGAACGATTTGGGCTTGTTCGAAGTCCTGCTCGGCAGCCTTGCGATACCACTTCACCGCCTCGGCGTAGTCCTTGGGCAAGCCTCGACCCGTGTGGTACACGCCGCCGAGGGAGAACTGGGCGAAGGCATGCCCCTGCTCGGCGGCCTTGCGATACCACTTCACCGCCTCGGCGTAGCCCTGCGGCACGCCTTGGCCTCTGTAGTACATGAGGCCGAGGTTGTACTGGGCATCGGCGTTGCCTTGCTCGGCGAGGGGTCGCCATTCTTCCAGGGCGGTGGCGTAATCGCCGCGCGCCATGGCTGCCATCCCATCCTCGAAACCCGCCCCTGCCGGCGCGGTCAAGCCGACGACAAGCACCGCGACCAACGCTAGGTGCCGCATAGCTGCTTCCTTCTCACTGAGAGCCTGCCACGGCTCTACAAGAGACAAACGCCCGCATTATGCCCGACAGGCGGCGCGGCTTCCTTGAGGCAGGTCAACGGCGGGCGTTCCCGGCATCGTGGGATCAACATCTCGCCAATCAGCAAGTGTGTTGTAATCCGAAGTAGGAAGGGCTGCCCAACATGCCCGTGCGATCCCGACGCGATCATGGTCGACGACCGGACCAGAGTTTCTCCAGAGGAACTTCAGTCAGGTCCCGAACGACATAATGAACGGCTCGAAGCGAGGGATGACAAGGCTACACGAGCCGCCTGTACCATGCCCGCGCCTTTCCGCACTCTGGCCCTGGATCTCGGACGGCGGCGCGCCGCGTCCGGGATCCAGGGCCGCGCTGCGGCGCTCGGCGGTGTCAGTCCTTCGTCGGGGCCGAGACGCTGCGGGCGAGGCGGACCAGATTGATGAACTCGGCGCGGTAGCCGAAGCGGTCCTCGCCCTTGGCGCCCTGGGCCAGCGCGATGACGTCGTCGTAACCATAGGCGCCGGTGTATTGGCCACCCTTGAGCAGCTGGCCGAAGGCGGCGACGGCGGTCGCCCAGCGCGCCTCCCGCGCGCCCGGGTCACTCGCCTCGTGCGTGGTCTCGTGGCCAAAGGTGACCGGTGTCGTGATCAGCGTCGAGCGGTCCTGATCGGGCAGCTTGTGGCGTATCTTCAGGAACGCGTACTCGTCCGCGAAGGCCGTATCGCGGCCAACGCGGGGGGTCGTCTCGTAGCGGCTGGGCTCGATCATCCGGTGGTCGCTGCCAACCGGGGTGATCTCGTAGATCACGGTCACCGTGTGGCCGGCCCCGATGTCGCCCGCATCCACTTTGTCGTTGCTGAAGTCTTCGCGCGCAAGCGCGCGGGTCTCGTAGCCGATCAGGCGGTATTCGGCGACCGTATCGGGGTTGAACTCGACCTGTATCTTGACGTCCTTGGCGATCGGGAACAGCGCCGAGGAGGCTTCCTCGACCAGCACCTTGCGGGCCTCGTTCAGCGTGTCGATATGAGCCGCCACGCCGTTGCCGTTCTGCGCCAGCGTCTGCATCAGGTGGTCGTTCAGGTTGCCCTGGCCAAAGCCCAGCACCGACAGGAAGATGCCGGTGGCGCGCTTGCGCTCGATGAAGTCCTTGAGCTCCTCGCGGTTGGTGATGCCGACATTGAAGTCGCCGTCGGTCGCCAGGATCACGCGGTTGACCGCCTTATCGTCGAGGCTCGCCTCGGCCAGCGCGTAGGCCTGGCGGATCCCCTCGGCGCCCGCCGTCGAGCCGCCGGCGCGCAGCCGGTCGAGGGCGGCCAGGATCTTGTGCTTCTCCGCGACCTTGGTCGGCTCCAGCACCGTGCCCGCCGCACCGGCGTAGACCACGATGGCGACCGTGTCGTCGGGGCCGAGCACGTCCAGCAGCAGCTTCATGGAGGTGACCATCAGCGGCAGTTTGTCGGGCGCGTTCATCGAGCCCGAAACGTCGAGCAGGAACACCAAGTTGCTGCGCGGCTTTTCCGCCGGTTCGATATCGTAGCCCTTGATGCCGACGTGGATCAGCTTGCTGCCCGCCTTCCACGGGCTCGGCGTGACCGTCACCGTGGTCTCGAACGGCCGTTCGCGAGCCTCGGGCAGCGGGTAATCGTAGGTGAAGTAGTTGATCAGCTCCTCGATGCGCACCGCGTCCGTCTGCGGCAGCACGCCGCGGTTCAGCTGCCGGCGCACGAAAGCGTAGGAGGCGGTGTCGACGTCGATGGAGAAGGTCGAGATCGGGTCCTCGACCGCCCGTTTGACCGGGTTCTGCTCGACGCTTTGGAACTGGTCCCGCCCGACGTCCTGGTAGTGCGGCGGCCGAACGGCCTCGCCCGGGCTCTGGGCAATGGTCGACAGGCCGCCGCCCTGCACCGGCTTGCTCCGCCGGTACTGCCGTTCGAGCTGCCTGCGTGCGTCGGTCGACTGCGGCCCGGCGGCTTTCTCCGTCGTCGTCTGGGCGACGTTCGGGGCGAGTCGGTCCACCACGGTATTCGACCGGTCTTCTGCCTGGGCCGGCGCGGCCTGCTCCGTCGCCGCAAACTCGTGCTCACGCATTCCGCCGAGATCGCGGCCCGCCCCCGCTGGATCCTGCACCACCTGCATCGGGGGGGGCAGCCGCCGCATCTCCAGGTAGTTTCGCGCCGTAAAGACGCTTGCTGTGGCCATCACCAACACGGCTGCGGCCGTACCGCCGAAAACTAGTCTCATTCTCATCGGTCGTCCTTTCGATCGCGTTGTGTCACGACCTATGAGACGGCCGAGGAGGCCGAATCCTTGGTGTTTTTCATGCGGCTCGCGCCAAGCCTCGTCAAAGGCCGCGAGCGCCAGATTGATGGCCTGCTTGCGTGCGTTCTCGTCCGCCGGCGGAACCTCCTCGGTGCCCAGGATTTCCTTCAGTTGCCGTTCATCCATGGCGGAACTCCCTCTCGCGAAGCAAACGCAGCTTCTTGCGGGCCTCGTGGATGTACCAGGACACGGTGCTCTCCCGGCAGGCCATGGCCTGGGCCGCCTCGCGGTGGCTGAGGCCTTCGCTGAAGACCAGATAGACCGCCTCCCGTTCGCGCTCGGGCAGCGCGCGGATGCGGTCGAGGACCTGGCTGGCATAGACCTTCTGCTCGGCGACCGGCGCTTCGGCGTAGTCGGGGTCCTTGCCGTCGCCCGCCGGTTGGCGCGCGCGGGCTCTCATCCAGTCCTTGGCCGTGTTGATCACCAACGGATAGACCCAGGTGAGGAAGGCCGACTGAAAGCGGAACGAAGCGAGCGCGCGCGCCAGCTTGATACAGGCGGTCTGGGTGATGTCTTGGGCATCCTCTCTGTTGCCACACCATTTGTAGGCCATCCGGTACATCGCATCGTAATGGCTGCGCAGCAGCGCCTCGAACGCGGACCTGTCGCCACGCTGCGCTTGCTTGATCAGGTCTGTCTCAGACGGTTCCGTCATCCAGGTCTTCCGGCCCGCAGTACTGACAGTAAGACGATGCGGTCACGGCAATCCTTGGAAAAAATTCTGAATAAAGCTTAAGGGAATTGAATTATCGCACTTTTCTTCGGGTCCGATCGCCTGCATGGGATCCGGCCCGGGTCGCGGGGATGCCGGAAAGGCACTTGCGGTCAGGCTACCGGGCGCTCCGGATACCGAGGCAGTGGACCGAAGCGCGGGTCAATCGTCCAGATCGTCGATGGTCCGGCGGCGCTGAGCCTCGTCGAGCAGAAGGACCATGCGCGCTAAGTTGGCCGTGTCGACGTTCGACCAGCCGACGGTCACTCGGCCGTCCTTCCACAGCACAGCCGCGGCGACCGCCTCGATCTCGCCCAGGTTTTCCAGGCCGCTCTCGAAGATCTCGGCCGGCGTCGTCCCGTGTAGGCTCTCGATCTTCGCCACGGTCTGCCTCCCTTCCCGTGCAGAGACAGGCCGCTAGGGCGCCATGTCCTCTATGGCTTGGCTCAGGCGCGCCAGAGCCATCGACGCGCCCAGCACCGCCCGGTCGTGCTCGGCCCCGCCGCTGGCCACGGTGGAGAGCGAACGGTTGGCCTCCGCCAGGCTCTGCACCAGCGCTTGGGCGTTCACCGTTTCGCTCCTCACGAGCGCCCTGATCAGGGCGAAGAGCGCCTGGTCGACGGCGATCGCAATGGCTCCGGTGGTCGGAACCGTCTCGTCGGACAGGTTGGTCATATCGGGCGTGGAAACGGGGCTTCTCATGGCGGGTTCTCTCCGCAAAACGAATCGCGAAACGGGGTGAGTTTATCAGGCCGCTTTGGCCTTGTCGCCAAGGGACTCGGATCGGTGC
>CAMYKD010000097.1 GCA_947258885.1 uncultured Kiloniellales bacterium | reverse complement strand
TTCTAGGATCCGCGCATGCGCCCAAGGCCCAAGCCTTCCAACCAGGCAAACAGCCGCCCGCGTATCCCTTCCAATCTCAACTACAATGTCAAAAAACGCGCCGCTGCGTCGAGGCCTTCGAGACCTCATGACGCTACCAGACGATGTTCGAACCCGCTGCCCTCGGGACACCCGTCCTGGCGTGACTCCGAAGCCGCTGGGGCCAAGGAGTATACCCAAGACGCTCGCGACAATCAACGCCGCACTCGGCGCGGTCGCTCACGTTCGTATCGTCCGGATTGCCCGCCTTGCCGCTGCCGACCCGGCGTGCAACGGTTATATAGGGGCATTGCGACCTCCTGTCCAGTGACAAAAGAGCCGGAGGGCGCCCGCTCACAGCAAACCGAGCGCGCGCAGTTCCGCGATCATCTCGGCCGGCATGTCCGGGGCATCGTCCGGCGCACCGCCGAGGTCGGGCGGGGCGTCCTCGGGCGTCAAGTAGCGCCAACCCTGGAAGGCCCGGTGCGGCGTGGCCACCGTGCGCACCAGGGCCGGGTCGAGCACCAGCAAGGTCGTGCGGCGGCCTTCGCCATCGATCTGCGGTTCGATCGCGCTCAGCCGCTGACGAGCCTGGATCAGACCCTTGATCACCCAGTAGATCGAGCCGCCCCGAAGCAGCTCGTCCGCGCGCCGCGGCATCATACGGGTCTGATGGAACACGCGGCCGCCGATCTTGAGCCGCCGACCCTGCCACCGGCGCAAGTCCTCGACCGATACGGTCCCCACCGAAAGCTTGATCAAGTGAAGCGTCACGAGACGGCCTCTCCGTCTACTGCCGGGACGGCTCAGGCGGATTCGCGCCGGCCGGCCAAGGCCAGGGAAACCTTGGACTGGGGCGGCCGGCCTAGGTGCTCGCTGATGAACCGCCCCGCCGCCACCAGACGCTCGAGATCGACGCCGGTCTCGATCCCGAGGCCCTCCAGCATGTAAAGCAGATCCTCGCTCGCCAGGTTCCCCGAGGCGCCCCGCGCGTAGGGGCAGCCGCCGAGCCCCGCCACCGAGCTGTCCACCGTGGCCACTCCGAGCTCCAGGCAGGCCAGCACGTTGGCGAGCGCCTGACCGTAGGTGTCGTGGAAATGCAACGCGAGGCGCTCGACCGGCACCCGCTCGGCCACGCCTTGCACCATCGCCCGGGTCCGCGCCGGCGTGCCGACGCCGATCGTATCGCCCAGCGACACCTCGGCGCAGCCCATCTCGAACAGCCGGCCGGCAACCTCGGCCACGGCCGCCGGCGCAATCTCGCCTTCGTAGGGACAGCCGAGCACGCAGGACACGTAACCGCGCACCCTGATCCCGGCCTTCTCGGCCGCTTCGGCGACCGGGACGAAGCGCGCCAGGCTCTCGGCGATCGAGCAGTTGATGTTCTTCCGCGTAAAACGCTCGGACGCGGCCCCGAACACGGCAATCTCCTCGGCCCCCGCCGCGAGCGCCGCCTCGAAACCCCGCATGTTGGGCACCAACACCGGATAGCTGACCCCTGGGCGGCGCGCGATGCCGGCCAGAACCGTGGCCGTATCGGCCATCTGCGGCACCCACTTGGGCGAAACGAAGCTACCCGCCTCGATAGCCATCAGACCCGTCGCGCTCAGCCGGTCGATCAGCGCGATCCGGATCTCGGGCGACACGGCCTCGGGCTCGTTTTGCAGCCCGTCGCGCGGGCCGACCTCCACCATCTTGATGCGCCGCGGCAGGGTCACGGCATCAGGTCTCCTCGAGTTCCAGGGCGAGTAGCTCGGCACCCTCCTCGACCAGGTCACCGGTCCCGAAATGGATCTCGGTCACCCGGCCGTCGGCCGGGGCGGCGATGGTGTGCTCCATCTTCATCGCTTCCAACACCAGCAACGGAGCCCCGCGCGCGACCCGAGCGCCGGGCTTGACGTGGACTTCGGCCACGCGCCCCGGCATGGGCGCGGTCAGCCGCCCGCCACCGGCCTCCGCCGCGGCGCCGAGGGTCAGCGGATCGTGCAGCACCAGCCGGTGGGCGCGCGGCCCGGTCAGCACGTTGAGCTCGTGGCCGTCGCGCACGACCGTGGCACGGACCCGGTGGCCATCGAGCTCGGCCAGAAGCTCCCCGCTCGCCTCGAGCCTGCCGCGCGCCTCGACCTCTCCGCCCGGCAGAACCAGTTGATAGCCCCCCGGCCGGTAGCGTACCGTCACCGCGACTTCCCGGTCGCCATCGTGAAACATCAGCCGGCTGTGGGTCTCCACGTTGAGCCGCCAGCCGGCGGTCTGATGCCAGGGCGAGTATGGATCGCCCGAGCGCCGCGCCTGGGCGTCGGCCTCGGCGCGGCGCTGTTGCAGCACCGCGAGGCTCGCCAGCCCCAGAACCTCGTCCGAAGCGGGCTCTGCGTCCGGCAGAAGGTCCATGGCGTGACGCGCGATGAAGCCGGTATCCACCTCGCCCGCGGCGTAGGCCGGATGGGCCGCCACGGCCGCCAGAAACGCGATGTTCGTGGTCACGCCGAGCGCCTGGACCCCGGCCAAGGCAACGCGCAGGCGCCGCACTGCGGCCTGACGGTCCTCGCCCCGGACGATCAGCTTGGCGATCATTGGATCATAGTGCGGCGACACCGTATCCCCGGCGCACACTCCGCTGTCGACGCGCACGTCGGGCCCGGTCTCGGGAAAGCGCAGATACACCAGACGGCCGGTCGCCGGCAGGAAGCCGCGCGCCGGGTCCTCGGCATAAATCCGCGCCTCGATGGCGTGGCCGCGCAGCTCGAGCTCCTCCTGGTCCCAGGGCAGCGGCTCGCCGGCGGCGACGCGCAACTGCCACTCGACCAGGTCCAGGCCGGTAACCATTTCGGTCACCGGATGCTCGACCTGCAGGCGGGTGTTCATTTCCATGAAGTAGAAGGACTCGCGCTCGAGGAGGAACTCGACCGTGCCGGCCCCGACATAGCCGATCGCCCGGGCCGCGGCCACGGCGGCCGCGCCCATCTCGGCCCGACGCTCGGGGGTCAAGCCTGGGGCTGGCGCCTCCTCCAGGACCTTCTGGTGGCGCCGCTGGATCGAGCAGTCGCGCTCGAAGAGATGCAGTGCATTGCCATGGCCGTCGGCGAAGACCTGCAGCTCAATGTGGCGCGGCCGGCCCAAATACTTCTCCAGCAGCACCCGGTCGTCGCCAAATGCCGCGGCCGCCTCGCGCCGCGCGGCGGCGACCGCCGTGTCGAAGTCCATCGGCTGCTCCACCACGCGCATGCCCTTGCCGCCGCCACCGGCCGAAGCCTTGATCAGCACCGGATAGCCGACCACCCGCGCCGCGCGTTCGAGAACCGCCAGATCCTGGCTAGAGCTGTGGTAGCCGGGCACCAGGGGCACGCCGGCCTGTTCCATCAGGCTCTTGGCCTCGCTCTTCGATCCCATGGCGCGGATTGCCCCGGGCGGCGGCCCGACGAAGACCAGACCGGCCTCGCCACAGGCCTCGGCGAACTCGGCGTTCTCGGCCAGGAACCCATAGCCCGGATGCACCGCCTGGGCGCCGCTCGCCCGGGCGGCCTCGAGGATCGCCGGAATACTCAGGTAGCTCTCGGCCGCGGGCGCCGGCCCGATCAGCCGCGCCTCGTCGGCCAACGCGACGTGCAGCGCCTCCGCGTCGGCCTCCGAGTAGACCGCGACGCTGCGCAGCCCCATGCGTCTGGCCGTGCGGATCACGCGGCAGGCGATCTCGCCCCGGTTTGCGATCAGGAGGGTATCGAACATCGAACTCCCTCGATTTCCGCGGGCCCCATGTCAGTCCCTGCCCCACTGCGGCTTGCGCTTTTGCAGAAAGGCGGCGATGCCTTCGCGGGCCTCCTCGCCGGCACGGACTTCCGCGATGCGCCGGGCCGTGTCCTCCACCAGGCTGTCGTCGGGCGGTCGGTTCGAGACTGCGAAGATCAGCTCCTTGGCCGCCGACTGCGCCTTCGGGCCGCCGGTCAGCAAGGCCTTGACCAAGCGCTCGCCGCGGACCTCGAGCTGCTCGTCGGCCACGACCTCGTGAACCAGGCCGAGCCGCAAGGCCTCGGCGGCGGAGAAGCGCTCGGCGGTCAGGAAGTAGCGGCGTGCCGCGCGCTCGCCCACGGCGGCGACGACATAGGGCGAGATCACCGCCGGGATCAGGCCGAGCCGGACCTCGGACAGGCAGAAGGACGCGGTCTCGGCGGCGATTGCGATGTCGCAGCAGGCGACCAATCCGACCCCGCCGCCGAAGGCCGGCCCCTGGACCAGAGCCAGGGTCGGCTTGGCCAGTGTGTTGAGCCGGCGCATGAGCTCGGCCAGGGCCCGGGCATCCTCGAGGTTCTCGTCCTTGCCGTAGCCGGCCATGCGCTCCATCCAGGTCAGGTCGGCGCCGGCCGAGAAGCTGTTGCCCTGGGCCGCCAGCACCACGGCGCGCACGCGCGGATCGCTTTCCAGGCCCTCCAGGCTGCGCGTCAGCTCGGCGATCAGAAGATCGTTGAAGGCATTGTGGACCCGCGTGCGGGTGAGCGTGATGCGCGCCACCCCGGTCTCGCCGATCTCCTCGAGAAAGAAGGGTTCTTCCATGGCCGTCACATCCTGAAAACGCCAAAACGGGTCGCCTCGATCGGCGCGTTGAGCGCCGCCGAGATGCCCAGGCCCAGGACCATGCGCGTGTCCAGCGGATCGACGATGCCGTCGTCCCACAGCCGCGCCGTGGCGTAATAGGGGTGGCCCTGGTGCTCGTACTGCTCGAGGATCGGCGCCCTGAAGGCGGCCTCCTCCTCGGCCCCCCAGGTCTCGCCGCGGGCGGCCATGGCGTCGCGCCGGACCGTGGCCAGCACCGTGGCCGCCTGCTCGCCGCCCATGACCGAGATGCGCGCACCCGGCCAGATCCAGAGCAGGCGCGGGCCGTAGGCCCGGCCGCACATGCCGTAGTTGCCGGCGCCGAAGCTGCCGCCCAGAATCACGGTGAACTTAGGCACCCGGGCCGTGGCGACGGCGGTCACCATCTTGGCGCCGTCCTTGGCGATACCGCCGGCCTCGTACTTGCGGCCGACCATGAAACCGGTGATGTTCTGCAGGAAGACGAGCGGGATGCGGCGCTGGCAGCAGAGCTCGATGAAGTGCGCGCCCTTGAGCGCGGACTCCGAAAACAGAATGCCGTTGTTGGCGACCAGACCGACCGGATAGCCGTGGAGCCGCGCGAAGCCGCAGACCAGGGTCGTGCCGTAGAGCGCCTTGAACTCGTCGAACTCGCTCGCGTCGACCAGACGCGCGATGACCTCGCGCGCGTCGTAGGGCTTCTTCAGGTCGGCCGGCACGACGCCGTAGAGCTCCGCCGGGTCGTAGAGCGGATCGCGCGGCTCGGCCAAATCCAGGCCGTGGCGCTTCACGCGGTTCAGGTTGCCGACGATGCGCCGCGCGATCGCCAGGGCGTGCGCGTCGTTCACCGCCATGTAGTCGGTGACGCCCGAGGTGCGCGCGTGCACCTCCGCGCCGCCCAGCTCCTCGGCGCTCACCCTCTCGCCCGTTGCCGCTTTCACCAGCGGCGGACCGCCCAGGAAAATCGTGCCCTGGTTCTGCACGATCACGCTCTCGTCCGACATGGCGGGCACGTAGGCGCCCCCGGCCGTACAGGACCCCATGACCAGGGCGACCTGCGGAATGCCGGCGGCCGAGAGGGTGGCTTGGTTGTAGAAGATCCGCCCGAAGTGGTCGCGGTCGGGGAAGACTTCGTCCTGGCTCGGCAGATTGGCGCCGCCGGAATCCACCAGGTAGACGCAGGGCAGATGGTTTTCCCGGGCGATCTCCTGGGCGCGCAGGTGCTTCTTGACGGTGAGCGGAAAATAGGTGCCGCCCTTCACGGTCGCGTCGTTGGCTACGACCATGCACTCCCGCCCGGCCACCCGGCCGATTCCGGTGACGATGCCGGCCGCCGGCACCTCGCCGCCGTACAACCCGTAAGCAGCCAGCTGGGACAGCTCCAGGAATGGCGAGCCCTGGTCGAGCAGCGTGCGCACCCGCTCGCGCGGCAGCAGCTTGCCGCGCGCCAGGTGCTTGTCTCGCGACTGCGCGCCGCCCCCCTGCTTGATCTCCTCGACCTTGGCCTTGAGGTCCGCGACCAGCGCCGTCATGGCGGCCTGGTTTTCGCGGAACTCGGCCGAGCGGGCCGAGATCATGCTCTTGAGGACGGTCATCTGCTTCGGCTGCCTTTCACGGCGGACTCCTCTGCCCCGAGCCGGAGAGTCGCAAAGCCGCACCCCGCGCGGCAAGGAAAATCGCGGGACCGGATCTCCCGGGGGTTGAAGGCCCAGGTGCGGCCACTCTATGGTCGCAAGGAGTCAAAGCGCAACCGGAACCCCAGGCCATGTTCAGCCTGAAGCGTATCGAAGACACCGCCGAGCTCGTGCACCGCCACGTTCAGCCGACCGCCCAGCACCGCTGGCCGCTCCTGGCCGAGCGAACCGGCTGCGAGGTCTGGGTCAAGCACGAGAACCATACGCAGATCGGCGCCTTCAAAGTGCGCGGCGGCATCGCCTATCTGAGCGACCTGAAAAGCCGCAAGCCGGAGCTGTCGGGCGTGATTTCCGCGACGCGCGGCAACCACGGCCAGTCCATAGCCTGCGCCGCCGGCCTACTGGGGCTCGCCGCGACCATCGTCGTGCCCGAGGGCAACAGCGTCGAGAAGAACGCCGCCATGACGGCCCAGGGGGCGGAGCTCGTGGTCCACGGCCACGATTTCCAGGCCGCCCTCGAATACGCCCGCGCACGGGCGGCGAACGACGGCCTGTACATGGTCGAGTCCTTCGACCCCCTGCTGATCCTGGGGGTGGGCAGCTACAGCCTGGAGTTCCTCACGGCGGTGCCCGACCTCGACACCGTCTACGTGCCGATCGGCCTGGGTTCGGGCATCTGCGGCGCGATAACCGTGCGCAACGCGCTGGGCCTCGAAACCAAGGTGGTCGGCGTGGTTTCCGAGAACGCCCCCTGCTATGCGCTCTCCTTCGCGAAGGGCGCGCCGGTCTCGACCAACTCCGCCGATACCCTGGCCGACGGCATGGCCTGCCGGGTGCCGGTCGCCGAGGCGGTCGCCATGATCAACGCCGGGGCCGAGCGGATCGTCACGGTCTCGGAAGACGAGATCAAGAACGCTATGCGCGCGTACTACACCGACACCCACAACCTGGCCGAGGGCGCCGGCGCCGCGCCGCTGGCCGCGCTCCTGCAGGAGAAGGACAGTATGGCCGGCCGCAAGGTCGGCCTGGTGCTCTCCGGCGGCAACATCGACCGGGCGCTCTACCGGGAGATCCTGGCCAAAGCGTGATCCGGCGCTACCAGCCACCGGTCTCCAGCCACTTGTCGACCTGGTCCAGACGGTCGTGGCCCCAGAAAGGCTCGCCGTCGACGAAGACGAAGGGCGAGCCGCACACGCCCTTCCCTATGCCCTCGTCGACCTCGGCCCTGAGCCTGTCCTTGACCGCCGGGTCCTGGAGCGCGGCCCCCAGCTGCCCGGGATCGACGCCCAAGCTTCCGGCAACCTCCAGCACGGCGGCCGCGCCGCTCATGTCCCGGCCTTCGCCGAAGGAAGCGTCGATGATCGCCTTGGCCAGCGCCCTGGCCTTGGCCGGGTCCCTGTCCGAAAGCCAGTAGAAGGCCCTGCATGCCGCCACCGACATGAAGGGAAAGGGGCTCGGCAGGGCGAAGGGCACGCCCATCAGGCGCGCCGCCCGCGGCAGGTCAATCTGGGCGTAGTCGCCCTTCATAGGGATTCCCAGGAGCGGCTCGCTGCGCGTCGTCTTGAAGACCGCGCCCAGCAGGAACGGCTTCCAGGCCACCTCGCGGCCATGCCTTTCGCCGATCTCGTCGATCTTCTGAGCGGCCAGATAGCCGTAGGGGCTGGAGAAGTCGAAGTAGAATTCGATGGGCTCGGCCATGGGTCCTCCTAGTCAGCGGCGATCTGGCGGCTGATCACCAGGCGCTGGACGTCGCTGGTGCCTTCGTAGATCTGGCAAACCCGGACGTCGCGGTAGATGCGCTCGACCGGGAAGTCGGCCACGTAGCCGTAGCCGCCGTGGACCTGGATCGCGTCCGAACAGACCCGCTCGGCCATCTCCGAGGCAAAGAGCTTCGCCATGGCGGCCTCTTTCAGGCAGGGCTTGCCGGAATCGCGCAGGGCCGCGGCGTCGAGCGCCATGAGTTCGGCGGCGCGGATCCGGGTCGCCATGTCGGCCAGGCGAAAGGCGACGGCCTGATGCTCGATGATCGGCCGGCCGAAGCTCTTGCGCTCTTTGGCGTAGGCAACGGCCGCCTCGTAGGCGGCGCGCGCCATGCCGACGGCCTGCGACGCGACGCCGATGCGCCCGCCCTCCAGATTGGCGAGCGCGATCCTGTAGCCCTCGCCCTCTTCGCCGAGCAGCAGGTCGGGGGTCAGCTTCAGGTCCTCGAAGACGATCTGGCAGGTGTCCGAGGCCCGCTGGCCCAGTTTCTTCTCGACGCCGGCGACCCGGTAGCCGGGGGTGTCGGTCGGCACGATGAAGGCGGAGATGCCTTTCTTGCCCGCGGTCGGATCTGTGACCGCGAAGGCGATGGCGAGGTCCGCGTTCTGCCCGGAGGTGATGAACTGCTTGACACCGTTCAGGACGTACTGGTTGCCGACCTTCTCGGCCCGGGTCTCGAGCGCCGCGGCGTCGGAGCCGGCCTGGGGTTCGGTCAGGCAGAAGGCGCCCAGGACCTCGCCGCGGGCCAGCGGCCGCAGAAACCGCTCCTTCTGTTCGGGTGTGCCGTACTTCAGGATCGGCATACAGGCGACCGAGTTGTGCACGCTCATGATCGTCGAGCAGGCGCCGTCGCCCGCCGCCACCTCGATCATGGCCAGCGCGTAGGCCACGTGATCGGCACCGGCGCCGTCCCACTCCTCGGGCACCACCATGCCGAGGAAGCCGAGCCGGCCCATCTCCGCGATCGCCTCCTTGGGGAAGCGCGCTTCGCGGTCCCATTCCGCCCCCTTGGGCGCCAACTGCTCGCGCGCGAAGGCGCGCGCCGTGTCGCGAATGAGTGTCTGTTCTTCGGTCAGATGCATCTTGCCTTCTCCACCTCCCGCTCGGTCAGATGGCCGCCTCGGCCGCCGGGCGACGGAAAATGCTGCTTGAAGGTAAAGGCGCGGGGTGTTGGTCCGTCCCGCTTCAGGATCTCGAGGCGCGCCAAGGCTTCCTCGACGCCCGGCCGATGCCCGGCCGGTACCCACCAAAGGGCGACATAAGGCTCGGACATCCCCTCGAACCATTCGCGGCGGCGGCGCATGACCTCGGCATGGCCGCTCCGGTAGACATATCCGAAAAGGCTCTCGAGGGAGTCCCAGACCGAGAGGTTGATGAGCAGCCGCGGGTCGGGCGAAACTTCGATGTCGGTCGCGTTGCCGCTGTCGGACTGCAGGCGCCAGACGAAGCCCGGACTGCGGTCGGCCAGGGCGTTGATCTCGTCCAGCCTGGCCATGAACTCGGCCAGGAGCGGGTCGTCGAGCGGCGCGAGGGCGCGCGCCATGTTGACCTGCGCCAAACGATACGCTGCCGCGCTCCCCTCTCTCACCACGGGATCTCTCCTCCATCGTGGGTGAAAAACCGGCCGTTGTCCGCCGAGGTCAGCCGCTCGATCACGGCGCGCATGCCGGCGACGCTTTCGCCGGCCGTGACCGCCGCGTTGGGGCCGCCCATGTCGGTCTGGACCCAGCCCGGATGGAACGTCAGGACGGTAATGCCGCGGCCGGCCAGATCGATCGACAGCGATTTGGCGACCATGTTGAGCGCCGCCTTGGACGAGCGGTAGACGTAGCCGCCGCCGCTCGAATTCTCGCCGATAGACCCCATGCGGCTGGAAATATTGACGATCAATTTGCGCTCGCTCTGGGTCACCTGCTCGACGAAACGCTCGGCCAGACGCAGGGGTGCCATGACGTTTACCTGAAAGACTTGTGGCCAGACGTCGAATTCGGTCTCGCCGAAGCCGGTGCGCGAGCCATAGATGCCGGCGTTGTTGAGCAGGATGTCGACCGGCTGGCCGGCCAATTCGCGCGCCAGGCCGGCGACTTGCAGGCCGTCGGTGACGTCCAGGCGGTGCACCGTCACCTGGCCCGCCAAATCCTTCAGTTCGCGCGCCTTGTCGGGCTGGCGGCAACAGCCGTAGACCCGCCAGCCGTCGGCTGCGAAGGAGCGGGCGAACGCGAGCCCGATGCCACGGTTGGCGCCGGTGATCAGAGCGCTCGGCATGTGGCCTCTCTTTCAATCCTGGGTGTTGTGGCGGACTCAGGCAACGGCCGGATGTTCCGGGTCCGCCCTGCGCCGCGGCCGGACAACGAGCTCGCCCCCGCAATTCGGGCAGCGGTGCTCCAGCTCGGTCGTGCAGGCCCGACAGAAGGTGCACTCGAAGCTGCAGATATAGGCCTCGCCGCCGGGTGGCAACCCGGTCTCGCATTTCTCACAGACAGGTTTCATTTGCAGTGCCACGGTCTCGTGCCAACTCCTATTTGACACGCTCGATCGCCATGGCCGTGGCCTCGCCGCCGCCGATGCAGAGCGCTGCGACACCTCTCTTCAAGTCGTAGGTTTCCAGCGCCGCCAGAAGGGTGACCAGGATGCGCGCGCCCGAGGCGCCGATCGGGTGACCCAGCGCGCAGGCGCCGCCGTGCACGTTGACCTTGTCGTGCGGAAGGTCGAGGTCGCGCATGGCCGCCATGGTCACGACCGCGAAGGCCTCGTTGATCTCGTAGAGCTCGACCTCTCCGGCCTGCCAGCCGACCTTGTCGAGTAGCGTCTTCATCGCGCCGACCGGCGCCGTGGTGAACCAGGCGGGCTCCTGCGCGTGGGTCGCATGGCCGTGGATCACGGCGAGAGGCTTCAGGCCGCGCCGCTCGGCCTCGGAGCGCTTCATCAGAAGAAGCGCCGCCGCGCCGTCCGAGATCGAGCTGGAGTTGGCCGCGGTCACGGTACCGCCCTCGCGGAACGCCGGCTTGAGCTTGGGGATCTTGGCCGTATCGGCCTTGAAGGGCTGCTCGTCGCGTTCGACCGTCACCTCGCCCTTGCGGGTCTTGATCGCGACCGGGGCAATCTCCGCCTTGAAGCCGCCGGTCTCCGTGGCCGTGCGGGCGCGGTTCAGCGAGGTAATCGCGAAGGCGTCCTGGCCCTCGCGGGTGAACTGGTAATGCTGGGCCGTGTCCTCGGCGAAGGTTCCCATGAGCCGGCCCCTGTCGTAAGCGTCTTCCAGGCCGTCGAGGAACATGTGGTCGACGACCTGGCCGTGGCCCATGCGGTAGCCGGTACGCGCCTTGGGCAACAGATAGGGCGCGTTGGACATGGACTCCATGCCGCCGGCGACCGTGACGTGGTTGGTCCCGGCGGCAATCAGGTCGTGGGCCAGCATGGCCGCCTTCATTCCCGAACCGCACATCTTGTTGACCGTGGTGCAGCCGACGCCGAGCGGAACGCCGGCGCCGAGCGAAGCCTGGCGCGCCGGCGCCTGGCCTTGGCCGGCCGGCAGCACGCAGCCGAAGATCACCTCGTCCACATCCTCGCCCGCCAGGTCCGCCCGCGCCAGCGCCGCACGGATCGCCGCGGCGCCCAGGTCCGGCGCCCGCGCGTCCTTGAGATCGCCCTGGAAGCCGCCCATCGGCGTGCGGGCCGCGGCGACGATAACAACGGGATCCTCTGTGGTCATGGTTGCTGTCCTCTCGATCTTTCGGCGCCGCCGCGGCGCTAGTCGCCAGCGACGAAGACGTCGATCTGCCACTGGCCCTTGCGCTTGCGCAGCAGGGCCCGGTAGTCGAGCGGCGACCGGAACTCCGGGCCGGTCACGTAACCGACGCCGCCGCGGGGCAGCTCGACCGCCATCCAACCTTCGATCACCTCCTTGCTGTAGTCCATATTCAGCACGTGGTAAGACAACGTAGCCACGACCCGAGACTTGGTGTTCATGGCGGCATAAGCCTTGGCGTTGTCGCCGAGCACGTAGACGATCTCGTAGGGATCGCAGTCCGGACAACCGGGCACGTCGATGCAGGCGACATAGGGGATGCAGAAGGTATCCTTGCCGGTGAACACGCCGCCGAGGCTGAATACGCCCTCCAGCTCGCGCCAATACTCCTCGCGCATACCCTCGAGCGTCAGCCATTCGCGGAAGGTCTTGCGGCCCGCATAGCCGCCGAAGGAAAGCCGGATGTTGCGCGCGGCCCGCGCGACTACGTACTTGATGTCGCGGCGCTTGACCGCGGCCAGCAGCTTCTTGCGGAAGGTTTCGAGCGCGGGATCCTTCCAGGCCTCGTCGACCGGCGGCAGCCTGCGTTCCGCGGCCTGGCCGGTGCAAGCGAACAATACGATCAAGCCCGCGGCCAGCGACCGCCATATCAGCGGCTTGGCGATCCTTGTTCCGGCTCCTGCCATCATGTCGCCTCCACTTCACCGGCCTCGAGCCAGGCCCGATAGGCGGCGAGCGTCTCCTCGTCCGGCGGATAGAGGCCCTGGAGGCGCGCGCCCCGCTTTACCTTCATCTGGACAAAGCGCTCGAAGCGCTCCTGCTCGACCGCGTCGCGGGCGACCTCCTCGGCCAATACACGCGGCACGACGACAACACCGTCCTCGTCGCCGACGAGGACGTCGCCCGGAATCACCGCGACCTTACCGCAGCCGACCGGAACCTGCCAGTCGGCGAAGGTCAGCCGCGCGATCGAGGGCGGCGCCGCCGCGCCGGTACAAAAGACCGGGAAACCGAGCGGGCGGATCTCGGCCACATCGCGCATCGGGCCATCGCTCACCGCGGCGACCGCGCCCAGCGCTTGAAGGCGCGCCACAAAGATATCCCCCAAAGGGCCGGCGCCCTGCTCGCCGCGCACGTCGATCGCGACGAAGGCGCCGGCCGGCACCGCCTCGATCGCCTCGCGGACCGAGCCCGCCTTCGCATAGCTCTCCAGCGTCGCCAGATCCTCGCGCAGCGGCAAGTAGCGCAGGGTATAGGCCGGCCCCGCGACCCGCGGCCCGCTCGGGTCGAGCGGTCTCGGTCCGACCATCGACGCGTTCCTGACGCCGCGTTTCAAGAGCTGCATGGAGAGCGTTGCCGCCGAGACCGAGGCCAGGGCCTCGATCACATCCAAACCGACCGTGTTCTGGTCCGCATCCATGGCTGATCCGCGCCCCGCCTCTCTGGCCGATCAGACCATATCAGAATGCGGTTAGGCGCATAAAGGGGGACGGCGCGGCCTAGGCCAAGTGGGGGTCGACCTGCTCCAGGCAGACCTCGTACATCTCCATCGCACTCTTCAGCAGGCCCTTCAACTCGTCGTGCCTGCGCCCGGCCGGCGCGGGCGCGACCCCGCCGACGCGGCCTTCGAGTGCCAAGTCGGGGCCCTCGACCACCTTCCGGCACAGGGAAATGCCGAGCTCGAGCAGCGGCAGGGCGGTCTTGTAATGTTTGGCCGCGTAGTGGCCCGCGGCCAGCTCGAGAACGGCTTCCGGGTCCTGGGGATCCAACCGCATAGCGAGCGAAAGGGCGGCCTCGGCCTCGCCAGGACGTTTCCGGCCCAGGGCGAGCAGCAATGCCGCGACCGCCTGCATCGCCGATTCCGGACCTTGGGCCTTGGCGATCTTGCGCAGGCGCCCGCGCTCCAGGCCGTGGCGCTCGGCCAGGACGACGAAGTCGATCACGCGCGTCTTGTCGCGCAGGCGTCCGACGATTTCCTGAACGAAGGCCGCGGGCAGGTGCCTCCAGCGTTCGACGAGCAGGCGATAGGGCCGATCGAGCTCGCTGACGCCGGCGGCCGCAAGCCTTTCGTAGCCCGCCTCGAGGGACTTGGGCGTGGCCTTGGCCCCGCCGGGGCGGCGCAGCAGGAGCCAAAGCAGAAGCAATACGGCGAGGCCGCCGCCGACGACGAGCCGCCAGTCGAATCCGGTCAGGGTCTCGAGCCGGACTAGGTGCGGCTCGACCCGGCCCCAAAAGGGCCCAAGGACTTTCGACAGGTCGTCCAGGAACGCGGTCAAGATTTCCATGGCGCGGGCCCTCTCCTGCCAGCAAAGCGCGAAGCCGAACGGCGCTGACCGCAAGCTTCGGGTGCAAGCCTAGGCTGTCTCGGTAAACAAATCGCGAGTAGACGGCCTTGTAACCATCTGTGGAAAGCTCGCTTGGTGGACTGCATGGAGCCGCTCAGACCCGCCCCATACAGTCCTCGTACATGTCCACGGCCCGCTCGATCATCTTGTAGAGCTCGCCTTGGCGCCCCCCGGCCTGTTCCGCCGTATCTCCCGGCAGGGCGTCTCGATGTTGGGCCGCTTCCAAAGACTGCTCGAACAGCGGCAGGGCGCGCTCCAGCAGGTCGCGCGCCTCCGCGAACCGCTTCGCGCCATAGTAATCGGTGGCCAGCGCAAAGGCCGCTTTGGGGTTTTCGGGATCGATCAACACCGCCAGGGAGCGGGCGGATTTCACCGCGCGCGCCTGCGCGCCGTCCGCAATATCGCAGAGAGCGTTCGAGACGCCCCTCATCGCCGTTTCGGCGTCGTAGCGGGCCAAGTCCCGGAAACGCTCCCGATGGAGCCCGTGGCGCTCGACCACACCGGCCCCCTGACGGATCAGCAGCCAAAACGCGACGACGGTGACCGCAATTCCGCCGAGCACAAGAAGGGTGCCGTAGATCATCGGCAGATAGCGGTTGAGATCCTGCACTTTACGCTCCATCACGCACGACACCCACGCGAGCCGAGATCGCGCCCGACCCGTTCTGGACGCAAATGGTTAACGCGATGTTACGCTGTCTCGGTAAACAATTCGCGACCGATCAGCCAGCGCCGGATTTCGCTGGTGCCGGCGCCGATCTCGTAGAGCTTGGCGTCGCGCAGGAGGCGGCCCGTGGGGCTCTCGTTGATATAGCCCATGCCACCCAGGGCCTGGATCGCCTCGAGCGCCAACCAAGTCGCCTTCTCGGCGGCGTAGAGGATGGCACCGGCGGCGTCCTTGCGCGTGGTCTCGCCGCGGTCGACCGCCTTGGCGACCGTGTAGACGTAGGCTTTCGACGCGTTCATGGTCGTGTACATGTCGGCCAGCTTGCCCTGCATGAGCTGGAACTCGCCGATCGGGTGGCCGAACTGCTTGCGCTCGTGCAGGTAGGGGACGACCGCGTCCATGCAGGCCTGCATGATGCCGAGCGGTCCGCCCGCCAGCACCAGGCGCTCGTAGTCCAGGCCGCTCATCAGCACGTTGACGCCGCGGCCGACTTGGCCCAGCACGTTCTCCTCGGGCACTTCGCAGTCTTCGAAGACGAGCTCGCAGGTGTTACTCCCGCGCATGCCCAGCTTGTCCAGCTTCTGCGCCGTCGAAAAGCCCTTCATGCCCTTCTCGATCAGGAAGGCCGTGATCCCGCGCGGGCCGGCCCCGGGGTCGGTCTTGGCGTAGACGACCAGGACCTCGGCGTCAGGGCCGTTCGTGATCCACATCTTACTGCCGTTCAAGACGTAGCGGTCGCCCTTTTTCTCCGCGCGGGTCTTCATGCCGACCACGTCGGAGCCGGCGCCCGGCTCGCTCATGGCCAGCGCCCCGACATGCTCGCCGCTGATCAACTTGGGTAGGTAGCGGCCCCTGTGGTCGTCGTTGCCGTTGCGCCGAATCTGGTTGACGCAGAGGTTGGAGTGCGCGCCGTAGCTGAGGCCCACCGAGGCCGAGGCGCGGCTGATCTCCTCCATGGCGACGCAGTGCTCGAGGTAGCCCATGCCGGCGCCGCCCCATTCCTCCTCCACGGTGACGCCGAGCAGGCCGAGCGCGCCCAGCTGCGGCCAGAGGTCGCGCGGAAACTCGTTCGAACGGTCGATTTCCTCGGCCCTCGGGGCGATCTTCTCGGCGGCGAAGCCGGCCACGGTGTCGCGCAACATGTCGGCCGTCTCGCCCAAACCGAAGTCGAAGGGCGGAAGCTGGTTGGAGATCATCTCGTTTCACCTATCCCTGCTGGGCGCTCGAGTCTAACCACAGAGGCGCAGAGGGCACAGAGAAAACCACCCGAAGAACCACGAAGGCACGAAGACACAAAGAGTACAAATTCTAGGCGCTCCGCGCGCTTCAGTTCCCCTTCGTGTCTTTGTGCCTTCGTGGTCGAGAGTTCTTCACCTCTGTGGTTCAATCCTGCTTTCGGTCCGGCTTGCCGTGCATGGTCATCAGCGTCTGCAGCAACTTGGCGCAGAGCTTCTCCGCGCCGCCCTCGACCGCGAAAACCTCGACGTCGCAGATCGTCAGCATACGCCCCGGCTTGACCACGCGGCCGACGGCCCGGAGGCGCTCGCCGGCGGCCGGGGCCAGCAGGTTGATCTTGTACTCGGTGGTGAGCACCGAGGCATCCGCCGGAAACAGGCTGTAGGCGGCATAGCCGCCGGCCGAGTCCGCGATCGTGCTGGTCACCCCGGCATGGAAGAAGCCGTGCTGCTGGCAGAGGTCCTCCCGGTACGGCAGCTCGATCTCGACCAGGCCCGGCGCGACCCGGGTCAGCTCCGCGCCGATCAGCTCCATGACGCTCTGGCGTGCGAAGGACGCGCGAACGCGGCCCTCGTAGCCGGGATCGGCGGGGTCGAAGGCCGCCATGTCACGAGGCCTCCGGCGGGGTGACGATGTGCGCGCGGGCGCGCGCCGCGATCTCCTCGGGAAAGGGCACGGCGCGGCGCGCCTCGCGGTCCAGATGCACGGCCACCGCCTCCTGGACCGCGGCCACCTCGCCGGTCTCGCCGTTGGTCATCTCGTGCAGCATCCGCAGCGACCGCCCGGTCACCGCCAGGACCCCCGAGCGCACGACGATGAGATCGCCGGCATAGAGCTCGCGCTTGTACTTGATGTTCATCTCGACCGCCGCCATGCCGCGCTTGCGCGCGCGCATGTAGCCGGGCGTGAGGCCGAGCGCGGCGAAGAGGTGCCAGACGCCTTCGTCGAACTTCTCCACGTAGTACTGGACGTTCATGTGCCCCATGTGGTCGAGGTGCCGCGGATAGACGGTCCCGCGGTAGGTCGTGATCCACTCGGCCATCGCCCTCTCCCTAGCCGCCCAGGCCCGGCGCCTCGGCGCCGGCCCCCGTTGCCGGCCGGTCCTCGAGCTCGCCCAGGCGCGCGCGGCAGCGTTCCTCCGCCCGGTCGAGGTCCGCGAGCGCGGCCTCGATGTCCCGGCGCTTGCCGTCGAGCTCGGCCCGTTTGGCCGCGATCTTGTCGCGGAACAGGCGCAGCTGGCCGACCTCGCCCGCCGGGGCATCGTAGAGCTCGATCATCTCCCGGGTCTCGGCCAAGCTGAAGCCCAGGCGCTTGCCACGCAGGATCAGCTTCAGGCGGACCCTGTCGCGGCCCCTGTACACCCGCTTCTGCCCCTCGCGCAGCGGCGTCAGCAGGCCCAGGTCCTCGTAAAAGCGGATCGTCCGGGCCGTCACCCCGAACTCCCGCGCCAACTCCCCGATGCCAAAGGTCTCGGTCATGGCCAAGACCCTATCTCGCGTTTACGTAAACGTAAAGGCTTTGCGCCGCTTGCCTACAGCAGGAACAGGGCCGCGAGGCCCAGGAAGGCGAAGAAGCCGACGACGTCGGTGACGGTGGTCAGGAAGACCGAGGAGGCGATCGCCGGGTCGACGCCCATGCGCTCGAGGCCGAGCGGGATCAGGGTGCCGGAGAGGCTGGCGACCAGCAGGTTTACGATCATGGCCGCGGCCATCAGCACGCCGAGGCCCGGCGAATCGAACCACAGCCAGGCGACCGTGCCGGTCAGCACGGCGAAGGTGACGGCGTTGAACGAACCGACCAGGATCTCCTTGCCGACGAAGCGAAGCGCGTTGGCGGCCGTCAGGTCCTTCATGGCGATCGAACGCACCGCCACGGTCAGCGTCTGGGTGCCGGCGTTGCCGCCCATGGAGGCGACGATCGGCATGAGCACGGCGAGCGCCACCGCCTTCTCGATCGAGTCCTGGAACAGGCCGATCACGACCGAGGCCAGGATCGCGGTCAAGAGGTTCACGACCAGCCAGGAGAAGCGCGCCTTGGCGGTGTCGAGGGCCGCGCTGTAGAGGTCGGTCTCGGTGACGCCGCCCAGCTTCATGAGGTCTTCCTCGGCCTCCTCGTCGATCACGTGCACCACGTCGTCCACCGTGATCGCGCCGACCAGGCGACCGGCCTCGTCGACAACGGGCGCGGAGACCAAGCCGTACTGGCGGAACTGGTAGGCCACGTCCTCCTGGTCCATCTCGACCGGCAGGATGTGCAGGTCGGTGTCCATGATCTCGGTGAGGCGCACCGGACGGCGGCTGCGCAGCACGCGCGACAGCGGGATCGCGCCGATCGGCCGGTGCTTGGGGTTGACGATGAAGAGGTCGTAGAAGTCGTCGGGCAGGTCCTCGGACTCGCGCATGTAGTCGATCGTCTCGCCGACGGTCCAGGCCGAGGGCACGGCGATCGTCTCGCGCTGCATGAGGCGCCCGGCCGAGTCCTCCGGATAGCTCAGGCTCTCCTCGAGCAGCGTGCGGTAGGCCCGCGGTAGGGTCGCCAGGATGCGGCTCTGGAACTCTTCGTCCAGGTCCTCGAAGATCTCGACCGCGTCGTCGCTGTCGAGCGCCGAAAGAGCACGCGCCAGCCCCCGGGGGCCGAGCTGCTCGATGACCTCCTCGCGCACCGCGGGGTCCAGGTAGGCGAGCACCTCGGGGTCGAGCCCGGCGCCCAGGATCTCGACCGTGTGGTGGCGTTCGTCGCGGGTCAGGTATTCCAGCAGGTCCGCGAGGTCGGCGACGTGCAGCGGCTCGACCAGCTCGGCGACCCTTTCGGCGTCCTCGGCCTCGAGCGCGTCCTCGACTTCGTAGACGAACTCGTCGGTCAGCACATAGCCGTCGTCGGCCTGCGCCGTACCGCCGTGCGGATCGTCCATGATGTCCGGATCGGGCGGAACCTGGCTCATGGCGCCGGCCTCATTCGCCCCGGGCGCGGTCCTGCGCGTCGACCACGGCGATCGCGCTCATGTTGACAACGCCGCGCGCGGTGACGGTCGAGTTGAGCACGTGGGCCGGCGCGGCGGTGCCGATCAGGATCGGCCCGACGGGCAGGCCGTCGCCCAGGACCTTGAGCAGATTGAAGGCGATGTTGGCGGCGTCGAGCGACGGCAGGATCATCAGGTTTGCCGCCTGCTTCAGGCGCGAGTTGGGGAAGAGATGGGCGCGGATCTGCTCGTCGAGCGCGGCGTCGCCGCGCATCTCGCCCTCGACCTCCAGGTCCGGATGGCTGCTGTGCAGGATGGCCAGCGCCTTGCGCACCTTGGCCGCACAGGCGGCCGGTGAGCTGCCGAAGCTGGAGTGGGACAGCAGGGCGATCCTGGGCTCCATGCCGAAGCGCCGGACCTGGCGGGCCGCCAGCACGGTCATCTCGGCCAGGTCCTCAGCGCTGGGGTCGACCGTGACATGGGTGTCGGCCAGGAAATAGGTGCCCTTCGAAAGGATCAGCAGGCTGAGCGCCGAGACGTCGTGCACGCCCTCGGCCCGGCCGACCAGCCGCAGGATCTGCTTCAGCTGGTCGCGGTAGCCGCCCTCGAGACCACAGATCATGGCATCCGCATAGCCCAGCTGGATCGCCAGCGCGGCGATCACCGTGTTGTTGGTGCGCACCACGGTGCGCGCCACGTCGGGGCTGACGCCCCGGCGTTCCATGACCCGGTGGTAGGCGCCCCAGAACTCGTCGTAGCGCGGATCGCTGTGCGGGTCGATCAGTTCGAGGTCGCGCCCCGGCTCGATGCGCAGGCCGAGGCGCTCGATGCGTTTGGCCACGACCGCGGGCCGTCCGACGATGATCGGCCGGGCCAGGCCCTCGTCGACCACGATCTGGACCGCGCGCAGCACCCGCTCGTCCTCGCCCTCGGCATAGATCAGGCGCTTGGGGTCCTGACGCGCGCGCTGGAAGACCGGCTTCATGACCAGGCCCGAGCGGAACACGAAACGCGACAGCCGGTCGGCGTAGGCCTCGAAGTCCTCGATCGGCCGGGTCGCGACGCCGCTCTCCATGGCGGCGCGGGCGACGGCCGGGGCGATCTGCAGGATCAGGCGCGGGTCGAAGGGACTGGGGATCAGGTAGTCCGGGCCGAAGCCCTGCGCCTCGCCGCCCAGCGCCTTGGCGACGACCTCGGAGGGCTCGGCCTGGGCCAGGTCCGCGATCGCCTTGACGCAGGCCAGCTTCATCTCCTCGTTGATCGTCGTAGCGCCGACGTCGAGCGCGCCGCGGAAGATGTAGGGGAAGCAGAGCACGTTGTTGACTTGGTTCGGATAGTCCGAGCGGCCGGTGCAGATGTTCGCGTCGGGCCGCGCTTCCTTGGCCAGCTCCGGCATGATCTCGGGCACCGGGTTGGCGAGCGCCAGGATCAACGGCTTTTCGGCCATGGCCGCGACCA
>CAMYKD010000096.1 GCA_947258885.1 uncultured Kiloniellales bacterium | reverse complement strand
CAGAGGTCCCCGGCCACCGCCGCGATCTTCTCGCCGCTCAGACCGTCCAGGCGCCCGGCGATCGCCTTGAAGGCCTCCTCCCAGGTGGCGGCCACGAGCCGGCCCTCGGCACTTCGCACATAGGGGCGGTCGAGACGCTGACGGCGCAGGCCGTCACAGGCATAGCGCGTCTTGTCGGCAATCCACTCCTCGTTGACATCCTCGTGCAGGCGGGGCAGCACGCGCATGACCTCGCGCCCACGGCAATCCACTCGGATGTTGGAGCCGACGGCATCCAACACGTCCACACTGTCCGTATTGCGCAGCTCCCAGGAACGTGCGGAGAAGGCGTAGGGCTTGGAGGTCAAGGCGCCGACCGGACAGACGTCGACCAGGTTGCCCGAGAGCTCCGATCCGACGGCCTTTTCGAGGGTCGTGATCTCCACGTGCCCGCCGCGGCCGAGCGCGCCCATCTCCTCGATGCCCGCGACCTCCGTGCTGAAGCGCACACAGCGCGTGCAGTGGATGCAACGCGTCATGATCGTCTGGATCAGCGGGCCCATGTACTTGTCCGGGACCGCGCGCTTGTTCTCCTCGTAGCGCCCGCGATCGAAACCGTAGGCCATGGCCTGATCCTGCAGGTCGCACTCGCCGCCCTGATCGCAGATCGGGCAATCGAGGGGGTGGTTGATCAGCAGAAACTCCATCACCCCCTTGCGGGCCTTTTGAACGGCAGGCGTGTCGGTCCGGATCACCATGCCGTCGGCGACCGGCATGGCGCAGGACGCGATCAGCTTGGGCGAGCGTTCCATCTCGACCAGGCACATGCGGCAGTTGCCGGCCACCGAGAGACGCTCGTGATAGCAGAAGCGAGGAATTTCGATACCGGCCAGCTCGCAGGCCTGGATCACCGTCAGGCCGCTGGCCGCCTCGATCTCCCGGCCGTCTATGGTCAGCTTCGGCATGCTCCCCCCTACTCCGCCGCCGCCTGGCTGGTTTCCTTGTACCTCTTGATTCGCCGCTCCAACTCGGGCCTGAAGTGCCGGATCAGGCCCTGGATCGGCCAGGCGGCCGCATCGCCGAGAGCGCAGATGGTGTGGCCCTCGACCTGCTGCGATACGTCCAGCAGCACGTCGATCTCTTCCGGCTCGGCCCGGCCTGTCACCATGCGGGTCAGCACGCGCCACATCCAGCCGGTGCCTTCGCGGCAGGGCGTGCACTGGCCACAGCTTTCGTGCATGTAGAAGTGCGCGAGGCGTTGGATCGCCGCGATGATGTCGGTCGACTTGTCCATGACGATGATCGCCGCGGTGCCGAGGCCCGACTTCACCGCCTGGAGCGAATCGAAGTCCATCAGCACGGTGTCGCAGATCGACCGCGGGATGCAGGGAACGGACGAGCCGCCGGGAATGACCGCCAGCAGGTTGTCCCAGCCGCCCCGTATCCCGCCGGCGTGCTTTTCGATCAACTCCTTGAGCGGGATGCCCATCTCCTCTTCCACGTTGCACGGCTTTTCGACGTGTCCCGAGATACTGAAGATCTTGGTCCCCGTGTTTCGGGGCCGGCCGAGCGACGTCCACCAAGCGACGCCGCGGCGCAGGATCTCGGGCACCACGGCGATGGTCTCGACGTTGTTGACCGTGGTCGGATAGCCATAGAGTCCGCAGGCCGCCGGGAACGGCGGTTTGAGGCGCGGCTGGCCTTTCCTGCCCTCCAGGCTCTCCAGGAGGGCGGTTTCCTCGCCGCAGATGTAGGCGCCCGCGCCGCGGTGCAGATAGATGTCGTAGTCCCAGCCCGAGCCGCAGGCGTTCTTGCCGATCAATCCGGCCTCATAGGCCTCGTCGATGGCCTGCTGGACATGCGAGGCCTCGCTGAAGAACTCGCCCCGGATGTAGATGTAGCAGGCGGTGGCGCCCATGGCGAAGCCGGACACGACACAGCCCTCGAGCAAGCGCTGCGGATCGTACCGCAAGATCTCGCGGTCCTTGCAGGTGCCGGGTTCCGACTCGTCGGCGTTGACCACCAGGTAGGCCGGACGTCCGTTGTTCTCTTTCGGCATGAAAGACCACTTGAGGCCGGCCGGGAAACCAGCCCCGCCACGTCCGCGCAGCTCCGAGGCCTTGACCTGATCGATGATCTCGTCGCGGCCCAGGTCGAGCAGCTTCTTGGTGCCGTCCCATACGCCGCGGCGGCGCGCGCCGTCCAGGCGCCAGTCGTCCTGGCCGTAGAGGTTCGTGAAGATGCGGTCCTTGTCCTGGAGCATCAGGCCTCCTTGTCGGTCGCGCGCGGGGCCGTCGCGGCCGCGTCCTCGTCGGTCGCGGCATCTTCGTCGGCAGGCGGGTCGGCCGTGACCATCCCCTGGTCCGCGCCGGCAGGCTCGTCAGCGCCGGTCGCGCCCTCATCGCCCTCCGCGTCGGTCGGCGGCGCATCGTCACTCGACGCCGCGGCCTCATCCACGGCCGGCTCCGCGCCATCGTCCTCGCCGACCACAAGCGCTTCCTCGACAACCGCGGCAACGCCGGCAACCGCCGCGCCGTTCGGCGACGAGCCTTGGCGGCCGGTCTGAGACCCCATGGGAATTTCCTTGCCGGCCTTGAGATCGTCGATCACCCCGGCCATGCGCTCGGGGGTCAGGTCCTCGTAGTAGAGATCGTTGATCTGCACCATGGGCGCGTTCGCGCAGGCCCCCAGGCATTCGACCTCAACCACCGTGAACAGACCGTCGTCGCTGGTCTCGCCCAGCTTGGTCCCGAGCTTGCGCAGGCAAGTCCCGGTCAGGTGGTCCGAACCGCGCAGCCAACAGGGCGTCGTGCGGCACACCTGGATAAAGTGTTTGCCGACCGGCTTCTGGTTGAACATCGTGTAGAAGGAGACGACCTCGTGCACCCGGATGGGTGCCATATCGAGCTTGTTGGCCACGTACTCTATGGCCTCGGTTGACAGCCAGTTGCCGTTCTGGCGCTGGGCCAAGTCGAGCAGCGCGATCACCGCGCTTGCCTGCCGTCCCACGGGATAGCGGGCGATGATCTGCCCGGCTCGCGCCTCGTTCTCGGCCGTGAATGCGAAGCCGCCAGCCTCGCCCACGGGATGGCTAGTCACCTTCATCGATCGACCTCGCCGAACACGACGTCCAGGGCCCCCATGATCGCGACGCTGTCCGCCAGCATGTGACCGCGGCACAGGCGGTCCATGGCCGAAAGGTGGACAAAGGCAGGCGTTCGGATCTTGCACCTGTAGGGCCGGTTCGTGCCGTCGGAGACGAGGTAGACGCCAATCTCGCCCTTGGGCGCCTCGATCGCCGTGTAGGTCTCGCCCGGCGGCACGTGAAAGCCCTCGGTGTAGAGCTTGAAGTGTTGAATTAAGGCCTCCATGGAGCGCTTCATCTCGCCCCGCTTCGGCGGCGTGACCTTGTGGTTCGGCACCAGCACCGGGCCCTCCGGCATGCGCTCGATGCACTGCTCGATGATCTTCACGCTCTGGCGCATCTCCGCCATACGTACCATGTAGCGGTCGAAACAATCGCCGTTCTTTCCGACCGGAATCTGAAAATCGAGTTCGTCGTAACACTCGTAGCTCTGCGCCCGGCGTAGGTCCCAGGCCACCCCGGAGGCGCGCAGCATAGGGCCCGAGAACCCGAGGTCGAAGGCTTCCTCGGCGCCGACCACGCCGATATCGACGGTCCGCTGCCGAAAGATCCGGTTGTCGGTGAGAAGCGTTTCGATATCGTCGATGACCTTGGGAAAGCTCTCGCAGAACCGCCCGATGTCCTCCAGCAGACCAGCCGGCAGATCCTGATGCACCCCGCCGGGGCGGAAATAGGCCGCGTGCATGCGCGCGCCGGACACCCGCTCGTAGAACTCCAGCAGCTTCTCGCGCTGCTCGAAGCCCCAGAGCAAGGGCGTCATCGCACCGACGTCGATGGCGAAGGCGGTGACGTTCAGGAGGTGGTTCATCAACCGGGTGATCTCGCTGTACAGCACGCGGATGTACTGGGCGCGCTTGGGCACCGCGATCCCCATGAGCTTCTCGATGGCGAGCACGAAGGGGTGCACCTGGACCATCGGCGCCGTGTAGTCGAGCCGATCGAAATAGGGCACCGCCTGGAGATAGGTCTTGTACTCGATCAGTTTCTCGGTGCCGCGGTGCAGCAGGCCGATGTGCGGATCGGCCCGCTCGATGACCTCGCCGTCCATCTCCAGCACGAGGCGTAGCACGCCGTGGGCCGCCGGGTGCTGGGGGCCGAAGTTGAGGGTCAGCGGCTTGATTTGGGCCTCGGCCATCAGACTTCGTCTCCCTCCCCGGTCTCCTGCGCCTTCTCGTCGCCCGGCAGATGCAGCATGCCCTCCCAGGGGCTCGTGAAATCGAAGCTGCGGAATTCCTGAGCCAGCTTCACCGGCTCGTAGACCACGCGCTTGCTGTCATCGTCGTAGCGGACCTCAACGTAGCCGGTCAGCGGGAAGTCCTTGCGCAGGGGATGGCCTTCGAAGCCGTAGTCCGTCAGGATTCGGCGCAGGTCCGGATGGTCGGAGAAGAACAGGCCGTACATGTCCCAGACCTCGCGCTCGTACCAGAGGGCCGAGCTGAAGACCGTCGTGACCGAGGGGACCTGGGTCTGCTCGTCGGCGGCCAGCTTCACGCGGATGCGCTGATTGTGCTTGAGCGAGAGTAGGTTGTAGACCACCTCGAAGCGTTTCTCGCGCTCTGGATAGTCGACCGCGGTGAGGTCGACGAGTTCCTTGAATTGGCAGTTCTGGTCGTCTCTGAGAAAGGTCAGGAGCTTTATGACCGACCCCGGCTCCGTCCAAACCGCGAGCTCGTCCAGGGCGACCCGCGGTTCCGATACATCCCCCACCAGGGCGGCGGCGACATACTCGCCTAAGTCGATCAAGGCTTGGTTCATCTCGGTCAGCTGTTCCAGACCGTCTGCGGGACGGGGTTTACGGGGCGAGACCGGCGCTGCGCCGGATCTTTTTTTGAAGCTGCATGATGCCGTAGAGCAGCGCCTCGGCGGTTGGTGGACAGCCTGGCACGTAGATGTCGACCGGCACGATGCGGTCGCAGCCTCGGACTACGGAATAGGAATAGTGATAGTAGCCGCCCCCATTGGCGCAGGAGCCCATGGAGATGACCCACCTCGGTTCGGCCATCTGGTCGTAGACCTTGCGGAACGCGGGGGCCATCTTGTTGGTGAGGGTGCCGGCCACGAGAATCACGTCGGCTTGCCGCGGGCTCGGCCGGAACACGATCCCGAAGCGGTCCAGATCGTAGCGGCTGCAAGCGCTGTGCATCATCTCGATCGCGCAGCAGGCCAGCCCGAAGGTCATCGGCCAGAGCGAACCGGTCTGCGCCCAGGCGGCTACCTTGTCCATCGAGGCAACGATGAATCCCTTGTCCTGCAGCTCGCCGGTCACGCGGCGCAGGATCGCGTCCTGCTCGGGCCCAGGTGGAACCGGCGCGTGGCCCTGGCTATCGCTCGGCGCCTCTACTCCCATTCCAGGGCTCCTTTTCTCCATTCGTAGATGAAGCCGACGGTCAGGATGGCCAGAAAGATCACCATCGACCAGAATCCGAACAGCCCGATTTCGCCGAGCGAAACCGCCCAGGGAAACAGGAAGGCCACCTCGAGATCGAAGATGATGAAGAGTATCGATACCAGATAGAAGCGGACGTCGAACTTGCTGCGCGCATCGTCAAAGGCCTCGAAGCCGCATTCATAGGCCGACTCTTTTTCGGAGTTCGGCCGCTGTCGCGCGATCACGTAGGATGCGGCGACCATGGCGCCCGCCATCGCGATGGCGATGGCGAGAAACATCAGGATTGGAAGGTATTCCCGTAAGAGCGCGTCCATTTCCCGACCCCCTGGACTCCTTACCTCGACTGACGCCGGCAAGCAAATGTTATTGCACTGCAGCAACCGCACCGGACGACGCGGTTTCGCTCGCCGTCAGCCCGGAGCATCCGGAATATAAAACCATCGCTCGACCGGGGAAAGCAACAAACGTCGCGCCTCCTTCGGACGGTCCCATTCCCAGCTCCGGTTTTGCGCAATGCAAAACCGGTCGAAGAATGGCCGAAAGGGATGGCGGGAGTGACGGGACTTGAACCCGCGGCCTCTGGCGTGACAGGCCAGCGCTCTAACCAACTGAGCTACACCCCCGCGAGGGGCCCACGCGTGGGCTGCCGTGATGTACTCCACCCCCCGAGGGGTGTCAACCCGGCCACGACGGCAGCCCGAGGCAAGGAAAGCCCATAGCCGGCTAGGCGTGAAGTGGGAAATAATGTAGGTATGACCCGCGCACCCCGCAGCGGAAACCGCTTAGCATGGATATTTGGGCAGAATCGTAATGGAGACGGCGGATCATCACCCGCGCGTGAGCGAGCGCAGGCTCAATATGCGCCTGATGGCGTACTGGCAGGATCTGCGAGGCACGGAATCGCATGCGCCGATCGAGCGCTTCGACCCGGACGCAGTCGCCGACCTCTGGCCGCATTGCTTCACCATCGTGCCGGCCCCCAATCCGGACAAGGCGACCTTCGTTCACGTCGGCGACATGATCGCGGCCGATTCCGGCCTGACCACCGTGGGTCTCGTGGTATCGGACATTCCGGTGGATACCCTTCTGGGCAGGGCCTTGCACCTGGTGGCGGAGGTGTTGAAGGTGAGGTACCCGATCGTCGATGGTGGCGAGTTCAGGGACCATCTTGGCCGGGCCAACCTCTATCGAAGCATCCTGCTGCCGCTGACCGACGGTCGGGGCACGGTCGGTCTTCTGGTCGGCGGCGCCCGCTGCAAGGTGCTGCCAGCAGAAGGCCAACCAAGCGCCTGACGGCCCGACGTGGTCCTACCCGGTGCCCTCGGCCGGCGGGAACCGGTCGCCTGTTGACCTCTGTCCCGGATGCCTCGGCCAGGTAATACTAATGGTCATAGATAATGACCTTTGGTATAGGCACCAAAACTCTGACGAATCAGCAAGTTCGGGCAAGGCATTCCAATCCGGCCCGACAGCGGTTGCCGCGATCTTGAAGATCAACCGCGGCAGGGGCGCCTTCGTGCGTTCAATTTTGTCGAATGTGACGCCTCTGGATTGAGCGACAAGGCTTGGACCTCGGCGCGTGCGGGGTGTCGGAACCGGTCCGCCCGAAACGATTCGTCCTGACGAGATATGCGATCAAGACTGCCCGGTTGACCTTGCTTTGCTTCGGGCTCCCCTGGAAAGCATGCCACAGGGCCACGTCTTCGGCCGCCCTCGGGCCCTGGGGAGGCTCGGTGACGATGCGAAACGGGCCCTTTTTCGCGGCACCGGAGAGATAGATGCGATAACCGCAACGCTCGGCCCAGGCCAGCCAAGAGGCTGGCTCGAACTCCGAGGGCGGTTCCGTCCGGGCCCCGGTCTCCTCCGGGTCATCTGCTCCTGTTGTCATGATCTGGCCTCTTGAAGGTGAGCGGTATCGTCCGCCTGTTCTCAACTCCAAATGGCCAATCCGGGCGCCAACCGAAGTGACGGCCGTCACAGTGACACTACTTTCAAGGGAATCTCATTCGCGGAAGTGCCCGGAGCCGGCCGGAATCCTTCGGCAGCCGGCATATTCGCCGGGTTTTGCAGGGAGTTTCGGGGAAACCGGTCTTATCTACACCGCCGCAGGGCGCTGTGGCACCTTGGCCACCACCCATGGTCAGACGAACTGCACACCGACCCTATCCCCACGCCGCCAGCGGACTTCGCAGTTCTGGATCGGTCCGGCTTGGAGTTTCAGGGCAAAGTCCGGCGGGCAGTCGAATTCGGCATCCAAGAACCTGATTTCCGCCCCGCCGTAGGAAAGATTCAAGATAATGCAGGAGATTGGAGATTTTCCGTTCTTGTAGGTTATTTCACCGGTCTTGAGCGTGGCGAATCGCTGATGCTGCCTGCGCTCGACGCCATCGTGCCTGGGGGGCTCCGCGACGTTCAGGTCATCGTCCAGAACCGCCGCGGGCTTGCTCTCCAGGCTGGTGATGACCGCCTGCATACGGTCGATGAGTTCGTTCTTGGTATAGGGTTTGACCAAGTGCTCGTTGCCCCGGAACACGTCCTCTCCGAGTTCGTTGCCCCGATCCACAAGTCCAGATTGAATCAGGAACGGAGTTTGCACGCCCGCCGCCCGCAATCGTCCTATGACCTGATAGCCGTCTATGTCCGGCAACATGATGTCCAGGACGATGATGTCGTATTCATTGGTCTTGCCGAGCATAATCGCCTGCTCGCCCAGCCCGGTCGTGTCGCAGCTGTGCCCCGCCATGTGGCACATCAGCTCCACATTCTTGGCCATCGTCACATCGTCCTCGACACAAAGAACCCGCATCGCCGCTCCTTCCAGGCGCCAATTTCCGGGGCGATCTTGGAGCTCACGATACTCCAAAAAGATTAATAATGAATCGAGATGATCTCTGTGGCGGCTTGACAGCGATTTCCCGGAGTAAGCCTGCCGATATCAATGATCTCTGATACCGGTCCGGACCGCCGGCAAGACGCCGGTTCGATCATTGTTCCTGCTGCAAACCCGAACGCGCCATCGCCCGCCGGCCTGATCGCCGTTTTCCGGCTCCGATCCGATCCGCGATCATCGATGGCTTGACTGGTGGGCGGTGACGGGCTCGAACCGCCGACCCCCTCGGTGTAAACGAGGTGCTCTACCAACTGAGCTAACCGCCCTGCACGTGGGCCGTGATTCCGGTCCAACCGGACGCACCTCGCGGGCGTCCCGGGTCCGGCTCGGTTTCCCACCTCCAGCTGCAAAAAGAATTCGGCCGCCTCGGTTTTTCTTGGCGGCCGGGCTCCTCAGCGGTACATGCCGCAAGACCTAGTTTACGGCGTCCTTCAATCCTTTGCCAGCCTTGAACTTGGGCTGATTCGATGCCGGTATCGTAATGGGCTCGCCAGTCCTGGGATTGCGGCCCTGCGACTGTTTGCGACGCGTGACGTTGAAGCTGCCGAATCCGACGATGCGTACTTCCTGGCCCGATTTCAAGGCATCGGCGATCGAATCGAACACGCTGTCGACGGCCTTGGCACTGTCGGATTTTGAAAGTCCAGTACTGCCGGCAATAGCGGCTACGAGATCGTTCTTGTTCACGTTGATCCCCCCTTGAGAGACACAGGAATTAAGTAAACGAACGGGACTGCCCAGTGTGAGGAGGCCGGAAGTTTAGATCGCGCGCGCGCCCCGCGTCAATGCGCGAACGCACGTTTGCAGGGCATTTGCGGCCCGGGAGAGAAGGAATCGAGCATCGTCGAAGGCAAGCCCGGCGCGTGATCAGTGCGTGACCACCCCGCTGCGTTCGTCCTTTTCCGAGGACGAACGGACCGGCTCCACTTGCTCGGATTCGATCCAAGTGATCGGAGTCGGTTTCTCCACCAAGGCATGCTCCAGGACCTCGTCCACCGAGGCCGTCGCGATGATCTTCAATCCGCGCTTCACGTTGTCGGGAATTTCGGCCAGATCCTTCTCGTTCTCCTTGGGAACCAGCACCGTCTTCAAACCGCCGCGCAACGCAGCCAGAAGCTTCTCCTTGAGCCCGCCGATCGGCAGCACCCGCCCGCGCAGGGTGATCTCGCCGGTCATTGCCACATCGCGGCGCACAGGGGTTTCGGTCAGCACCGAGACGATGGAGGTGACCATGGCGACCCCGGCCGAGGGTCCGTCTTTGGGGGTGGCCCCTTCGGGCACATGGACATGGATGTCCCTGCTCTCGAACAGGGTCGGCTTGATCCCGAAGGCCACGGCACGGCTCTTGATGAAATACTCGGCCGCCTGGATCGACTCCTTCATGACCTCGCCCAGCTTGCCGGTCGAAGTGACCTTGCCCTTTCCTGGCACCGTCACCGACTCGATCTGCAGCAGTTCGCCGCCGACCTCGGTCCAAGCCAGACCGGTGGCGACCCCGACCAGATCCTCGAGCTCGGCTTCTCCGAAGCGGAAGCGGCGCACGCCGGCGAACTTCTCGAGGTTACGCCGGGTCAGCCGAACCGTTTCGCAATTCCCGACGGCGATCTCCTTGACCGCCTTGCGAATCAGACTGGCCAGCTCGCGCTCCAGGTTGCGCACGCCGGCCTCGCGGGTGAAGTAGCGAATCAGGTCGCGCAGGGCGTCGTCCGAGATCGACCATTCCTTCGCCTTCACGCCATGCGCTTTCATCTGTTTGCCGATCAGATGGCGCTTGGCGATCTCGACCTTTTCGTCCTCGGTGTATCCCGGCAGGCGGATCACCTCCATACGGTCGAGCAGCGGCTGCGGCATCCTGAGCGTATTCGCCGTGGTCACGAACATGACGTCCGAGAGGTCGTAGTCGACCTCCAGGTAGTGGTCGTTGAAGGTGTTGTTCTGCTCTGGGTCCAGAACCTCCAGCAACGCCGAGGACGGATCGCCGCGCCAGTCCGCGCCCAGCTTGTCGACCTCGTCCAAGAGGAACAGGGGATTGGAGGACTTGGCCTTCTTCATGCCCTGAATGACCTTGCCGGGCATGGAGCCGATATAGGTACGCCGATGGCCGCGGATCTCGGCCTCGTCGCGCACGCCGCCCAGGCTCATACGCACGAAGTTGCGCCCGGTGGCCCGGGCAATCGACTTGCCGAGCGAGGTCTTGCCGACGCCCGGCGGGCCGACCAGGCACAGGATCGGACCCTTCACCTTTCGGATGCGCTGCTGCACCGCGAGGTATTCGAGGATCCGCTCCTTGACCTTGTCCAGCCCGTAGTGGTCCGCGTCCAGCACCTGATGGGCGTCCTTGATGTCCTTCTTGACCTTAGTGGGTTTCTTCCACGGAATGCTGAGCATCCAATCCAGGTAGTTGCGCACCACCGTGGCCTCGGCCGACATCGGGCTCATGTTGCGCAACTTCTTGAACTCGGCCACGGCCTTCTCGCGGGCCTCCTTGGAGAGCTTCGTCTTGCGGATGTTCTCTTCGAGTTCGCTGAGCTCGTCACGGCCGTCCTCGCCATCGCCGAGCTCTTTTTGGATCGCCTTGAGCTGTTCGTTCAAATAGTACTCGCGCTGGGTCTTCTCCATCTGGCGCTTGACCCGGTTGCGTATCCGCTTCTCGACCTGGAGCACGCCGATCTCGCTCTCCATGAGGCCGTAGACCTTTTCGAGCCGTGCACTGATGGTATCGGTCTCGAGCAACTCCTGCTTTTCGGGAATCTTCAGCGACAGGTGAGAGGCGACCGTGTCGGCGAGCTTGCTCGGGTCGTCGATCTGGTTAATCGAGACCAACACCTCTGGCGGAATCTTCTTGTTCAGCTTGATGTACTGCTCGAACTGCGCCACCACCGTGCGGGCCAGGGCGTCGAGCTCCTGCTCGTCCCCGGGGCTCTCCTCGGCGACCTCGGCATAGGCCTGGAAGAAACTCGGGTTGTCCGTGTACTTGACGATGTGCGCCCGTTGGCCGCCCTCGACCAGCACCTTGACGGTGCCGTCGGGCAGTTTGAGCAGCTGAAGCACCGTACCCACCGTACCCACGGAATAGATATCGGCTGGGGTCGGATCGTCCTGCGTCGCGTTCCTCTGGGTCACCAGAAGGATCTGCTTGTCGTCTTTCATGACGTCTTCGAGGGCGCGAACCGACTTTTCACGGCCCACGAAAAGCGGAACGATCATGTGGGGGAAGACCACGATATCGCGGAGCGGAAGCACCGGGAACAGGTTGCCGCGTGGGAGTTCTAGCATGAGTCCTCTAAGCCGTTGGGCGTAATGCGTTGCGTCGTTCGGGAGCCTGGACACTGTTTAGCACGTGTCCCGCCCCTCGCGTAGAACATTGTGGATAGGATCGGCCAGTTCAAGGGCGACGTGCCGAACCCCTGCCAGAGCGTCAGGCGCTGCTGCCCAGGTCCTCGCGGCGGTCGGTATAGATATAGAGCGGCTGGCCACGCCCTTCCTCCACCACGTCGCGATTGATGACGATCTCCTCGACACCCTCGAGACCCGGGAGGTCGAACATCGGCTCGAGCAGGATACTCTCCATGATCGAGCGCAGGCCGCGCGCGCCGGTCTTGCGGATAACGGCCTTGCGGGCGATTGCCTTGAGAGCGTCGTCGGTGAACTGCAGCGCGACGTCTTCCATCTCGAACAGGCGCTCGTACTGTTTGACCAAGGCGTTTTTCGGCTTGGTCAGGATTTCGACCAGCGCCGCCTCGTCTAGGTCCTCCAGGGTGGCCACCACGGGCAGCCGGCCGACGAATTCCGGGATCAGGCCGAACTTCAGCAGATCCTCGGGCTCCACGTCCTTGAGGATCTGACCGGTCAGGCGCTCGTCGGGCGCATGCACCTCCGCGCCGAAGCCGATCGACGACCCCTTGTCGCGCTGGGTAATGATCTTCTCGAGCCCCGAGAACGCGCCGCCGCAGATGAACAGGATATTCGTCGTGTCGACCTGCAGGAACTCCTGCTGCGGGTGCTTGCGTCCGCCTTGGGGCGGCACCGAAGCCACGGTGCCTTCCATGATCTTTAGAAGGGCCTGCTGAACTCCCTCGCCGGACACGTCCCTGGTGATGGACGGGTTGTCCGACTTACGGCTGATCTTGTCGACTTCGTCGATATAGACGATGCCGCGCTGGGCCCGCTCCACATTGTAGTCGGCGGCCTGCAACAGCTTCAGAATGATGTTCTCGACATCCTCGCCGACATAGCCCGCTTCGGTGAGCGTCGTGGCATCGGCCATGGTAAATGGCACGTCCAAGATGCGTGCGAGCGTCTGGGCCAACAGCGTCTTGCCGCAGCCGGTCGGACCGACCAGCAGGATGTTGGACTTGGCAAGCTCCACGTCATCGTTCTTGGAGCCATGAGCCAATCGCTTGTAATGATTGTGAACCGCGACCGACAACACCCGCTTTGCGTGATCCTGGCCGATTACATAGTCGTCCAGGACATTGCAGATGTCGCGCGGGGTGGGCACGCCGTCGCGAGATTTGACCAGCGTGGTCTTGTGCTCCTCGCGGATGATGTCCATGCACAGCTCGACGCATTCATCGCAGATGAACACAGTCGGCCCAGCGATGAGCTTGCGCACCTCATGCTGGCTCTTACCGCAAAAAGAGCAGTAAAGAGTATTCTTGGCGTCACTGCTGCTCGATTTTGTCATGCTCTCACGTCTCGAGCCACGGGGTTCGACGCGGCTATGTTAGACAAACGCGCCACCGGCACACAACGACAAAAAAATCTTGTACTGTGTGGTACCGCTCCCGGGGGGCGTCGGGCCGCCACGACCCTGGCCGTATGACCTCCATACATAGTGAGCCTAGCCCATAGCGCTCTACAATTCCTTAACGCGCAGGTCATGTCAGAACATATTCCTAAACGTCTGCGCTAGTCCAGGCCGGCCTTATCGTCCTTCCCCTCTTCGCCCGCGATTTCGTGGCGCTCGACCACGCTGTCGATCAGGCCGAACTCCATGGCCTCTTCCGGATTCATGAACTTGTCTCGCTCCATGGCGTCTTCAATGGCCGTGAGCGCCTGGCCACAGTGCCGGGCGTAGATCTCGTTGAGCCGGCCTCGAGTCGCCAGGATCTCTCTGGCGTGAATCTCTATATCGGTTGCCTGGCCCTGAAATCCACCCGAGGGTTGGTGTACCATGATCTTTGCATTGGGCAGGGCATGGCGCTTGTCTTTTGCGCCCGCCATCAACAGAAGCGAGCCGGCCGAAGCGGCTTGACCGATGCAAACCGTCGAGACGTCGGGACGGATGTACTGCATAGTGTCGTATATCGCCAGCCCGGCGGAGACGATGCCTCCCGGAGAATTGATGTAGAAGGCGATATCTTTCTTGGGATTCTCCGATTCCAAAAACAACAGCTGGGCACATATCAAGCTCGCCACCATGTCGTTTATAGGGCCTGTAAGGAAAATTATCCTTTCCTTGAGCAGGCGGGAGTATATGTCATAGGCCCTCTCGCCACGATTGGTCTGCTCAACCACCATGGGTACAAGCGCATTCATCGCGAGGTCGCGTGGATCACTCATGTGTATCGTTACATCCTTCCAGATTGGGTCTCGGCCGGCCGGTCACGACTCCTTCCCCGCCTTCGTGGCCGCGGTCTTGCCCTTCGTGGTCTTGGTCTTCTTGGCGGCGGACTTGGCCGCCGTTTTCTTCTTCTTGGACGCGGCCACCGGCTCGGGCGCGCTGTCCTCGTTCTGTAATTCCTGCGGCGTGACCTTACGCTCCGTGACCTTCGCCAGGGCGGCGATGAAGTCTATCACCTTGTCCTCGAAGATCGGCGCCCGAAGTTTGGCCATCGCCTCGGGCGATTTCTGGTAGAAATCGAAGACCTCGCGCTCGTGACCCTGATGCCGCTGGGCTTCCTGCATCAAAGCACGGTTCGCCTCGTCCTGGGTGACGTCTATGCCGTTCTGGCGGCCAACTTCCGAAAGCAACAGGCCGAGCCGCACGCGCCGCTCGGCGATGGCCCGGTACTCGGCTCTCAGAACCTCATCGTCCTTGTCCTCGTCCTCGGGATCGATCCGGCCTTGCTCGTGATCTTCCTTGAGCTGCTTCCAGATCACGTCGAATTCCTCGTCGACCATGCCGGCGGGGACCGGGAATTGGTGCCCATCGGCCAGTTGGTCGAGAAGCGCGCGCTTCAGCCGCGCGCGCGCATCTCCATGGGGACGGTTTCCAGGATGTCGTGGACCTTGACCTGGAACACGGCGTCTTTCCCGGCGAGCTTGTCGTTCACATAGGCCTCGGGGAAGGTCACCGTAATCTCGCGCTCCTCGCCCACGTCGATCCCGATCAACTGCTCCTCGAACCCGGCCACGAAGCGATTCGACCCCAGTTCTAGGTGGTGGCCCTCGCCAGCCATTCCCGGCAACTCCTCACCATCCACGGAGCCCCGGAAATCGATCACCAGGACATCGTCCGATCGGGCCTTGCGCTTCTTCGAAAGCGCCTGGGTCCTCTTGTGGCTGCCGGCTAAGCGCTCCAGCACGGCCTGGACCTCTTGATCCGGCACCTCGACGGTCAGACCCTCGAGTTCGATCTGGGCAAAGTCCATCACCTTGATGTCGGGCAGGACCTCGAGCGCCATGGTGTACTCGAGATCCTTGCCCTCGTCGAAGGAGACGATCTCGATCTTCGGCTGCAGCGCAGGCCGCAGGCCGCGCTCGGTGAGCGCCTGGTTCGAGCTGTCGGTAACCGCCCGCTCCAGAACCTCGCCCATGACCGAAGAGCCGAACCGCTGCTTGAGAATGTTGACCGGCACCTTGCCGGGCCTGAACCCCGGCAGACGCACCTGCTGGCCGATTTCCTGAAGGCGATGCGCCATTTTTTCCGCAATGTCGCTCGCCGCAATGACGACCTTGTACTCGTGCTTCAGGCCGTCAGTCTGTGTTTCCGTCACCTGCATGGCCGAATCGGCCTCTCCCGATAACTTGCTTGCTGTCCACGGATTTCCATACGCCGCAGGGGCCTATCGCCGTCCGTCCGCCGACCCGGCGGTCTGATGGTGCGGGCGGAGGGACTCGAACCCCCACGAGTTGCCTCACCAGGACCTAAACCTGACGCGTCTGCCAGTTCCGCCACGCCCGCGCGGCCCCGCAAGGCGCCGGTGTATAGCACGGCCCATGCGCGCCCACAAGCGGCCCAGCTGCCCCCTCGATAGTCCCTCTCGACTAGGTTCCGTAACGCCCGAGACAAGCGGCCGCCGCCGCATTCAGGATCGCCTCCACATCCAGCCGGTACTTGCGATAAAGGTCGGGAAGATCGCCGGACTGGCCGAAATGCTCAACGCCCAGCGCCCGCACCCTGTGCCCCCGCACCGAGCCCAGCCACTCGAGGGCGCCGGGGTGGCCGTCGACCAGCGTCACCAAGCCGGCATCCGGCGCAAGCTGTGAGAGCAACCGTTCAGCCTGAGATTGCGCCAAGCGGTGCCCCGCCTGCCGGCCGCGCTCGGCCGCGTGCCAGCCGGCGTTCAAGCGGTCGGCGGACGTCACCGCCATCAGCCCCGCACCCGGAATATCCTCGAGCAGTTGGGCGTGGGCTTCGATGGCCTCGGGCGCCACCGCGCCGGTATAGACGATCGCCAATTCGGCGCCGGGCCCGGGCGGCTTCAGCCAGTACCCCCCGGCGATGATCTCTTCCTCCAGCCCCGCATTCATGTCGCGACCGGGTTGCGTGACGGGCCGAGTCGATAGCCGCAGATAGACCGAGCCGCCTTCCCTGTCGCGCAGCCAATCGGTCCCGGAGTGGCCGCTGCCGTCGCGCTGCATGTAGTCGAAGGCCCAGGCCATGATGGCCGCCAGCTCGTCGGCGAAGGCCGGCTCGAAGGAGGCGAGGCCATCCTGCGCAATGCCGATCAGCGGCGTCGATACCGACTGGTGGGCGCCGCCTTCGGGGGCCAGGGTGATCCCCGAGGGCGTCCCCGCCAGCATGAAACGGGCATCCTGATAGCAGGCGTAGTTGAGGGCGTCGAGGCCGCGCTGGATGAAGGGGTCGTAAAGCGTGCCGACCGGCAGCAGGCGCACCCCGAACAGACTGTGCGACAGGCCCAGAGTGCCCAGCAGGATGAACAGATTGTTCTCGGCGATGCCGAGTTCGAGGTGCTGGCCGTCCGGCGACATGGCCCAGCGCTGGGCCGAGACCACCTTCTGCTCCTTGAAGGTGTCGGCCCGCGGGTGCCGGTCGAAGATGCCCCGCCGGTTGACCCATCCGCTGAGGTTGGTCGAGACCGTCACATCCGGCGAGGTCGTGACGATTCGCTCGGCCAGTTCGCTGTCGTCGCGCGCTATATCAGCCAGAATCTTGCCGAATCCCTCCTGGGTGGAGAGCCGCTCGCCGCTCGGCGCGGGTAGCCGCGCCGGCACCGCCACCCACGGCGCCTTGTGCCGTCTCGGTCCGGCCGCGGCAAAGGGGAGCTCGGCGAGGAAGGCCTTCAATTCGTCGGGCGCCACGGAAAGCCCCGCAAAGGGCTCCCATTCGGCACCCTCCGGAATCTCGTTGCGGCGCTGAAACTCGGCCATCTGGTCCAGGTTCCCCGGGTGCCGTGAAAGGCCTCGAGAACCGACTCCAGGTCGTGGCCGGCCAGATTCGTCATCAAGGCCGCCAACGCGGCTTCGTCGTGCCCGTCCAGCAACTCTTTCATGCCGGCCGCATCGCCGACGTCGGCCAGGAGCTGCCGGCGCCACGCGGCCCCGCCCTGAAAGGTGAGCGCCGAGTAGAGCGAATTCGGGCAGTCATCGATCCAATGCCTCAGCGCCCCGCCGCCCGGCAGCTCGAAGGCGGACTCGAGCTTCTTGCCGTACTTCAGGGTAACGACGTTCCAGCCCATGTTCCGGAACAACTGGTCGATCTGTCCGAACAGGCGGTCCCTGACCACGGCATCCAGGCTCTGGCGGTTGTAGTCGATAATCCACCAGGTGTTCCGCAGATCGTGTTTCCAACCCTCGAGCAGGGCCTCGTAGATGTTTCCCTCGTCGAGTTCCGCGTCGCCGACCAGGGCCACCATGCGGCCCTCTGCCAGGCCTTCGGGGGCCCAGCGCTTGAGCCGCACATAGTCCTGCACCAAGCTTGCGAAGCTGGTCATGGCGACGCCCAGCCCGACCGATCCGGTCGAGAAGTCCACGTCATCCACGTCCTTGGTCCGGGAGGGGTAGGACTGGGCACCGCCCAAGGCGCGGAAACCCTCCAGCTTTTCGCGGCTCTGGTTGCCGAACAGGTACTGAATGGCATGAAAGACCGGGCTCGCGTGCGGCTTGACGGCGACCCGGTCCGCGGGACGCAGGACGTCGAAATAGAGCGCGGTCATCAGGGTGACCATGGAAGCGCAGGATGCCTGGTGACCGCCGACCTTGAGGCCGTCGCGACTATCGCGCAAATGATTGGCGTTATGGATCATCCAGGCGGCGAGCCACAGCACCTTCTTCTCCAATGCCCTCAGACACGCAAGCCTACCTACGCTCTTGTCGGGTTGACCGCTGCCCGGTCTTGGGGTCACAAGCTCCGCCATGAATGCCGCCCCTCGATAGCCACGTGCACATATTTGGCCAGGACGTGCGGGTTCTCAAGCACCCAACAAGGGCGGTCGCCATACATTGTTATTCTGATGTCGGAAGTTATTCAGATAATCCAGTTCCTCGGCGGAATTCAGGCGCCTGCGAGTTCGACGAAATGATCCTTAAAGGTCTCTAGATTGAGCGTTCTGACCGATGCGAATCGGGTTTGCCGCACGCGGCGCTGCGCTACTTCGACTTCATAGCGCACATGTGGAATGCCCATGGCGTCGGGCCCCACATCGATCACTTTGGCTGTCTCGACGACGTTTCCGGGACCTTTGTGGAGATATGTGCCGCCGATCCGCACTTCCCGGCGCTCGATCTCGGGCTTCTCGCTTGGCCGGAATATCGGTCGGAAGAATTGACCCACCGTCTCTGAAATCATGGCCTCGTTCCCTAATCTCGACCGGTTATCATCCGGATTCATTAGAACCATCCCTGAGTGTAGAAGGTTCGGGTTAACGCCGGGTTAAGGAGAGACCATTTAAATAGTTGATTTTATGTTATTTTCTGGACAGCGAACGGAGCGCCTTGGGAAGCGCGTCCGGAAGATCTTCGGCGATCAGACCCGGTCCCAAATCCGTTGCTATCTCACCGTGCAACCAGGCGGCGGCACAGGTCGCCTCGAAAGGCCACATACCCTGGGCGACGAGGCCCAGCACGAGGCCGGCGAGCACATCCCCGGCCCCCGCTGTCGCCAGCTCCGGCGGTGCGTTGGTATTGACGACGGCCGCTCCCCCGGGCGCGGCGATCACCGTGTCGGCGCCCTTGACGAGGACCACGGCTCCGCTCCGGGCCGCCGCGGCACGAGCGCACGCCAGCTTGTCGTCGTCCAGGTCGGGAAAGAGGCGGGCAAACTCGCCTTCGTGGGGCGTCAGGACACAGGGTCCCGCGATCGCCTCGAACAGAACGCCGGGGTCGTCTTGGAATACGGTAAGCGCGTCCGCGTCGAGCACGACAACCCGGACGCCGTCGCGCAAGGCGGCCAGCACCCGGTCCCGGGTCTCCGCCGTCACCCCGTTGCCCGGGCCGAGCAGCACGGCGTTGCGGCGAGGGTCCTCCAGGAGGCGGCCGAAGTCCTGATTGCCATCGAGCGGCTGGGTAATGATGCTGGCCATGGACTGCGCGTAGATCGCGAGCGCCTCGCGCGGGCAGGCGACGGTGACCAGTCCGGCCCCGGCGCGCAGGGCGGCGCGTGCCGCCAGGCGGGCCGCTCCGGTCATGGTCGCGCCGCCCAGCACCAGCGCGTGGCCGAAGCGATATTTGTGGTCGCCCATCCGGCGGCGCGGATAGCCGCGAGCCCACAGGTCGGGGCCGTTCTCCCAGGTCTGGGGAGCAATCGCCTCGAGAACCGAGTCCGGGATCCCGATGTCCGCCACCACCAGCTCGCCCGATTGCTCCCGGCCCGGAAGCAGCAGGTGGCCGGGCTTCTTGCGGAAGAACGTCACGGTGAGCGCCGCCCGCACCGCGACCTCGCCCAGAACCGTGCCGCTGTCGCCGGCCAGACCGCTGGGTACATCGACTGAGACCGCCGGCTGGCCCCGCGCGCTCATCCCTTCGACCACACGGCGCGCAGCGCCGTCCAACGGGCGGCTCAGCCCGGCTCCGAACAGGGCGTCGATGATCAATTCGCTGCCGTCCAGCAGGGCCTCGTCGAGCGGCAGGACCTCACCCATCCATAGTGCCGCGTGCTGCGCGGCGTCTCCCTTCAGGCGCGCTCTGTCGCCCAGCAGGGCCAGGCGGACCGGCCAGCCGGCTTCCACCAGGTGGCGCGCCGCGACGAAACCATCGCCGCCATTGTTACCCGGCCCGCAGCAGACCAGAATCGGCCGGGGATCCCAGCGGGCCAGGACCGCCTCGGCCACCGCCCGCCCGGCGTTTTCCATCAGCTCTCTGCCCGGCACACCGCCGGCGATCGCCGCGGCATCGGCGCGCGACATTTCGGCGACACTCAGCAGCGCTCGTTGGTCCCGGGATTTCGTCGTGGTTTCTGATGCGGATTCCGGCATGGCGAATCGGCCCTCACGGTCACGAATCCTACCATAAACGTCCGGCGGCATGGTGTCGCCGGTCGCTTCGCGCCGTTCGATCGTCCAGGAAGCCTAACCCTTGCCGGACTCGTCACGCCGAGCCCCGGTCTCCGGGGCCATGGCGGCGCGCAGCCGCGCCACGCCGTCGCGCGCCGCATCGCGCAGCAGCAGCACGTCGAAATCGGCCAGAACCATGTCGTAGCCGGCGGAGAACAGAGCCTCGGCCGTACGGCCCGGCGTCGGGATCCCGCCCAGACGTTTGCCGGCGGCCTTGGCCGCCTGCTCGACCCGGTCGATACGGGTGCGCACCTCAGGGTGATCCGGCTCGCCCATCCGCCCGAGGGCCGCCGAGAGGTCGAAGGGGCCCAGAAACACCATGTCGAGGCCCTCGACCGCTGCGATTTCAGCCGCATTCCGGACGCCCTCCGCCGTCTCGATCTGGCAAACCACCAGCAGGTCCTTCGCTGCTCGCTCGACATACTCCCGCCAGTCGGCGCCATAGGCGGAGGCGCGCACAATGGTTGGCGCCATGCCCCGCCGGCCCTGCGGCGGATAGCGGCAAGCGGCGACCGCAGCCTCAGCCTCCGCGGCATCGTCGACCGCCGGAATCATCACCCCGGCGACCCCGGTGTCGAGCGCGCGCTTGAGCCATACGGGGTCGTTCGCCGGCACACGCATCAAAGGCGCGCAGGCCCGGCCCTGGACCGCATGCATCAGGGAGACGGCGTCCATCAGACTGCCGGCACCGTGTTCCAGGTCGATCATCACGCAGTCGTAGCCAGCCTGTGCCACGACCTCGGCGGCCAGCGGAGAGAACAGATGGAGCCAGCAGCCCACCGCCGGCCGGCCGGTGCCGAGCCGCGCCTTCAAGACCGCGCCCTCGTTCATGAAATCCTCCAACGGAATGGCCGCGCGCCCGGCGCTCGCCGATATTCAGTCGGACCGCACCTTGCAGAATGCGTCCGGCTCCGCGCCGCGCAGACGCTCGCAGAGACCTTCGGCCGACTGCACGCTGGCCAAGGGCCCGGCCAGGACACGGACCAAGGTCTGGTCGCCGAGTTTGACTTCGGCAAAGGTGACTTCGATTCCGGCAAAGACTTCCGGATGGCGGTCCCGGACCGTCTGCCACAGCTTGGTCGCCGTGGCCTTGTTCCGGGCCGAGGCCAGCCAGATTCGAAAAGCCCTCTTCGCCTTGGGGTCCGCCAGCCCCTCATCGTCCTGCTTTATGGCTGCGGTCTGGGTCGCTGCGGGTTCCGACGCAGGTGGCGCTTCGGGTTTCGGCACGACCCGCGGGCTGGCGGAGGGCTCTTCCGCAACCGATGGTTCAGCCGTAACCACGGGCTTCGCTTCGGCCTTGGATGTCTGCGGTCGCAGCTTGGCCGCCACTTTGGCATCCGTATCGGTCTCGGGCACTGTCTCGGCCTGCGGTCGCGGTTCGGCCGCGGCCTTGGGCTTTGGGGCGGGTACCGGCTCGGCCTCTGCCTTGGTCTCGGGCACCGCCTTGGGCTTTGGCTGGATCACCGCCTTGGCCTGCGGTCGCGGCTTGGCCGCGGCCTTGGGCTTCGTCCTTGTTTTCAGCGCCCCTGGAACCTCTGCCTTGGTCTCGGTCTTGGTATCGGCCTCGGTGCCGGGCACTTGAAGCTCGGATTTTGCCGGGGTCGCGAGTTCGGTCTGGGACGTTGCCTTGACGTCAGAGCCTGCCTTGGCTTCAGACCCTGCCTTGGCTTCAGACCCTGCCTTGGCCTTGCTTGATTTCTGCGGCACGGTCTGTGTGGCCACTCGAGGCTGTTCCGCGGCCGAACCGCCTTCCGGCGATTTCGCGCTTGCCCGACTCTGCTGGCCGGTGGCGATGTCTCGCGCCGTGGCTCCCGGCATCTCGGGCGGCGTCGGTTCGAAACCGGCAGCCTTCAGCAGTTCGGCGTGCTTTCGTGCGCGCGGGTGCCCCTGCTCGGCGGCGCGGCGATACCAGGTCAAGGCCCGGCCTTCGTCCTTTTCCAGGCCCAGGCCCTCGCGCCTCAACTGTCCCATGATGAACTGCGCTTCGGCCAAACCGCCGTCCGCCGCTTGGCGAAACCAAACCGCGGCCGTCGACCGCAACACCCTGCCCGCGGAAAAAGGCCAGTCCGAGATTGTATTGGGCCCAAGGGTAATTCTGCTGCGCTGCGGCACGCCAGATCTCGATCGCGCGGGTCAGATCGGTGGGGACGCCGCGACCCTGCGCATACATCAGGCCCAGATTGTTCTGTGCGGCCGGGAGTCCCTGGGCCGCAGCGGTCCGGTACCATTGGGCGGCCTTTACCAAGTCCTGCCGGACGGGGCCCTCGCCGTGCTCGAAGAGTTTTCCAAGGCTGTATTGCGCGGCCGCGTCCCCTGCCTCGGCCAGGGGCAACCAGATGTCACGGGCGCGGTCGGGTTCGCCGGCTCTGAAGGCGCGCAAGCCGGCCTCGAAGCCTTCTGCCCGGACCGGTCCGCACCAGCCCATGAGCACAAGCGCCAGCGCCAATGCAATGCGTCCCACGGTTCCGACAATCCTCGTCCACGTTCAATCCCCATCTCCGGCGGACACACCATAGCCGGGCGGACCCACGCCAGCAAGACGGGGGAACCGAATTGCGCGAATCCGCCAGATGCCCATCCTCCGAGGAGAACTACCAGGTCCCGTGCTTGAAACACGCCGGCACCGGTCCAATTCCTCTCCAGGATGCTGAAAACGGTAAAGCCGCAAAGGACACGATTGCCGCGATCGAGATGTACTCGGTCCCGGCCGCCCCCGATTCGTCGTCCAGAATCTCCCGGCACGACGGAAGCATCGCCGCCTCCAGATTGCGAATAATTAATTACCTTAATAAAACATAAATATGCAACATTTCAATCTGCAACAAGACGTTTCACGTGAAACACAAGAATTCATGGTTAACGAATAATTAATATTATTTAACGTATGTTAACTATAAATGGCATGTGTCGTACCGGGATCACAACTGCCGTCCAGTTCCGCGGACCAGCAAGTTCTTCGGTCCGCTGAAACCCAAGTCGGCCGCAGTTGACCCAACCTGCTGCACCTGCATACCGCGGTACCGTACGCCTTGTCGGCCGCCCTCCGCACGCAGCACCGCGCAGGCCTGAGCAAGACCCGGGAGGCTTACCGCAAGATACTGTGGATGCGAGGTGAATTGGGGTGGCTGATGGGATTTGAACCCACGGCCTCCTGGACCACAACCAGGCGCTCTAACCAACTGAGCTACAGCCACCACCGGATATCGCGCGAGCACCCGCCGCCGCGCCGATCCTCGTCCGCCGTTCGAGGGTTTATACGCTCGTGTCGGGCAACGTCAAGCGCGCTGCCTGTCCTGCGACCAGTCTTGCCCGACGCCGCAGGGCGGGCGTAGTCTGCGACCCGATACCGCCGCCACGGTGCCAGAGGCAAGGAGGCCCGGCGACATGCTGCAAACCACCGCCGCGATGGCCCGTCTCGGCACCGAAACCGCCTTCGCAGTACTGGCCCGCGCCACCCAGCTCGAGGCCTCGGGCCGTTCGATCATAAATCTCGGCATCGGCCAGCCCGACTTCAAGACCCCGGAGCACATCGTCGAGGCGGCCGTCAAGGCCCTCAGGGACGGCCACCACGGCTATACCCCGGCCGGCGGCATCGCTCCCCTGCGCGAGGCCGTGGCGGCGGATCTCGCCAAGCGCCTGAACGTCGAGATCGACCCCGGCCGCGTCGTGGTGGTGCCGGGCGGCAAGGTGACCATGTTCTTCGCGGTCCTGATGTTCGGCGAGCCGGGCGCGGAGATCCTCTATCCCGACCCGGGCTTTCCGATCTACCGCTCGCTGATCGACTACACCGGCGCCAAGGCGGTGCCGATCCCGCTCGAGGAGGACCAGGGCTTCGCCTTCTCGGCCGAGTCCGTGCTCTCGCGGCTGACGCCGGCCACGCGCCTGGTGATCCTCAACAGCCCGGCCAACCCGACCGGCGGCGTAACGCCGCGCGAGGAGATGGACCGCCTGGCAACCGGCCTGGAGGACCACCCGCAGGTCGCCGTGCTCTCGGACGAGATCTACAGCCGGATGCTTTACGACAACCAGGTCCACGCCAGCCTGCTGCACTATCCGGCGCTCGCCGACCGGCTGATTCTGCTCGACGGCTGGAGCAAGACCTACGCCATGACCGGCTGGCGGATGGGCTACGGGGTCTGGCCCGAGGCGCTGCTCGACGGGGCGACCCGACTGGCGGTCAACTCGCATTCCTGCGTCAACGCGGCGGCCCAGTGGGCCGGCATCGCGGCGCTCGCCGGGCCGCAGGACGCCGTCCGCGACATGGTGACCGCCTTCGACCAGCGCCGCCGCGTGGTGGTCCAGGAGCTGAACCGCATCCCGGGCTTCCGCTGCGGCACGCCCGGCGGCGCCTTCTACGCCTTTCCGAACATCGTCGGCACCGGCCGCAGCGCCAAGAACCTGGAGGGAGCCCTGCTGGAGGAGGCCGGCGTGGCGACAGTGGCGGGTACCAGCTTCGGCATCTATGGCGAGGGGTTCCTGCGGGTCTCCTACGCCAACAGCGCCGACAATATCCGCGCGGCCGCCGAACGGATCCGCGCCTTCCTGTCCGGCACCTGACCGGCCACGCCAAACCCTGCCCGTTCTAGCGGCAATCTGCTCATAATTTGGGCAACAAGACAGCGCCACCGATCCTCGGCCGCCCTTGCCGCCCCGCCAAATCGAGCTTTTTCCGGCATTTGCGGATCTTGGCACGCCACGTGCACATGGAGACCCAACGATGAGACCGCGGCCGGGCGCCGCATACCTCCCGCACAAGCAAACGAAGGACCGACATGAAGAAGATCGAGGCGATCATCAAGCCGTTCAAGCTCGACGAAGTGAAGGAGGCCCTCCACGAGGTCGGCATCAAGGGCATCACCGTGACCGAGGCCAAGGGCTTCGGCCGCCAGAAAGGCCATACCGAGCTGTACCGCGGCGCGGAGTATGTCGTCGACTTCCTGCCCAAGGTGAAAGTCGAGGTGGTGATCGAGGAGAGCCTTGTCGAACGGGCCGTCGAGGCCATCCAGCAGGCCGCGCACACCGGGCGCATCGGCGATGGCAAGATCTTCGTCACCAGCGTGGACGAGGCCATCCGCATCCGCACCGGCGAACGCGGCGCGGACGCCGTGTAGTAGGACGGCCACCCAAATCGGCGGCCGACGCCGGGCGCAGCCGCGCCGGGAGTTCGGCCGAACAAGCGCCAGACAATCAAGATGCAAGAAATCAGCAAGGACGGGAACAGAACAATGTCCGACGTCAGCACGATTCAGAACATGATCAAGGAGAACGACGTCAAGTACGTCGATTACCGCTTCACCGACCCCCGTGGCAAGTGGCAGCACCTGGCGATGTACGCCGGCGCCGTCGACGAGGACGCCCTCGAGGAGGGCGTGATGTTCGACGGCTCGTCGATCGCCGGCTGGAAGGCAATCAACGAGTCCGACATGCGCCTCAAGCCGGACCTCTCGACGGCGGTCATGGACCCCTTCGCCGCGCAGCCGCAGCTCATCCTGTTCTGCGACATCATCGAGCCCGAGACCGGCCAGCCCTACAACCGCGACCCGCGCTCGACCGCGCTCAAGGCCCAGGCCTTCATGCAGGCCTCGGGGGTCGGCGACAGCGCGGTCTTCGGGCCCGAGGCCGAGTTCTTCGTGTTCGACGACGTGAAGTTCGCCAACGACATGCACCACAGCTTCTTCCGCTTCTCCTCGGAAGAGGGCCCCTACATGTCCGGCGAATCTTTCGAGGAAGGCAACATCGGCCACCGCCCGGGGATCAAGGGCGGCTATTTCCCTGTGCCGCCCGTCGATTCCGCCATGGACCTGCGCGCCGAGATGGTCACGGTGATGGACGAGATGGGCCTGACCATGGAGAAGCACCACCACGAGGTCGCGCCCTCGCAGCACGAGCTGGGCCTCAAGTTCAACACCCTGGTGACCAGCGCCGACCAAATGCAGATCTACAAGTACGTGGTCCACAACGTCGCCCACACCTACGGCAAGACGGCGACCTTCATGCCCAAGCCGGTCTACGGCGACAACGGCTCGGGCATGCACTGCCACCAGTCGATCTGGAAGGACTCCAAGCCGCTCTTCGCCGGCGACAGCTACGCCGGGCTGTCCGAGACGGCACTGTTCTATATCGGCGGCATCATCAAGCACGCCCGGGCGATCAACGCCTTCACGAACCCCACGACCAACAGCTACAAGCGACTCGTGCCGGGCTTCGAGGCGCCGGTGCTGCTGGCCTACTCCGGGCGCAACCGCTCGGCGTCCTGCCGCATCCCCTACGGCGCCAGCCCGAACGCCAAGCGCGTCGAGGTGCGATTCCCGGACCCGACCGCCAACCCCTACCTGGCCTTCGCCGCCATGTTGATGGCCGGCCTGGACGGGATCCGCAACAAGATCCACCCGGGCGATCCCATGGACAAGAACCTCTACGATCTGCCGCCCGAGGAGCTCTACGACGTGCCGACCGTCTGCGGCTCGCTGCGTCAGGCCGTCGAGACGCTGCAGGCCGACCACGAGTTCCTGCTGGCCGGCGAGGTCTTCGACAAGGACCAGATCGAGGCCTACTGCGAGCTCAAGTGGGAGGAGATCTTGGCCTTCGAGCAGGCACCGCACCCGATCGAGTTCCAGATGTACTATTCGGCCTGATGGCCTGATCCGCAGGAGGCGGGAACCTGACGGGCCGCCCTTCGCGGGGCGGCCCGTTTTTCGTCCGGGGCACCGCTCGGGTCACACGAGCAGCACGACCTCCAGCAACGCGACGAGGTTCAAGGCCGCGTGCAGGGCGATGGTCAGATAGAGCGACCCGGTCCTGAGCCGCGCCACGCCCAGCAGCAGGCCGATCGCGAAGATCGGCGCCTTCCAGTAGAGGTCGTACTCCACGTGGATCGCCGCCCAGGCGAGCGCCGTCACCACGACCGTCCCCGCGCCGCCGAGGCGCGAGCGTGCCAACCCGCGAACAGGAAGCCGCGGAAGAACACCTCCTCGAAGATCGGGGCCAGCAGCACGATGGCGGCCCAGAACAGCGCCAGGACCTTCGCCGTGTCGTAGAGCCGGACCATGAACTCGGGCACGACCGGGCGCCCCAGGAGGATCGAGAGCCCGTCCGACGCCGCGATGAAGACCAGCGCCGCCGCCAGCCAGACCAGAAAGGTCTTGGCATCGACCGGATGGAGGCCGAGATAGCCCCGGACCGTCGCCCCCTTGCGCAGCCGGATCAGGCCCAGCACCAGACCCGTGGTCAGCACCGAGGTGGCCGCCGTCGCGGTGGAGAGCACCAGGCCGTTGAATTCGATGCCGTCGAAGAAGGCGTCGATCTGGAAGTTCGGCTCGTAGAGCACGCCCAGGGCGAGGAAACAGACCACGACGAAGAACTGGACCAGGACGAAGACGAACAGGATCACGGCCGAGAGCCCGATCGTGCCCCAGAGCGCCCAGACCCGCTCCCCCTGCCTCGCCGGATCGCCGGCGGGCAGCGGCGTGTCGATACTCTCCTGACCGACGGTCATGGTTCACCTCGGGACCTTGGCGCGCGGCCGGCGCCGGACGGACGGCGGCCGCCTGGACGATATCGGCCGGAAACTCATACGAATGTCTTGCGATTCCTTGAACGCCCATTCGAGGCCGAAAAATCGGAACGAGTCCATGCGCAGGGGAAAAACCTTCCGGCGAAGCACGGAGGAATACCGGTTCTCGCCCCCGAAGCGCATAACCGGCACGGTTTCCATTGAGTCGCCCGTGCCTCCGTGATGAACCACTGTTCGGCGCTGCGCCGCCGCCGAAGCCGACTGCCGGCACCTGCCACCCCTGATCCGGGCATGGCGGAGACGGGGTGACGGAGGTATCGGTTCCAGGGGCCCGGTTGTCGAGTCCGACCGCGGCCGACCCGCCTCAGCCAGCATACAGTCCGTGGCGCATCGCGAATGTCTCGATTTGGCCTTTGCTGGGGTCCGGGGGCACCTGAATGAATTCGCTCATCAGGTCCTTGTCCGCTCTGAATGTTTCCTTCCACTGTCGTTTCTCGTCCGGCTTCTCGCAAACCAGGCAGCCGTCGACCCGTCCGCCGCGATAGTAGACCAGCATGAGCCGGTTCTCGGGGCGGATCTCATAGGCGCCCAGGACGCGGCGAATGATCTTGGCCGCTTCATCGTTCGTTCCCTTGGGCTCGCGGTCGGGGAACAGCGTCGAATAGCACCCCACGCGATAGTCGACCAACCCATTGATCGTCAACGGCAGGGCGACCTCGATCAGCGAATGGTGACCGCCCGCCACGATCGTACCCAAGGGCAGCAGGAAATTGACCGGGTCGCCTACGACCTGGCCGTACTGCCTGAGGAAGTAGATGTTGTCGGTCGTGGTGCCGGATATGGTCGCGCCGCGCAAGAGACCGAATACCCTGTCCATCTTGCCGGTAATGTCGTTGGCCATGATCGCCCACTTCTTTATGCCGGCAAACGGCATCGACGTCATGAGTTCTCGCGAAGGGGTGCTGCCATCTATGTAATCGCCCCGTTGCGGATTGGAGAGCGCTTTCAACTCGACCCTTCGCCGCAAATTGTCAGGTTGAAATTTCGGCTGGCTGATTTTTTGTTTTGACGCACCTTCGGGAAATTTCGTCTTGTCCCAACTTCCGGCGGGCCCTTTCTGCGGTTCTTTCCGAAGCTTGTCTTGGTCGGCTCCGAAAAACGTCTTCTTCTCGATGATTTCTCCATATACGCGGATCCAGTCGCCGCACTCCGAAGCTGTCCAGCGCTCCGATAATCCCAACACGTGGTCCGCGTGCCAAAAGGGCAGGCCATGAAAACACGCGTAGAAGTGCCAGTCCTTCTTGTACGCCGCCTTGAATGCCGGACTTGCCCCGCATTCCTTGTCGACTTTCAGTATGGATTTTTGGCACATCAGCCGGAAGTTCGGCAGCATTTCCTTGTTGAAAATCTCATACAGGTCGAAGGCCAGCCCGACTTCCATGCTTTGCTTCTCTTTTATGAAATACTCCGCGTCTGCTCTCGGATAGTCTTTCATTTTATTTCCCCTCTATTCTCCTCCCGATCAAGGGTGCTGCGACCCAAGTGGGCGGAGCGTCGCGCGCCGACTCCGGCGTCCCGCTCGCTGTTCGATGTTCTTCAGGTCCCGCACGTGGCTACCGTTCATCAGCCCAGGTCACACGACTTGAAGCCGGCCCGATTTCATCCTCTTGCCGTTGGGCATCGAGGATCGAATCGTGCCGCTTTCTGAGGGACACCGTCCCCAGGCGGTTCACCGATAGTCCGGTTTTCGGCATGACAAGACTCCAGCGAGTGGTCTGAACGGCCCGCGCCTTGCCATGCCTTGTCGCGTGGGCCGCCTGCCTCGCGAGGCGGAGCAGACCAATCTTGATGAGAAATCTTACGACTGCAACGATCTTTGCCACAAGACGAAAGAGAATATCCTCCCTCGGTCGCCCGTGGCGCCCCAATTCCGAAACCTGGCCAGCACGCCGAGCGACAACGGAGGCGCCGACATCGGCGGCCGCGCTAGCCGAGGCGTCCGTAGAAGGTGCGTCTTGCGGACTCCGAGAGAGCAATGCCCGGGCGGGAGTTGTAGGCAAGGACGGCCAGCATCCGGGCGCGCGTGCCGGCGACCGGGGCCACGCGGTGCAGGGCGTTGCGGCCGCGGAAGAGGACCAGGGCGCCGGCCTCCATGGCCAGGCGCGCCGGCTCGATCTCGCCGTCGAGGACCCGGGCCGTCGTCTCGAAGTTCATGTCGCCGGCGTCCGCGTCCCGCACGGCGCCGACGTATTCGAAGGCCCCGCCCGCCTCGGGGGCCTGGACCATCAGCGTGATCGCGAAGGACGAGTTGTCGAAATGCCAGCCGAGCTCCTGGCCCGGACGCGCGTAGTGCAGGTTGACGGAGGACAGCGGATCGGCATAGGGGTGCAGCCGGTCCTCGCCCAGCACGGCGCAGAGGAAGCCGCGGAAGGCCTCGGCGTCGTAGAGCGCCCGCAGGGCGGAGTCCGGGGCGACCTGATCGTCGGTGATGCAGCCCTTCGAAGAGACGACCTCGCGGTTGCGGGGGTGGTCGGCCGGATAGTCCGGGTCCGGCGCCGTCAGGTAGACGTTGTGGCTCTGACTGCAGAAGTACGCCAGATGCTGCTTGGCCTCGCCTTCGCGGCGAAGGCTCGCGGTCGCCTCGGGCAGGAGGAACCCCGGCATGACCAAGGCGCCGGTCTCCGCGAGGGTCTCGCGGCAGGCGGCCTGGAACGCGGCGTCGGTCAGCGGATAGCGCGCGGTATCGACAATCGAAGCAAGAGCGGGCATGGGCGGCACCGTGAAGGATTGCGACGCCAAGAACGCTAAGGGCGGCGCTCGCACCAGGCAACGGAATTCGCCCTCACGGCCCGCCCGGTCTGCTATGATGGGCGATGTCCGCCGGACGCCGGAGCGATCGTTCCGCGAGCGGACGTTTCGCGGCGGCCCTCTTCGGCGCACCGGCGGTATATCCGATTGTCGGGAAGGAGGAGGACCATGCCTACATACGTCATGCTGGCCAACTGGACCGACCAGGGCGCGCGGAACGTCAAGGAGTCGCCCCGCCGTCTCGACGCGGCGAAGGCCGCGCTGCGGGACATGGACGGCGAGTTCACGGCCTTTTTCATGACCATGGGCGACCATGACATCGTCGCCGTCTACACGGCGCCGGACGACGCCGTGGCGGCGCGCTTCACCCTGCAGGTCGGCATGCTCGGGAACATCCGGACGCGCACGCTGAAGGCCTTCCCCGAAGCCGCCTACCGGGAGATCATCGCGTCCCTAGGTTAGGGAAAAAAGGGGACAAAAAAGGGGACATTCAACTTTTCGGGAAAAGTAGAATGTCCCTTTTTTTCGCCCTGCCGCAACGGGCCGCCCGACGCGGCGGAGGGGGAATTCGCGCTCGGCGCCTGATGTCAGGTGCCTAAGTTCAGGGGTTTGCGCACGCCCGGGACTGCGGATTTCCGGTGGACCTGCAATATCTGCTACTGGCGGTCGGCTGTCGCTGCTTGGCAGGACACCAGACAGCCAGAGCCATTAAGGCGACATTGCCGACTTCACGAGCGAGTCGGAGTCTGCTTTGCTGCCTGCCGCTTCAGCCATCTTACAAAGGTCTTTACCGGTGGCCTCAGCACGCCGGGACGCGTTTGGACGTAGTATGTTCCGAAAGCCTTGTCTGAAAACAGTTCGACGAGCTGCCCGGACCGGAGTTCCTCTTCGACAAAGGGACGCGCGGTGTAGGTGATCCCATCTCCGCGGCGAACCGCCTCCATGATAAGGTTTCCGGGCATATGAGAGATCATCAAGGGCCTGTCCGGTGTCACGCCGTGCCGTGCCATCCAGTCCGCAACTTCGTTCGTACCTAACTCCTGCAGCCATGGCAGGTTCACGAGCATCGCGGGGTCGGAGATCTTTTGCGTGCCAATCAACGAGGGCGTTCCCACCACGACCAGATCGGCAATCAGAACGGGATCGACTTTCGTATCCAGCCTGCTGCTGTCCCCATAGCGAATGGCCAGATCAATTCCGCCCGGTTTCAGCTCCATCACCTCTGCTGTCGGGTTCAGCAACAGTGTTATAGCCGGGTGCTTGTTTTGGAAGTCCACGATCCGCGGCATGAACCAGCTCACGGCGAAGGCCGGCGACATGGTTATCTGAACCGGGCGATGGGCATCGGTGCCGGTAAGACCCGCGACGCCCCTGCGAATGGTAGCGAAGCCGGCCGCGAGATCGCGCGCCAGCGATTCTCCCTCTTCAGTCAGCGAAACCTTGCGCCCCTTGCGGACGACAAGTGCGACGCCGAGGCGCCCTTCCAACAACTTTACCTGTTGTATCACGGCTGCGTGGGTAACGTTCAGGGCCGCACCAGCTTGGGAATAGCCCCCCGTCTCCGCCAAGGCAGAGAATGATCTCAGACTGCTCAGCGAAGGAAAATCCGACCAGTCCATCTGTTAGCACAACTTATTCATTAGCATTTTTTGTGAGTCGCACCGGATCGAGATATGTCCGATAATCAAATTGATTGGAGCAATCCGAACGATTGTCTGCTTGCCCGGATACTGTAAGTATCGCTTAGTCGATGCCCGGATACAACCGGCGGGCTGCGGATGTCTCAAACGGGGGTTAAGGACATGACTGAACCCAGGGAAATCCATGAGGGCGGCTGCTTCTGTGGCGCGGTCCGCTACGCGCTGCACGGCGCACCGACCTATTCGGCGCATTGTCATTGTCGATCCTGCCAGCGTGCTGTCGGGGCCGGATTCGCGACCTGGTCGGGTGTGAAGCCGGAGAACTTCGAGGTGACCAAGGGGCAGATCACGATCTACGAGTCCTCGCCCGGCGTGCGGCGCGGGTTCTGCCAAAAATGCGGCACCTCCCTCACGTATGCCGGAGACGACTGGACTGATGTTGGCGTCCTGTCCGCGACGCTCGACGACCCCGGCTTCGCGAAGCCCACCACGAACGTCTATCTCGAGCACCAACTCCCTTGGGTGGTCTTGGACGAAAAGCTGAGGA
>CAMYKD010000095.1 GCA_947258885.1 uncultured Kiloniellales bacterium | reverse complement strand
ACGATCGACGCAACGCCGTCCAGCGCCGGCATGCCCAGCTGATCGCTGAGCAGGATTCCGACGAAGGCCGCGATCAGCCCAAGCATGGCGGCGCTGTCCTCGAAAAGCACCGTGAACACGGTGGGGTCCTTACTCTGACGCACGGCCGCGAGATAGCCCAGACGGCCCTTCGAGCGATTGAATTCCTTGAAGGCGACCCACCAGGCCGCCGCCTCGAAGACCATGGCGATGGCCAGCACGATGTAGTTCACGTAGGGGTTGCGCATCGGATGCGGCTCGATCAGCTTGGCGATCCCCTCGTATATCGAGATCCCGGCGCCCACGGCGAAGATCAGGATCGCCACCACGAAGGTCCAGAAATAGAGCTCCATGCCGTAGCCGAAGGGGTGGGTTGCATCCGCCGGCCGGCCGGCCCGCTTGAGGCCGTGGAGCAGAAGTCCCTGGTTGCCCGTATCGACCACGGAGTGGACCGCCTCGCTCAGCATGGCCGAGCTCCCCGTCATCGCCGCGGCGCCGAACTTCGTCACCGCAATCAGGCTGTTGCCGATCAAAGCGGCGTAGATGACCTTCTTGGACGCATGCGTAGCCATCGCGTCTAACTCCGAGTTGCTCGAGCGACAATTCTAACCGCCTCGGTCAAGAGCAGCCGTGCGTTTGTCCTCGAAAAGCGCCCGACCCTTCCTACCAGCGCGTCAAGCATCTTCCTTCGTCTCCCCGGCGTAGAGTTTGTCTGGACGCCTTCGTCTCGGCCACCCGTGTAAGATCCAGCCGATTCCGATTCCAATGGCGAGAACGATGAACAGGAGAATCGCCCGCCGCGTTTGAAACGACCAGAATAGGAACTCTACGTCCACGGCCTCGGTATTCTGTATGACGAAGATCAGGAACAAGGTGAGCCCCGCGAGGCTAAGCACCATTTTAAGGTTTCTCATAGGCGACTCCATCCTTCCAGGGACGATGATTTGCCTGGGTGACCCTGTGGCCGGGCACGCGTTATGTCAGGGCAGGGTCATCCGCGAGTTCGGCCGTGAGGCCCTCCGCATACTCTTCTTCGGGCAGAAAGGCGTCGAGAGTCTCGGCGGCGACCTGTGTGCCCCCCACGCGAACGATGTGGAACAGCGCGTCGCCCTCGTGAACCACCGGCAGGTTGGTCCGCCCGACGACGATGCCGTCGCTGGGCGATCGGATGTCGACCTCGTTCTCGCCGAAGGGGTCGGAGATCGCACCGAGGCTCGCGCCCTCTTGCACCTGCAGCCCGAGCGCGCCGCTGGCGCGCAGGATTCCGCTCGCCGGGGCGCGAACCCAGGTACTCGAGCGGGCCAGGAGAGGCTCCAGGGCGGGAGTCCTGCGCTTGCTCGGTGGCAACATGCCGAGCGTGCGCATGACTCTCGTGACCCCTTTGACACCGGCACGGATCGAGAATTCGTCGAAGCGCAGGGCCTCGCCCGCTTCGTACACGATGACCGAAACCCCGTGCGCCGCCGCCGCCTGGCGCAGGCTGCCGTCGCGCAGGCTGGCGTTGATCGCGACCGGAACCCCGAAGCTGCTGGCCATGCGGGACGCCTCGGGATCGTCGAGATTGGCCCGAATCTGCGGATAGTTCGACCGGTGCACCGCGCCGGTATGGAGGTCGATGCCGTGGCTGCACCTCTTGGCGACTTCGTTCAGGAACAGGTCGGCCAGACGGGACGCCAGGGACCCCCGGGGCGATCCGGGAAACGAGCGGTTGAGGTCGCGTCTGTCCGGCAGGTAGCGCGACAGCGAGACGAAGCCGAACACGTTCACGATCGGCACCGCAATGAGTGTGCCGCGAAGCCGTTTAAGGGCGCTCAGTTTCAAGACTCGGCGGATGATCTCGACACCATTGATCTCGTCGCCGTGCACCGCGGCGCTGACGAACAGCGTCGGGCCGCTCCTGCGCCCGCAGATCACCTGGATCGGCATCGCCATCGGCGTGTGCGTGGAGAGGTCGGTGATGCGGAGGTCGATCGTGCGCCGCTTGCCCGGGCGAACCAGGACACCGCCGATGGTGATCGGATTTGCCTGCGGGTCAGCCACGGCCGCGCGTCTTTGTTCTGTTCGGCTTGGCGTTCTTCTCCAGGAACTCGATGATCTTGCCCGCGATATCGATCCCCGTGGCCTTCTCGACGCCTTCCAAGCCTGGCGAAGAATTTACCTCCATGACCACCGACCCGTGATTCGACCGGAGCAGATCGACGCCACAGACGTTCAGACCCATAGCCTTGGCCGAGCGCACCGCCGTCGAGCGTTCTTCGGGAGTGATCTTGATCGTGTCAGCCGAGCCCCCACGATGAAGGTTCGAGCGGAAGTCTCCTTCGGCACCCTGCCGCTTCATGGCAGCGACGATTCTGTCTCCGACGACAAGGCATCTGATGTCCATGCCCCCGGCTTCCTTGATGAACTCCTGGACCAAGATGTTTATCTTTGCGCCGCCGAACGCCTCGATTACGGACTTGGCGGAATTGTGCGTTTCGCCAAGTACCACACCGATGCCCTGAGTGCCCTCCAGCAGCTTGATGATGACCGGTGCACCGCCGGCCACCTTGATGACATCGTCGGCAAATTTAGCGGAGTTGGCAAAGCCGGTCACCGGCAGGCCAATGCCGTCGCGCGCCAAGAGCTGCAGAGAGCGCAATTTGTCGCGCGACCGGCCGATGGCGACGGACTCGTTGAGCGGATAAACGCCCATCATTTCGAACTGCCGGAGCACGGCCAGACCGTAGAAGGTGACCGAAGCGCCAATTCGCGGGATAACCGCATCGTAGCCGGTCAGCTTTTCCCCTTTGTACCGTAGCTCCGGTCGATGCGAGGTTATGTTCATGTAGCATTGGAGCGTGTTGATGATGTCCATGCTATGGCCTCGCTGTTCCGCCGCCTCCACCAGGCGTTTATGCGAGTAGAGGTTGGGATTTCGGGCCATCATTGCAATTTTCATCTGCTATTCCTCTTCTTCTCCATTTGAGAAAGCATGGCGAGCTACGCTGGATCTGCGTACCTTCTTGTTTTTATTTGGCTTGCTGAGGCAATAAGACAGCGCGGGGTCCACGATGAGACGCCGTTCCATTGCGGTTCGGCCGAGCAACATTCGAAAGCCCATCTGGTCCCTGTCGGTCAAGGTCACCTCGATCGGCCATGCGTTCGATCCCAGGTAGAGCATCGTCACGATGACGAAGCGCTTCTCCCGTCCGCCGCCAGAATTGGTCACCCAGCGATAGTCCACGACCTCCGCCCCGCACGTTTTGTAGATTTCATCGTTGCGTTGGTAGGGGTGTACATCGAAGCGCACCCAGTCTTCACCGTCCTTGTGAAAGGGACTGATGTTGAATGCATGAACCGCCGAGGTCCGGGCGCCGGTGTCGATCTTTGCCTTGATCGCGTCGATATCGAACTGCGGCAGCGCCACCCACTCGCGCCAGCCGACCACAAGCTTCGAATCCAACTTCGCTCGTTTCTTTCCATTGTGACGAGGCGTTGCTGTTCTCGGCATCTTTGTCGCTCTTTTCTGTGTCCGGTTAGTCACGTCGAGTTGCAGGCGTGCTAGAACCTTCCATGCCCGCACAACGCGCGCCGCCGTGTCATTGGCGATCTGGAGGTAGCTGTCGATTGCCGATTGGCGTCGAATAGCCGGCGGGCCTCGTTTGCAAGATGATGCTGTTCCTCCCGCTCGCGCAGCTCCTCAAAGTCTTGTGGATTTCGCCTGATTGCTGGCCGTGCCCGGGAGGTCATGCTCGTCCAAGTTCTGCGGGCGGGGTTGCGGAGCGCCGTTGGCGACGGACAAGGCCGTGAGACAGCTGTCACTGACCCGCCGATAGCTGCGAAACGTGCTCTGAGCCAGGACCACGAAGAAAGTCTCAAGATCGATGAGCACATAGCCGAGCTCGAACAGCTCCTCGCCGATGCTCCGGATGTCCGCTCCCGGAACGCGCTTGCGGCCGGTCAGCGCGCGCATCTGCTTCATCGAAATGCGGTACCGGCCGCGCAGTTTGCCGCCGAATTTTTCCTCGTAAAGCGATGCGAGCCGTTCGGCGACCAAGCGTTCGTTGGGCCTGCTTTCCATCATTTCCTCAATCGGCGTTATCAACTGCCCAGCCTTATATGCTATCTTTTTTCGTATATGTCAACTTTTTTTATGCTATAGACAAAAAAATCATCGAAAGGAGTATGCAGCTGATGGAAGCCACCATCGAGGAGAGGCCCTGGGACACACTGCGCGACCTGGCCTTGGCCGGCGATCGAAGGGCCTTGGAAATCCTGCTCGAAGAGCTGCCGCCCAGCGAGGCCGTCCGTGCCCTGCTGCGCCTCAATCCCGAGGACCAACAACGGTTGTTGACCACGCTTGATCCTTCCGACGCCGCGGAGCTGATCGAGGAGGTCCCAGACCACCATGCTGCGGAAATGGTCGAACGCTTGCCGGCCGTAGAGGCCGCATCGATCCTGCAGGAGTTGCAGAGTGATGATCAGGCGGACCTCATTGGCGACATTGACAGGGAAGGGGCCGAGGCGATCCTCGCCGAGATGGCACCCGAGGCGGCGGCGGATGTCCGCCGGCTGGCCGAATACGATCCGGAGACGGCCGGTGGCCTCATGATGACCGAGGTCTTCGCGTTCGACGACAGTGCGACGGTGCGCGACGTCCTGAACCAGCTGACCTCGGAGTCCGCTGACCTCGAAAGCTACCGCGGCCAGCATCCCTATGTCGTGTCGCGGTCGCGAGAGCTGTTGGGTGTGGTTTCCTTGAGAAACCTCCTGCTGTCGCGGCGGGACACACTGCTGACGGCAGTCATGGCGACGCCCTTGACGCTTGGGCCCGGTGCCACGCTCGACGAGATCGAGGATTTCTTCGATGCGCACGGCTTCCTGGGCGTGCCGGTCGTCGACGAGAGAAACGTTCTGCTGGGCGTCGTGTCGCGCACGGCCGTCGCGGAAGCCGCGCTCGAGCGCGCCGATGCCGATCAACTGAAGATCCAGGGCATCGTCGGGGACGAGCTCAGGTCGATGCCCACGTTCCTCCGGGCCCGGCGTCGCCTGTCGTGGCTCAGCATCAACATCGTGCTCAACATCATCGCGGCCAGCGTGATCGCGCTCTACGAGGAGACGCTCGCGGCGGTGATCGCCCTTGCCGTGTTCCTGCCCATCGTCTCGGACATGAGCGGCTGTTCCGGCAACCAGGCGGTTGCCGTCAGCCTGCGGGAGCTGACGCTCGGCATCACCAAGCCGATCGACGTGGCCCGCGTCTGGTTCAAGGAGGTCGGCGTCGGCGTCGTCAATGGCCTCGCCCTGGGCCTGCTCCTGGCCTTGGCCGCCTTCCTGTGGAAGGGCAACCCCATTCTGGGGCTGGTCGTCGGCGGCGCCTTGGCGACCAACACCGTCATCGCCGTGTCGATCGGAGGTACCGTTCCCCTGCTGCTCAAGCGCTTTGGCGTGGATCCGGCCGTGGCCTCGGGCCCCATCCTGACGACTGTGACGGACATGGTCGGCTTCTTCCTGGTGCTGAGCTTCGCCGCCGCCCTCATGCCCTATCTGGCCGGCGGCTGATCGCCTGCCGCTTGGTTCGCCGCCGGCGCCGAACTTGGTCACCGCGATCGGGCTATTGCCGATCAAAGCGGCGTAGATGACCTTCTTGGACGCATGCGCAGCCATGTTTCCCCCATCTGATCTCGCCTGCCGAACGTCTGCCGGCCGCGGCCGGCAGTTTGACACTAATACGCCGTGCCCTCCCCACCGACCGTCCCTTGGCTCGACCAAGCGAGCTGAGGTCGGCAGTTTGGCACGGCGCGCTAGTTTGGCATAAGACCTGTGCAGCGTTTTCGTGCGTCGGCCTTCCCACGTGCCGCGCCTCGCCGCTCTTTGGTGGTGATTTGCTGTGAAAGGAACCGCCTGCAGCGCGGGAGATTTCTCCCGGCTCTGCAGGCCAGTGGCGGAGCCCTAGTCTTTGGCCCCAACGATCCGCTCGGGCTTGCCGCCCAGGATCGTGTACTTGAGGGTCATCTTCGAGCCCGCGACGTTGATCTCCGTCTTCTCGGCCAGGATCTTGTGTTCGCCCGGCGGCAGCACGGTCATGCAGGTCGCCGAGGTGGCGAACTTGCCTTCGAACTTGCTGGCGTCGACCTGGCGCCGGATGTCGCGATCCGCAGTGCAGATCTCGTCACCGACATAGATGTCGACGCCGATGCCGGCCCGCGTGATGACGCCCTGGCCCTGGGGCTTGCCGCCAGATGCCTGGGCGACCGCGATGAGCGTGGCGTAGTTGCCCTTTTCGACCTTGACCGTGGCCTGGGCCTTGCCCTTCACACCCGGCACTTCGCCGTATTCCTGTACGTTCGAGCCTTGAGCCAGGGCCGGCACCGTCGCCGCCGCGAGCAGGGCGGCACCAAGCAGCATAGCCACTGTCTTGTTCGTCAGCGCAGCGGGGCCGGACTTCGAATGGTACTTTCGCATGGGTTGTTCCTTTCTTGCGTGATGGCGGCTATTCACCGCAAGACGCCATATGGGCCGAAGGAAACTTTTGACAAATGAATAATTATGCACGATAAATGCATTTTTATTGAAGTTTGTACTCAGGTTCTTGTCGCTGACGGTGGATGAGGAGAGCTGAGATGGACATCGGGCTTGCCCGTACCTTCCTGGAGATTGTTGCTGCGGGGAACTTCGTGAGCGCGGCCAGGCGTCTCAATGTGACCCAATCGACGATCAGCATGCGCGCCCGGTCGTTGGAAGGGCAGCTCGGGCGGCCGATATTCATCCGCAGCAAGACGGGTACCGAGCTGACCCCAGCCGGCCAGCAGTTTCTCCGCTACGCGACCTCATTGGTGAAAGTCTGGGAGGAGGCGAGGCAACAGGTGGCGATCCCGGCCGGCTACCGGACCTCTCTGGTCGTGGCCGGCCAATACAGCCTGTGGGACAGATTGCTGCTGAAGTGGCTGCCGGCCATGGCGGCGCGGGCGCCGGACGTCGCCCTGCGCGCGGAGGTGGGCATGCCGGCCCGCCTGATGCGCGAGATGGTCGAGGGCATCGTCGACATCGGCGTGATGTACACGCCCCAGTTGCGCCCGGGCCTGCAGGTCGAAACCCTCTTCGAGGATGAGCTCGTGCTGATATCCGTGGAGCCGAAGGCCACGCCGCAGCTGGACTCGAGCTATGTGTTCATAGACTGGGGTCCCGAGTTTCATGCCGCCCACGCCTTCACCTATCCGGACTATTCCAATCCGGGCGTGGTCCTCTCCCTGGGTGCGCTCGGGCTGGACTACGTCCTGGAGAACCGCCGTTCGGGCTACTTCCCGCGACGCGTCGTAAAGTCCATGCTCGACAGGGGTCGGATCCATCTGGTGCCGGACGCCCCTGTCTTCCCCTTTCCGGCCTATGTCGTCTACGACACCAGCCTCGAGGCGGACCTGCTTGCGATCGCGCTCGAGGAACTGCGCAAGGTCGCATTGGCCGTCGACGAGCACCTGGAGGACCGGGAAATTCTCGGAACCGAACCGACCAGGGCCCTGGCGGGCGCGGGTTGACGGGCCGTCGGTCCGAGCGCCAGGGGTCTCGTCTCGCTGGTTGCCCCCGGGAACCTTGCAAACGGTGCCGGTCGACAGAATCTGAGTTTCTGGGCAAGTTTTCGGACCCGCAGGCAAGGAGTCAACGTCTTGACCTATCGCAGCATACTCGGCTTGTTCGGCAGCGTGGTCTGTGTCCTGCTCACCGTAACGGCGCCAGGCAGTCCGGCTCAAGGTACGGGTGGGCCTCGGGCGAAGATGACCGCAAAGGCCTATGCGCCGCTTCCGACGGAGTTCGGCGTGACCGTCGATTACCGCGAGGACACGGAGCTGAACGGCCGCCTGCGCGGCGTTTTCGAGCGCGAGCTGAAGGATCGCGGCTACCAGGTCAGCGATAATGCGGAGTTCGTGCTGAAATTCGAAACTCTGGTCGAGGAGAAACTCAGCGCCGACAAGCCGGCCAGCGTGGTCGGCCGTGGCGGCAGCAGGAGCGGAGGCGAGATCGGGTTCCAGCTGCGGCTGCCTCTGGACAAGCCGAAACCCGCCGTCGGCGGACGCCGCTACAGCCTCAATGTCAGCTTGGCGCGGCAGAGCAAGCCGCCGATTTGGGTTGCCTCCGCCGTGGCGGTCGCCGCCCATGGCGACCGCTTTGCTGTCCAAAAGGCCATGGTCATGGCCATTGTCGGTGCGCTCGGCCAAGACGTCGAGACGCGGCCCATCGCGATCGAATGACGCGGTCGCCTTGTCGCCCAGGCCGATGCAGAGCGGATTGCACGGGTCGTGGACGTGGCGCGGCGCAAGCGAACGCTTCGGCGTCTTGACAACTAGGTCAGCAATACTGTCTTATTTGCCGGGGCCGATGATCGAAGCGAAGGCCGAGCGCGACATGAGTATGCCCTTATCCGACTGGGAGCCGGACTACGCCAGCCGGGCGGCCCGCATGAGCGCGTCGGAGATCCGCGAGCTGTTGAAGCTGCTCGACCGGCCCGAGATCATTTCCTTCGCCGGGGGAATCCCCGACCCGGCCCTGTTCCCGAGGGACGAGGTGGCACGCGCTTATGCCGAAATCATGGGCGACCCGGCGTTGGCGAGCGCCGCCCTGCAATACAGCGTGAGCGAAGGCTACCTGCCGCTTCGGCACTGGATCACGGAACTGTCGACAATATCGTCATCACTTCGGGCTCGCAGCAGGCGCTCGACTTTCTCGCCCGGCTCCTGCTCTCGCCCGGCGATACGGCGCTGGTGACCTGGCCGACCTATCTCGGCGCGCTGCAGGCCTTCAATGCCTAAGAGCCCCGCTACGACCGGATCGCGCTGGCGGAGGCCGACAGGACGGCCAAAACCTAAGCCGAGACGGCGGCGCGCGGCGGGAAGGGCGGCGCGACGGGCGGGCGGGTCAAGTACGCCTATGCGGTGCCCGACTTCGCCAACCCGACCGGCGGCACCATGACCCTGGCCGAGCGGGAGCGGCTGATCGAATTGGCGCGCAAGCTCGACGTGCCGGTCATCGAGGACGCCGCCTATTCCGCGCTGCGCTACGACGGCGAGGCGGTCCCGCCGCTCCTCGCGTTGGAGGCCCGCCGCCGCGGTCACGTCGACGGGACCCGGATCCTCTACTGCGGCACCTTCTCGAAGACCCTGACCCCCGGCCTCCGGGTCGGTTGGATCTGCGCCGCGCGGCCCGTCGTCCGGCGGCTCGTGCTGATCAAGCAGGCCTCCGACCTGAACAGCCCCCTGGCCAATCAGATGGTCATGCACCGCCTGGCCGAGAGCGCCTACGACCGCCAGGTGGCCGTGGCCCGCCGGCGGTATCGTACCCGCCGCGACCGAATGCTTGCCGCGCTCGCGCGCCACATGCCGAAGGGCGTGACCTGGACGACGCCCGAGGGCGGGCTGTTCGTATGGCTGAAGCTCCCCGCGGGGGTCGACGGCGCGGAGCTCTTGAAGAGGTCGGTCGACCGGGCCAAGGTCGCCTTCGTGCCCGGCCGCGCCTTCTTCGCCGACCGCACGGGCGCCGACAGCACGGGCGCCGACACGATCCGGTTGAGTTTCTCGCTCGCCGGCGAAGAAGAGATCGAAACCGGCATCGCGCGCCTGGCCAGCCTCGTCGAGGCCTGAGCCGCCCTTTAGTCCCAAGAAAGTGCTTGACGGGCGGCGGCCCAATGCGGCCAAGCTGACGACGCGACGGACTGGAGGAGTGAAAGCTGTGCCGGAGACAGCGAAGGAATTTTTCAATCTCACCGACATGACGCAAGGGATCCAGCGCGAGCTGGCGCCCGGCGTCACCACGCGCATCTTCCCCGGTGACCAGGCGATGCTGTCGATCGTCCGCCTGGAGCCGCACGCCGAAGGCAAGATGCACCAGCATCCGCAGGAGCAGTGGGGCGTCCTGCTCGAGGGCTCGGCGCTGCGCATACAGGGCGGCGAGGAAGTGGCCGTCGAGAAGGGAGATTTCTGGCGCACCCCGGCCAACGTGCCGCATACCATGAAGGCGGGTCCCGAGGGCGCCGTCGTGCTCGACGTCTTCAGCCCGCCCCGCGACGAATACCGCAAGCCCGGCTCGGGTTTCGGAACCCCGGACTAGGCGGTCCCCGCGCGGCCGGAACAGTAACCTTCGATGGGGAGTGTGGACATGCCGATCTATCGCCACGAACGACGTCTCCCGGGTCTCGGAATGTCGGACCTGGAGGCCTGGCGCGCGATACCGACCGCCGTCGCCTCCGACTGCATGAACCGCGCGCAGACCATGTCGGCGGCCATCAAGCCGCTTGCTCCGGGAACGAAGCTCTGCGCCCAGGCGCGGACCGTCGAATGCATGGTCGGGGACAACAGCGCCATACATGCCGCCCTGCGCCTGGTCGGACCGGGCGAGGCCCTGGTCATCGCGGCCGGCGGCTATGCGGACACGGCGCTTTGGGGCGGCCTGCTGACCCGCGCCGCCCTGGCCCGCGGCCTGGCCGGCGTGGTGCTCGACGGCGCGGCGCGCGACGCCGCGGAGATCCGTGAGGCGGGCTTCGCCTGTTTCGCCTCGGCGATCGTGCCCGCAGGGCCCCACAAAGGCTTCGGCGGCAGCATCGACGGCGTGGTGTCCTGCGGCGGTTGCAGCGTGGCCCCGGGCGACCTCGTGCTCGGCGACGACGACGGTATCGCGGTCGTCCCCCTTGGCCGCCAGGCCCAGATCCTTGCCGGCGCCCAGAACAAGATCGCGCAGGAGGAACAAGCGCTCGAACGTTTGGCCGCCGGGGAAAGCCTCGCCGACCAGCTCGGCGTGCCGGAGCCTGAAGGCTTGGAGTGAGCCGCGTTAGCAGCGGGACGTCATACTTGAAATCCGGAGACACGGGCTGAAACACCGACGGCCGTGACAGGTCGTTTCGCCGCCACGTCGTTGTGTGGGACCCGCCGGACGGGACCGCACGCCTGCCACATTTCTGCTCCGCAAGTGAGCGCCGACTAAGAAGCTCTTCTTCAACGGGCAGTTAAACGAAAATTAAAAGGATCTCTCGTATTCATGATGAAGACGGGTGGGGGGCCATTTGTTCGATTACGGTGTTGGAAGGGTCGGTTCATCTTGCCGAAATAGTACGAGTCCGAGGTGCCACCCCTTCAGCGCTATTCGGGCCGTTGCGCACCGGTTAGAACCGGCCAGCGCCGTCCCGGTAGTTTTGGAACAAGCCTTGATATGCTGTTCAACTCCTACATTTTTATTTGTCTATTCTTGCCGGTAACGGTTGCCGGGTTCTATCTGCTCGGCGGAGGCGGACATCGCAGGGCAGTGGTCTGCTGGCTGGTGGCGGCGTCGTTGTTCTTTTACGGTTGGTGGAACCCGGTCTACGTCCCGCTTCTTCTCGGCTCGGTGCTGTTCAACTATGGAGTCGGCCTCCTCCTGGGGAACTCCCCGGCCGCGGGGCCCCGGCGCCTCGCCCTGGCCATCGGGGTGGCGGGCAATCTCGGCCTGCTGGGCTATTTCAAGTACGCGAACTTCTTCGTGGACAACGTGGCCCAATTCGCGGACATCGGGTGGACTCCGGGCGAGATCATCCTGCCGCTCGCCATCTCGTTTTTCACATTCCAGCAGATCGCCTATCTGGTCGACGCCAGCCGCGGCCAGGCGCGCGAATACGACTTTCTGCACTACTGCCTCTTCGTGACGTTCTTTCCACAACTGATCGCGGGACCGATCGTTCATCACAAGGAGATGATGCCGCAATTCGCGGCGGGGCGCATGGGACGCTTTATTTCGGAGAACTTGGCTGTCGGCGTGACGATATTCGCATTCGGGCTGTTCAAGAAGGTCATCCTCGCCGACAACGCGGCGCTCTACGCGACGCCCGTCTTCGATGCGGCCGAAGCCGGCAAAGAGGTCGGCCTGCTGGCGGCGTGGCAGGGGGTGCTGGCCTACACCACCCAGATCTATTTCGACTTCTCCGGCTACAGCGATATGGCCATCGGCCTCGGACGCATGTTCGGCATCCGGCTGCCGCTCAACTTCGACTCGCCATACAAGGCGACCAGCATCATCGACTTCTGGCGTCGCTGGCACATGACACTTTCGCGCTTCCTGCGCGACTACCTCTATGTTCCGCTGGGCGGCGGGCGGCGCGGTCCGGCGCGCCGCTACGTGAACCTGATGATCGTGATGCTGCTGGGCGGCCTGTGGCACGGGGCCGGGTGGACCTTTGTCATCTGGGGCGGACTTCACGGATTTTATCTCCTGGTCAATCACCTTTGGCGCGGTCTGTCACGGCGCGCGGCGCAGTCGACCGCAGGTCCAAGCTCCTTCGAAACCCTCGCGGGCCGATGCCTGACCCTGTTGGCAGTGGTCGTGGCATGGTCGTTCTTCCGCGCGGAAAGCCTGAACGGGGCTACAGTTATGCTGACCGGTATGAGCGGACTGAACGGAATCGAAACGTCGTTGTTGTCTACGAACTTGCCGTTTCTTTCGGCGATACAGGGGGTCGAGTCCTCCGAGTCGCTTGATCTGGTGTCGGGAGAGGGGTTGTTCTGGAGCCTATGGTTGTTTGTTTTTACTTTGGTCGTGCCGAACACGCAGCAGTTCATGCGCCGATATCGGCCAGCCGTCGAGGAGCCCCCGGCCCCTGAATCGCCGCTGTTGGCGCGGCTCGTTTGGCGGCCCGGGCGCGCTTACGCCACGCTGGCCGTGGTAATTGCGCTCGCGTCTCTGTTGAACCTCTCGGACGTGTCCGAGTTTCTCTACTTTCAGTTCTAGTCAGCGACATGAATGCGCGCATCTATCTCCGTTGGTTCTTCGGCCCGCTCATAACCGTCTTGCTCATTGTCAGTGCGGTCAATGCGAGCGTAGACCCGTATGGTATATTCGACCTGATCCGCCTATCCGGGCTGAATGCCGAAAAGCCCCAGCGATTCACGAGCGGCGGGCGGATCGAAAAATCGATAGATCTGCGCTTCGGGCGCTACGATACCTTGATACTGGGGTCGTCGCGCGCGCAGATCGGAATCGACCCTGCGTCACCTGCTCTGGCCGGAGGCCAAATCTACAACGCCGGGCTTTCTCTAACAAACATGTACGAGTTGCTCAAGATCGGCTCCTACGCGCTCGACTACCAGAAGTTGGAACGTGTGATCTTCGGTATTGATTTCCTGATGTTTTCCAGGCGCCGGACCGTGAGCGCCGATTTCGGCGACTCCGGGTTTGCGGGGCGCTCCCTGGCTTACACCTATCTGCGACACCTGATATCGATCGACGCACTCCAGCATTCCGCGCAGACCCTTCAATTCAATCTGACCGGCAATCGGTCGGCGCAGAGGTTGAACGGCTATCGCGACGGAACGCTACGGTTCGGAAGAGCTGATCCCCGACGGCTCTTCACCTCTATTTTGGAGGATCATTTCTTCGTTAACCCGGAGACCTATGCCGCTTTCGACTATGACCTGAGGCGAGTGGACATGCTTCGGGAGTTGATCGGGATGTTAGTCAGCAGGGGCGTCTCGGTGTACCTCTTCATATCGCCGGTCCACGCCCGCCAACTCGAGGCCATAGAACAACTCGGATTGTTTCCGACTTTTGAGCGGTGGAAACGGGACGTGGTCGCGGTTGTGGAGGAAGTCAATCGCGGATTGGCCCCATCGCATAGGCCCGTGGCGATCTGGGATTTCACCGGCTACAACAGCATCACGACGGAAGCGGTTCCCGCAGCTGGTGAAGGTAAGGCGACGAAATGGTTTTGGGAGTCTTCGCACTATAAGCGAGAAGTCGGTGATATGGTGCTACTACGTATGCTTCACCCCGACATCTCAGCGACTTCGGGGCCGGCCGGCTTCGGGGTCATGCTTGCCTCCGAGACCCTGGAAGCGCACTTCGAAGGCATCCGTCTGGCGGCACGGCGCTACAGAGAAAACCATCCCTTTGAGGTGGCCGACATCGAACAGCTTGCGCGGAAAACCGAATCGATCCGACGTTCTCTCAACTGAGCGGACTTTCGGCCGGAGGCAACTGTCCGTTTTGCGGGTAGGCCTCTTGGTCGTCCGTGAAGAATCCATATGCCACTCATAGATGGAGCTTAATGGCGGTGAGGAAGCCGTCGTTCTTGCAGGACGGGCGAAGAGATAGGATGGCACGGCTGACGTGGGCGGCTACAAGCGGAAATCGGAAGCGCCGGTAGCGGCCTGCAATCAGGACCCGTCTCCCCGCCCAGTCCCGTGGATCGAGCGCGCCACCGCCGCGTCACGTCTCGAGGATCGAGCCGGCCAGCTTGACGCCTGTTGCGACCAGCTCCGGCACGACGGTCTGGGCGCCGGCCTTTTCTAGCTCGGCGGCGTGAGCATCGTCGTACGCGCGGGCGTAGATGCCCATCTCCGGAAGGAGGTAGTTAGGAACGCCACCAGGGTGAGCGCGGCCTTGGCGTTGTCGATGGCGACGACCACGGCGCGCGCCCGCTCGACGTGGAGCGCGTCGAGGATCTCGGGCCGGGTCGCGTCCCGAATCTGCCCTTTGCGTCACGAACGGGAGTTGGCTGCCTTCGGCCAAAGGCAGATATTCATGGATTGGCTACGACCAATCGATAGCCCAAGTCCATTTCGGTCCGACTAAGAACATCGCGATAGCGACTGCGCCACTCCCCGGATTTCAAGTCTCGGTCTAACTGCTGCAAACCGGACGTTGCGTCTCGCAGCTTCGAGAACGTTGATATGGCGGAGCGTACTCGCTGATCCAGGTATGCTTCTGGGCGACGCCAATAGGCACCCATGAACCCATCGGTGCAGTTGTGCGGAATCAGAACGTCAATCACTTTTGTCGGCCCAAGTACATGCTCGTATTCATGAAGCATCGGAAAAGTCGGGCGGTCGGCGTCAAGAACCTCAGGAATGTAGTCAGTCAGCCAAAAGCCTGAGTACGTTGGGTCCCAAGTCAGAACGACGACGCGACCGCGGGATACTCGGCGTAGCTCTTCAAGACCCCGCTCTTTGTCTGGCCAGTGATGCACGCTCAGGATTGCCATGGATGCGTCAAAAGCATGCGCCCCGAATGGTAGGGCCATCGCGGTTGCTTGAACTACCGGTGCACCACCCGGCGGGCGCTGACGTATCATCGTCATAGATAGCTCAACCGAAACGACTGACCTATCCCACGGCTCGTACTGACCCGCACCCGGCCCCCACGTTTAGGATGGCAACCGCATCGCCGAGAGCGCTATGTATCGCTCGTTCAATCGAAGGGTCGGGCTGACGAAGGTCAGCGTAGTTCAGCCCGATTGTGTCGTAGAGCGCGGCCATCTTCGAAGCGTATCATCAGGATAGTTGCAGGTGCCATTCAACTCGGTACAACATGCGCACTGAGATGACTACTCCTGACGACACGCGGAGATCGGCGGCGCCGGTCGCAGCCTGGACTTAGGTTCCCGCTCGACCCCGCGGACCGCGCCTCCCGCCGCCTGTGTCACTTCTCAAGGATCGAGCCGGCCAGCTTGACGCCGGTGGCGACCAGCTCGGGCACGACGGTCTGGGCGCCGGCCTTTTCCAGCTCGGCGGCGTGGGCGTCGTCGTAGGCCCGGGCGTAGATGCCCAGATCCGGAAAGAGGTAGGTCAGGAACGCCACCAGGGTGAGCGCCGCCTTGGCATTGTCGATGGCGACGACCACCGCGCGCGCCCGCTCGACGTGGAGCGCATCGAGGATCTCGGGCCGGGTCGCGTCGCCGTAGTAGACCGGACGGCCGCGCGCCTGGGCCCGGGCGATCGTGTGCGGGTTGAGGTCGACCGCGATGAACGGTACCCCGGCGGCTTCCAGGCTGGCGGCGACCGCCGTGCCGACCCGCCCGAAGCCGGCGATGACCACGTGGTCGCGGAGCGACCGGGTCGCCTCCGGGACCTCTTCGACCGGGATCACGCCCGAGCGCTCGGCCCGCTGCTCGACGCCGCGTCCGAGGCGCGCGAAAAGCGGCGTCGCCATCATGCTGAGCGTGACCACGAGCACGAGAAGCTGACCTTCGGCCGAGGCCAGGATGCCGACGGCCAGCGCCGCGCCCAGCAGCAGGACGGAGAACTCGCCGCCCTGCGAGAGCAGCATCCCGAGATGCAGCGCCTGGGCCCAGGCGAAGCCGAGCAGCCGCGCCAGTCCGGCGAGCAGCAGCGTCTTTCCGAACAGCAGCGCGAGCACCAGCAGGGCAACGGTTCCGGGCCGCTCGAGCGCGAGCGCCAGGTCGACCGACATGCCGATGGTCATATAGAACAGCCCGAGCAGCAGGCCGCGGAACGGCTGGATCTCGGCGGCCACCTGATGGCGGTAGTTGGTGCCGGCCAGCAACATGCCGGCGAGGAAGGCGCCGAAGGCCATGGAGAGGCCCGCCAGTTGGGCGAGCCAGCCGGTCGCCAGGGCGACGAAGAGGGTGAGCGCGGCGAAGATCTCAGGCTCGCGCAGGCTGGCGACCTGCCAGACAAGGTGCCTGAGGACGACCCGGCCGAGGCCGAGGATCACGACCACGGCGACCAGCATCTTGAGCAGCGCGAAGCCGACCGCGGCCGGCAGGGTCAGCTCGGTCTGGCCGAGCGCCAGCACCCAGACCAGGAAGGGCGCGACCGCGAGGTCCTGGACCAGCAGCACGCCGAAGGCGCTGCGCCCGAACTGAGTCGTCAGCTCGCGCCGGTCGGACAGCATCCTGAGGACGATCGCCGTCGAGGAGAGGGCGAGCGCCCCGCCGATCACGGCTGCGGCCGAGCCGTTTGCCCCGGCCCAGAGCGCGACGCCGGCGACTGCCACCCCGGTCGCCAGGATCTGCGCCGCGCCCAGCGCGAAGGTCCGCCAGAACAGCAGCTTGATGCGCTCGACCGGCAGCTCGAGGCCGACGGTGAACAGCAGGAAGACAATGCCGAGCTCGGCCAGGGCCCGGATCGTCTCGCCCTCGCTGACCAGCCCCAGGCCGGCCGGCCCGATCACTGTGCCCGCGACGATGTAGCCGAGCACGGTGCCGAGGCCGAGACGCTGGAACAGCAGGGTCGAGACCACCGCCGCCAGCAGCACCACGATCACTTCGAGCAGATAGCCGGCCTCGGCCATGGGCCTCTCTGGGTTGCGGCCTTCAGGCTAACAGGAAGACCCTAGTTCCGCGAACCTGATCACCTGACCGCGACTCTCTTGCGCGGCTCCGGCGGTGGACGAAAGCGGAGCTCGAGGGTGCCTTCGGTAGCCTTCACCGCGGCGTCAAGGCGATCGAGGCGACTCTTGTGGTGCGGGTCGAGCAGGCGGCGCACCTCCTTCTCGTCGCAGCCCAAGCGCTTGGCCAGCGCCACGTTGTTCAAGCCGGCGGCCTTTTGGGCCAATGTAAGGGCGAGCTTCGCGGCGATCTGAAGGCCCGGGGCGACGAGTTTTTCACCGGCGGCCCGGCGCGACGGAAGCGGAATGTCGAGGCGCTGGAGCATGCGATGGGCCAAAGCCTCCTCCAGACAGTCCGTCGCTTCCATGAAGGCGTCCGCCTCGTCGGCGCCCTCGGTCAACGCCTCGGGCAAGTCTCGAAAGCGGACCAGCAGCGTGCCGTCTTCCGTGGCTTCGAGTCTGGCCGGGTAGGCGAAACCAAGGTTCTGCGTCACGTTTCACCCTCCTTGGCGTCTGTCATAATTGTTCCATGCTCGACTGCAAACCGGTCATTCCAGGTCCTCATGGTCGAGTCCCAACTGGCCCAACATCGCCGCAAGCAAGCCCGCGCTCAGGTCTTTCTTGCGGTCCTTCACCGTGGCAAAGCGCGACCCGTAGTACCGGACGACGTGGCTACCCTTGCCCCTGGATTTCACGACCCGAACTTCGATTTGGCGCGTCCTGCCGAGCTTTCTGATCTTGCGTATGAACTGCCGGCCGTTCATATCGAAATATCGGACATAAATGTCCGAATATCAAGCACTAATCCGGTCATCCGTGTCAGGCAGGGTTCGGACCGGTCACCGGAACGCCGGTTCGTCGAAGCTGCGCAGCTTGCGCGAGTGCAGGGTCTCGACGCCGGCGTCGCGCAGGCTGGCGAGCGCGGCAATGCCGATCCGCAGATGCTGGCTGATCCGCTGGCGGTAGAAGGTATTGGCCATGCCAGGCAGCTTGATCTCGCCGTGCAGCGGCTTGTCCGAGACGCAGAGCAGCGTGCCGTAGGGTACCCGGAGGCGGAACCCGTTGGCTGCGATGGTCGCCGACTCCATGTCGACCGCGATCGCCCGCGACTGGTTGAAGCGCTTGGCCAGCTCGTCGTAGCGCAGCTCCCAGTCCCGGTCGTCGGTGGTGAAAACCGTGCCGGTGCGCAGGCGCACCTTGAGCTCGCGGCCCTTCAGCCCGGTCACCTTGGCGACCGCCTCGGTCAAGGCGATCTGCACCTCGGCGATCGGCGGTACCGGCACCGGCACCGGCAGGTCCTCGTCGAGCACGTGGTCGCCGCGCAGGTAGGCGTGGGCCAGCACGTAGTCCCCGAGGCGCTGTGTCAGGCGGAGACCGCCGCAGTGGCCGACCATGAGCCAGCAATGCGGGCGCAGCACGGCCAAGTGGTCCGTGATGGTCTTGGCGTTGGACGGGCCGATGCCGATGTTGATCAGTGTGATGCCCTCGTGGTCGGCGCGCAGCAGATGGTAGGCGGGCATCTGCGGCAGGTGCTCCGGCGCGCTGCCGGCGGCCGGCGCGTCCGGGACCCGTGGGTTCGGCGTCGCCACGTCGCCCGGCTCCACGAAGGCGTCGTAGTCCTCGCCGTTCGCCACTTGGTCCCGGCCATAGGCGATGAACTCGTCGACATAGCGCTGATAGTTCGTGAACAGGACAAAGCGCTGGAAGTACCTCGGCGACGTTCCGGTATAGTGGGCCAGGCGCACCAGCGAGAGGTCGATCCGCTCGGCGCTGAACAGGGCGAGGGGTCTGGGCTCGCCGGGCACCGGCAGGTAGGTGCCGTTGGCGACCGCGTCGTCGATGCGCGACAGGTCTGGCAGGGGAAACCGGCTGCGCAGCGCCTGGACGTGGTCGGTCGTGATGTCGGCGGTCGCCTCCTCTATGACGAAAGTGAGCGGGATCGGCCGGTCGCTGGTGCCGACCCAGACTGGCTGGCCGTGGTTGCGCAGCAACAGGTCCAGCTGTTCCCGGTAGTACCCCCTGAACAGGTCCGGCCTCGTCAGCGTGGTGCCGTAGGCGCCCGGGCCCTGCAGCTTGCCATAGGCAAGCGCGCTGCTCAGGTTGACCTGATCCGACCCGATCACGATGCCGACATAGGGATAGCAGGCCGGCGCACCGGCCGGCCCGGCGCCGCCGCCGGGAAACTCGGCGAAGCGCGCGCGGACCGCGGCCGTACCCGCCGCGTAGATCTCGGTGATGCGCGCCAGCGCGTCATCGGCGTCGGTAAAGGCCGTCAGGCCGGTGACATGGCCGAGAGGATGTTCGGGCATTCGGTCCTTTCCGCTCTCCTGCAACCATAGGATAGCCGCCGGGGCAAGGCCAGACGACTCCTACCTTGGGGGATCAGGCCAGCAGCTCCGGGCGCAGCATCCAGGCGACCGTCCAGCCGTTCCCGCTGCCGCGTTCGAGGCACACGACGCTGCCGGGGCGGTAGGCGACGAGGTCGCCGTGCTGCTCCCCCGACACGAGCAGGGCGGCCAGGCGTCCCATGAAGGGCAGGTGGCCGACGACCATGACGTCCTCGTTCCACTTGGCCAACTCGCGCGCGAGGTCCTCCGGCGGATCGTTGGGGTTGAGGCCGGTGCGCGGTTCCACGGGCCGGCCCGGCGCGAGCGCCGCGGCGAGAAGCTCGGCGGTCTGGCGCGCCCGCAGCTTGCCGCTGTGCGCGACCCGGGCGAGGGCGAGCGGCCGAGCTGCGAGAAAGGCCGCCATGTTGCGGACATCCTCGCGGCCGGCATCGCTGAGCGGACGGGCCGGGTCGACCTCGTCGGAGAGCGCCTCGCCGTGCTGGACCAGATAGAGTTTCATGACTCGTCCCTCGCTTCTGGAGGTCTGGCCTCGAACCTCCGCGCTCCCTAGACTGCGTCGCCGTCTTGCGCCCGGCGGCTCGGCGAAAGGGAGGCCGTATCATGGCCAGCGACATCATTACGATCCCGGCGCGCCGCGGCAAGGCCGCTCGCGTGCCGCGCGGACGATCGGTCAGGGTGATCAACACCCACGGCCAGCAGGTGGTCGACACTTGGGCGTTCAACGCTGCGGACCTGCGCGAGTTCATGTCCATGGAGCACAGCCGGGTCAACTTCATGAAACTGCGTCCGGCCCTCGGCGACAGCTTCTTTTCCAACGCCCGGCGGCCGATTCTGACCTTGGTCGAAGACATCTCCGGCGGCGCGCACGATACCTTGATGGCGGCCTGCGACAACGCGCGCTACGGCCTGCTCGGCTGTACGGAGTACCACGACAACTGCACGGACAATCTCGCGGCCGGCCTGGCGGAGCTGGGCCTCGAGCCGCCGGAGACGCCGAGTCCCCTCAACCTCTTCATGAACATCCCCTGGACGCCAGCCGGCGAACTCGCCTGGGGCGAGCCGGTCAGCAAGCCGGGCGATTACGTCGTGCTGCGCGCCGAGCTGGACCTGATCGTCGCCTTCTCCGCCTGTCCGCAGGACATCCTGCCGATCAACGGGCGGTCCGGGCAGCCGACCGAGGCCCATTTCCGGATCGAGTGACGGCCCGGCCCCGGCGCACCGGGCGGTCACTCGTGGCGCGTGGTCACATATCCGCAGCGCCTGCACTCGATCTTCGACACGTTGCCGCCGACGCCGAAGCTGAAGGTCACCTCGACGACGTGGAAGTCGTGCAGACCCAGAATGCACAGCAGACGTCCGAACAGCTTCAGCATGTCGCGCATTCCTCACCACGCCGCGACGCGCTCCAGCGCTCATGGAACGGCCGGCGGTGGCCTGCCTCCTGCCCCGAGTCTGTTTGACTCTTCGACCCGGGGCAAGTGGTATATCCTGAAGGTTGTACACGGACGCTGCCCGCGACCGGAGATCCATCGGAAAATCGCGGTCACCTCAGTCTGACTCCCATTTCAGGCTCTGGGTCCGGACCCCCGGCTATCCGGTTTGGCGCTCGGGACAAAGATGGTACAAGGGCCCCCGGCCCTTGCGGGCGTCGTTCGAATGAGGTCGTTCATGGCAGTGCTGGTCGAGGATTTGGATGCGTTCGAGGCGTCGCTGGGCGACCTCTTGATCGAGCGCGGGCGGCTGGAGCGGGCCGGGGTGGAGCGGGCCCGGCGGCTCGCCGAGGGGAGCGGCGAGCGTCTGCACGTTCTGCTGCCCAAGCTCGGCCTGGTTTCGGAGCGGGACCTGGCCGAGGCGCTGTCCGAACGGCTCGACCTGCCCCTGGTGGGCTCGGCGGACTTCCCTGAGGTCCCGCTGCTCGAGGAACGGCTGAGCCCGCGGTTTCTGCGCGAGTCGCACGTTCTGCCGATCGCAGAGGGCCCGGAGGGCTTGGTTCTGGCCATGGCCGATCCCCTGGACAGCTATGCGATCGATGCCTTGCGCTTGATCTCGGGTGCGGATCTCGTGGTGTGCGTGGCCGAGCCCTCGGAGCTCGAAGCGGCAATCGAGCGGCTCTACGGCCAAGGCGGCGGCGGGTTGAACCGCTTGGTCGAGGAGGTTGGCGAGGAGGGCGAAGAGGCGCTGGACCTCGACCTGGACGTCGAGCGTCTGAAGGATCTGGCCAGCGAGGCGCCGGTGATCCGGCTGGTCAACCACCTGATCAGCAAGGCGGTCGAGGCGCGCGCCTCGGACGTTCACGTCGAGGCCTTCGAGAACCGGCTGAGGGTGCGCTACCGGATCGACGGGGTGCTGGTGGAGGTCGATCCGCCGCCGAGCCGGTTCCGGGCGGCGCTCATATCGCGGATCAAGATCATGGCGCGCTTGAACATCGCCGAGCGGCGCCTGCCGCAGGACGGTCGGATCAAGCTGGCGATCCGGGGCGTGCCGATCGACCTGCGTGTGTCGACCATTCCGACGATGCACGGCGAGGGGGTCGTGCTTCGTGTCCTGGATCGCCAGGGGGTGGAGCTCGACTTTGCCGCCTTGGGGGTAACGGGGCACAATCTGGAGACCTACGAGGAGATCCTGGACCGGCCGCATGGAGTCTTTCTGGTAACCGGCCCGACGGGCAGCGGCAAGACGACGACGCTCTACGCGGCGTTGGTGCAGCTGAACAAATCGGAGAAGAAGCTTTTGACGGTGGAGGACCCCATCGAGTACCAGCTCGAGGGGGTCAACCAGATCCAGGTCAAGCCGGGGATCGGCCTGACCTTCGCCCATGTGCTGCGCTCGATTCTGCGCCAGGACCCGGACATCATCATGATCGGCGAGATCCGCGACGTCGAGACGGCGGAGATCGCGGTGCAGGCGGCGCTGACCGGCCACCTGGTGTTGTCGACCTTGCATACCAACGACGCGGCGGGGACGATCACGCGGCTGTTGGACATGGGTGTCGAGGATTACCTGCTGACCTCGACGTTGACCGGGGTGGCGGCGCAGCGTCTGGTGCGCCGCTTGTGCGAAGATTGCCGGGTGCAGGAGCGGGCCTTGCCCGAACTCGTCGAGCAGCTGGGCCTGGAGCGCTACGGCTCCGGCGGGGAGAGCATGCTGTGGCGCGCTGTCGGCTGCGAGCGATGCAACGGCACGGGCTACCGGGGGCGCACCGGCGTGATGGAGACGCTCGTGGTGGACGACGAGATCCGGCGCCTGATCCTGCGCCGCGCGGAATCGAAGGAGTTGCAGCGCGCGGCGCTTTCGGCGGGCATGGTGAGCATGTACGAGGACGGGATACGCAAGGCCTTGGAGGGGGTGACCACGATCGAGGAGGTCCTGCGGGTGACGCGGGACGTGTGATCCATGGCTTGGTACAGCTACAAGGCGGTGACGACCGAAGGAGAGGTGATCGAGGGCGAGCTGGAAGCGAACGACCGCAGGGCGGTGATCGAGCGGCTGCGCAGCCAGGGACACGTGCCGATACGGGCCGAGGAGCGCCGGGGGGCTGGGCTCCTGCGGCGCGGCAAGGCGCGGCGCGGCGCGGGGATATCGCAAGGCGCGGTCGCACTCTTGACGCGGGAACTGTCGATGTTGCTGCAGTCGGGTCTGCCGCTGGACCGGGCCTTGTCGATTCTGAGCACGCTGTCGCCCCAGGGTCCGCTGCGCCGTCTGGTGGACCGGCTCTTGGAACGGGTCCGTGGAGGCGCGAGCCTGGCGGAGGCGCTGGAGGCGCAGGGCGAGGTTTTCCCCGGGTTTTATTCCGGCATGGTGCGCGCCGGCGAGGCGGGTGGCGGACTGGAGGTCGTGCTGACCCGGCTGGCGGAGACACTGGAACGGGCGCAGGCCCTGCGCGAGAGCGTGAAGTCGGCACTGATCTACCCGATCCTGGTCGTGATCCTGGCGGTCGGCTCGCTGATCGTCATGATGACGCTGGTGATCCCGCAGTTCCGGCCCTTGTTCGAGGAATCGGGAAAGGCTCTGCCGCTCCTGACGCAGGTCGTAATCGGGGTTTCGGATTTCGTGCGGGATTTCTGGTGGGCTCTGGCGGTCGCTTTGGTCGTGCTGGTGGTCGCCGTTCGGCGCCACAACGCCTCGCCGGAGGGTCGCTTGCGTTGGGACCGCTGGGTCATTGGCCTGCCGCTGGTGGGCGATCTGCTGGTGAAGATCGAGGTCGCGCGCCTGGCGCGGACGCTCGGCACGTTGCTGGCCAATCAGGTGAACGTCCTGAATGCCGTGTCGATGACCCTGGGGACGCTGGGCAACCGCGCGGTCGGCGGGGCGCTGTCCGAGATTCGGGGGCGCCTGGCGAAGGGCGAGGGCCTTGCGCTTCCCATGGCGGAAGCGGGCGTTTTTCCGGTCCTGGCGGTCCAACTTATTCAGGTCGGCGAGGAGAGCGGACAGCTGGATTCGATGCTATTGCGCGTGGCGGAGATCTACGACGACGAGGTCAAGCGGACGATCGATCGTCTCTTGGCCCTTCTGGTGCCGGTGATCATCATCGTGCTCGGTCTCGTTATCGCGCTGATGATCGGCTCGATCTTGATGGCGATCATGAGTTCCTATGACTTGTCCGGCCTGTGAGCACGTCGGGCGCGCGGAGGGAGGCGGGATGGCCGAGTTGACGCAGGGGGCGTGGCGACGGTCGGCGCGGCGCCGCGCTCGGGGTTTTACGCTGGTGGAGCTGTTGGTGGTTCTGGTGATTCTGGGCCTGATCGCGACCCTGGCGGCACCGCAGGTGATCAAGTTTCTGGGCGGCGCGCAGCGCGACACGG
>CAMYKD010000094.1:737-15498 GCA_947258885.1 uncultured Kiloniellales bacterium | reverse complement strand
CCTCCTCGGTGAACAGGGTGAAGAGCTCCTGGGGCCGGCGCACGCCGCGCAGGGCGTAGCGGCCGAGCGACACCAGACGGTCGCGCGACCGGCCGGCGGCTTCGGCGAAGGCCTGGGAGATCACCAGGGACTGGTCGAGCGAGCGGCACATGGCCTCGATGCGGCTGACTTCGTTGACCGCCGGGCCGACCACGGTGAAGTCCAGCCGGTCGCGGGCGCCGATGTTGCCGTACATCACGTCGCCCAGGTGCAGCGCCACCCGGAAGCCGGTCACCGGCAGGTTCTCGGTAAGGCGTTTGGCCGTCACGCGCGCCATACGCCGGCGCACCCGGTCGGCGGCATCGAGCGCGGCGTCACAGCTCTCGGCGACCGGGTCGCTCTGGAAGATCGCCAACACGCCGTCGCCCATGAACTTGAGCACCTGGCCGCCGTGCTCGTGCACCGTGGTCACCATGCACTCGAAGTAATCGTCGAGCATAGCGAGCAGCCGGTCGCGCGGCGTGGTGTCGGCGATCTTGGTGAAGCCCTGCAGGTCGCAGAACCAGAGCGCCGCGCGGATCGTCTCGCCGGTGCCGCGCAGGATCTCGCCGCCCAGCACCCGACGGCCCGCGTCCGCGCCCAGATAGGTGGCGATCACGCTATGGGCGATCCGGTGGGCCGACGCAGACTTGATCGTCAGCGCCAGCGGTGGCGCCAGCTGCTCGATGACGGCGATGTCGCGGTCGTCGAAGCCCGCGGAGGCATCGCTCAGCCAGGACGACAGCACCCGGTCGGCGGGGCCCAGCCGGCGAACCTCGCCGAACCAGGTTGCCAGGGCGAAATAGTCCGTCCCGCCCCGCGCGCGAAAGCGCTCGAGCAAGGGAAACCCGGACGGCGGCTGGTCCGGGCCGAGCCGGTGGCGCAGGCGCCAGAGGTTTTCCGAAGACATGTAGCTGAAGGGGATGCGCGAGGCTTTGACGCCCTCCCGGTTGAAGCTGCGCTGCCAGTCCTCCTCGACCGCCGTCTCGTCGTCGCGCCACCAGATGAAGTTGTGACCGCCGATGATCGGATGCAGCGTCGGCTGCGACAGGTTGGCGCGCATCAGAGGCACGCCCGCCGTCACCAGCCGCTGGCAAAAGCCCGTCAGGATCTCCGTCTCCGACGAACCCTTCAGCCCCTCGGAGACGACCCACTGCGTGATGTCCAGTGCGGTCTCGGGTGTCATCCAGGTTCCGATTCGCCAGGTTCCGATTTGATTGTCCGGATGGCGCAAGGGGCCGGCCGACAGGGCACTCTAGTCCAGGTGGCGCGCGGCGCAACCATGTCTTTCGTGCGGCAAGACCGCCGGTTCCTTGGTCACCGTCCGGTGTAAGGGGTTGAGCGTCACGCTGCCGAGGTCTTGGCCGCCGACGGTTCCTTCCAGTTCCAGGGGAGCACCTGCACTATGTGCATGGAAGGATCTGCTGTGGTAACCCATTGATCTATGATGTGTTTTCTTGGTCATCCGAAGGCGATCGAGAGGACCGGCCGACTCACAGCCGGATGTCCACGGTGGCCGCCCGGCGCAGGTCGCGCAGATAGCGCCGGGCCAGCATGTCGAGGCGCTGGCCGATCAGCGAGTTCCTGATCTTCTCCCGGTCGATGCCGTCGTCTTTGCGGCTGCAGACGAGCAGCAGGCTCACCCCGGCGGCGACGCGTATCGGCGCGCTCGCTTGGCCGACGGGCAGGGGCACGATGACCCGGCGCAGGTCCTCCGGCAGCTCGCTCAACTTCAGGGTCCCGAGGTCTCCGGAACCCGGCGAGCCGTGTTCCTCGGCCAGCGCGTCGAAGCTCTCGCAGCCCTCGATGCGCGGCTGCAGTTCGGCGGCTTTGCTCCGCGCCTGCTCAAGCTGGTCCGCGGCGGCATCGGGCGGCAGGGCGAAGAGAAGCTGTTTGAGGTTGACCGTGGCGTTGCCCATAGAGACCCGGCGCTGGTCGCGCAGCAGCAGGATGTAGAATCCGCCGAAAGTGGGGATCGGTCCGGCCAGCTCCCCCGGGCGCATCCGGGCGAGCTCGTCGCTCAGTTCGTCGGGTAGCTGCCCCTCCTCGATCCAGCCCAGGTCGCCGCCCACCGAGGCGGTCGCCGACTGCGAGAACTGCCGGGCCAGCGCGCCGAAATTCGCGCCGCCGCGGATCTGCTCGACCAGGCGCTCGGCGGTGCGCCGGACATCGTCGTCCTGAAGCACGCTGTCCACACCGAGCAGGATCTCCGAGACCCGCCGCTGCATCCGGCCCTGGCTGGAGCGGATGCGTGCGATGACCTCGTCGATTTCCTCCTCGCCGATATCGACGGTGGGGCGCAGGCGCCGCTGGACCACGCGCCGCCACGTCAACTCGCCCCGGACTTGGTCGAGCAGGGCCTTCGGGAGAATATCGTTGCGCTTCAGCAGGGCGAAGAACTGCTCGCGCGACATGTTGTTCTGCTGTGCGAGCCTGGAGACGGTGTCCTCCGTCTGGCTCTTGTCCACCGTGATCTCCAGACGCTTGGCCTCCTGCAGTTGCAGCCGTTCGTCGATCAACGAGCGCAGCACTTGACGCTGCAGGCGGTTGTGCGCCTCCGGCGAATTGCCCAGGCCCGAGGCGAGAATGGCCAGGCGCGTGCGCATTGCCAGGTCGAACATCGAGATGACCTCGTCATTGACCACTGCCGCGGCGCGCAGCGTGTTCTGCGCGAGCCCGGGCGACAGCTGGGCCCAGGCCGCCAGGCTCGAGACCAGGGCGATGGTTGTCACGGCATAAGAGATCAGGCGCTTCATCGTTGCGTGCTCGACCGGGAACGATTTTCAAGAGGGTTCGGAGCGGGCCGACTATAGGGCCAAGTTTCGCGGCAAACAACGCTCGCCAATTGGATCGCGAACCACCGTTACTTGGAAGGACCGCCGGTCTGGTACCCGGAACCGAAGCCGCCCAGGGTCTTAAAGCTGATCTGGACGAAGATCGAATTGTCCTCTTCGATCTCGCGATCGGAAAAGAACCGGCGCTGGCCCACGACCTCGATGAGGAAGCACTCGTCCTCATAGCTCAGGCCGACCGACGTGCTCAGGGTGCTTTCCCTCTCGAGGTCCCGGCGGTTGGCGACGAAGCCCGACCAGTTTTCGTTGAACCGGCTGGTCAGGCGGAGGTTGATCTCCTCGCGGTCCAGGTCGCTGGCACCGACCGCGCTGTCGACGAACAGATAGTCGAGGTCCAGGTTGAGCGCCGGCGGCCCGATCTTGAGATCGACTTCGTTCCGGCGCGGCACAAAGCTCTTCTTGTCCCGCCGGAAACGATAGAGCAGATCGAAATATCCGACCGGACTCAAGTTGACCCGCCCGACCACGTCCGACAGCTTGTCCTGCACGCCGGAGTTCTTCGGAAACAAGTCTTTCTCTTGCGACAGCCGATAGCTTTGGCCGATGAAGAATCCGGCCTGTCTACCCCTGGAGCCGGTCGCCTTCCATTGCAGCCCGTAGTCGAACCGCTGTCCGGAGTCGACCCGGTCGAGCCCGGGAAAGCGGTTCAGACTGAAAAGATTCGTATCGTCGAACTCGAAGTCGAGACTGTCCTCGTTGGGAATATCGTTCGGATTGCCGCCGTTCGGCCCGGCGACCAATTGGGCCATCGGCTCGATCACCTGATCCAGGCTCTCGGAATGGCGCACCCAGGGATAGCGCCAGCTCAAGGCCAACTGGGGAAAGAAGCGGCCGGCCACCTCGGTTTCGGTCGGTTCCGAAGGGTTGACGTCGATGCTGCCCGGCAGGAACTCGTCGCTCCAGTAGCCGTCGGTCTGGACCTTGGCTTCGAGGGTGTATAGACCGCCTATGGGGTCCGTGTAGGGAACCTCCCAGCCGCCCGTCAGCGACAGGCGCCGGACATCGCGGCCCTCGCGCCGCGAGAGGACCATCATGTTGGCGTCGATGCTGTAGGTGCTGTCGGCGATCCAGGGTTCGCTGACGAAATTGTAATCGACCAGGGGCGCGACGATCGGCGCCTCGCGATTTATGTCTCTCTCTCGCAGCCCTTGGAAAGCGAAGGCGTTCACCGCGGCGTAGTCGCGGCCGTCGAGCCGCTCGGTAAAGAGGTTGCTGGTCAGGAAAGAGCTGTTGTCGAAGTTGTAGAGGCGCAGGTAGGTGTCGTCGGTGGACCAGTCTACGTCGAAGCCGGCACGCCAGGTCTCGCTGATGTCGTAGCGGCCCATGGCGTCGACGTGGCCGCGCACGACGTCTTTCGATATCGTACCGTCGTTCTCCTCGCGGTCCGCGGAGGTCACGCTGCCGTCGATTTCATGCTGTCCGAAGGGCAGGAGCTGCCGGACCTGCCCGGCAAGAACGATTCCTTGTTTGGTGGTGAAGATCGGCTCGAACGTCGCATCCAAAGTGGGCGAGACGGCCAAATAGTAGGGCACCTGCGCGACGACGCCCAGGGTCTTGGAAGTGCCGAAGGTGGGCGTGAGAAAGCCGCTCATGCGTTCGACCGTCGGATCCGGGTGCTCGAAGTAGGGGGTATACAACACCGGAATACCGGCAAATTCCAACCAGGCGCTGCTGTAGCGGATTTTTCGGTCGTCTTGGTCGTGCACTATCTTGGCGGCCTTGATCTGCCAGAGCGGCGCCCGGCTCGGATCGTCGCGGCACAGATCGCAGGGACTGAAGACGCCGTTCTGGAACACGGTTCGATTGCCCCCCGTGCGCAGCGCGTTGCTGGCGGCCATGCGGCTGCGGTCGCTCAGCAGAACCCGGATGTCCTTGATGAAGCCCTCGCGCAGGTCGCCTGTCAGTTCGACGTAGTCCGCAAACACGACCTCGCCGCCCGGCTCCAGAAGTCTGACGTTCCCCGAGGCGGTGACGACGTTGTTGCGCAGGTTGTAGGAAACGCTGTCGGCATGCAGGACGCGCTCGCCTTGCGAAACCTCCACCTTGCCCGAGGCGGTGACGATACCCAGGGTTTCGTCGTAGGTCACCTGATCGGCGCTGATCAGCGCGGGCAGATCGCTTTGTAGAACGTCGGACGTTTGGGCAGGGGTCTCCGGCGCGCCCGCCGGCGCTTCGGCGGCCTCGCCCACTTGGGTGGCCAGCGCTGCCGCCGGCCACAGGAATGCGGCCCAAGCCCAGTTCCGCAATCGCCCCCGCATATGCGTTCGCTAACCGTCTTCGAGGTGAAGCAGCATTGCCAGTCCCAGCATGGCACTGACGCCCGCCGGTGCCCAGCCCGCCAGAATCACCGGTATCTTACCCGAGAGGCCCAGGGCGAACACGAAGTTGGACAGGAAATAGAGCAGGAATCCCGCCAGCATTCCGAGGACGACGACCAGGGCGACATGACCTCGACGCTGCGGCCTGAGGGAAAAGGTCGCGGCCAGCAGGATCATCGCCGCGAGCAGCAGGGGCGTCGCGAGCAGACGGTTCAGCTGCAACTTGTGGCGCTGTGCCGAGAAGCCCGCGTTTTCGAGCAGTCCGATAAAGCCGGGCAGGCTCCAGAAAGAGATGGTCTCGGGATCGGCGAAGCTCTCGAGTATCTTGGCGGGCGTCAGCTCGGTCTCCAGCTCCAGGGCCTCGACGCGGCGCGTTCGCGCGCCCGGCACGGACAGCGCCGCGCCGGTGATGCGCCATACGCCGTCGCCGAGCTCGGCGCGCGACGCGTCGATCCGGCTGAGGAATTGGTCGTTGGCGCCAAAGCGAAAGACGATCACGCGGTGCAGCGTCATGCTGTCCGGCGATGCCCGCGACGCGTGGATCACCGACTGACCGTCCCGGTCGGCCTGGCGCAGCCACAGGCCGCTGCCCGACAGGGCCAGGGCGGACTCCTGCCGGCCCGAGAAACGCGCCTCGATCTGCTCGAAGCGCCCCAGCAGGGCCGAGGCCACCGGGTTCAGCACGGTGATCGACACAACGCCGATCAACGCCGCCACGCTCAAGGCGGGCAGAAGAAACTGCCAGACCGAAACACCGGCCGCGCGCGCCACGACGAGCTCGTGCGCGCGCGTCAGGCGCCAGAAGGTCGCTAGGCCCGAGAACAGAACAGTGAAAGGCATGACCTCCTGGACCAGGTGGGGCAGCCTGAGCAGGACCATGGTGAGGATTATTCCGAGACCCGCCCCCGGCTTGTTGGCCAAGCGGTCGAGCAGATCGACCATGCTCACCAGCACGATGATGCCGCTCAGGCCGAGGAAAAACGCCGCCCACCGCCCGGTGAACTGCCGGGCGATGTAGCCCGAGAGCGTCCCCGACAGGCGCGGACGCCGCAGCCTCGGTTTGGCGGCCGCGCGGATCATCGCCGTGCCGCCACAAGGGTGCGGCGCGTCGCGAGCCGCCGGCGCGGGCGCCGGAGCAGCACGAAGACGCTGCCGCAGGCGGGCAGCACGGCGGCCAGGTACATGAGCGGAATGGTCTGCGGCGAGCGGCCCGCCAGATCGTGCATCGCGAGCCCCACGCCCTCCAGAACCGCCGTGCAGAGGACCGCCGTGAGGATCCTGTAGATCTGGCCGCGGCGGTTGAACTCGCCCGACAGCAGCGCGGCCAGGCCGACCAACACGAAGGTCAAGGCATAGAGCGGAGCGACCAGGCGCTGGTGGCCCTCGGCGATCAGCTCGCCGCGGTTGCGCAGGTCGACGCCCGTCGTTCCGGGCGACATCAGTTCGGCCAGGAAGCGCTCCTTGGGCTCGCGCCAGCGGGTCTGGGGCGTATCGGTGAAGGTGGAGACATCGACCGTGTAGCGGTCGAAGTAGAGCAGGGACAACTGCCCGCGGTCCCGGTCGACTTCCTGCCGGTTCCCGTTGGCCATGACGACGCGCGGGCCGGTCTCGGCGCGAACCAGGGCGCCGCGCTCGGCCATCATGGTGACCGGCCTGCCGGCCTTGCGGCTGTCGTGGACCAGGATGCCGCGCAGCTCGCCGTCGCCGGTGCGCTCGCGCACATAGACCGTGATCCCGTCGCCCAGGTCGTTGAACACGCCTTCCTGGAGCAGCACCGCCGAATAGTCGTTGCGGATGTGGAACTGCAGATCCTTGAAGGCCCGGTAGGAGACCGGCTGGAAATAGAGCAATATGGCATAGACGACCAGCGTGGTCGCGAGCGCGAGGACGATCGCCGGGCGGGCCAGCTGGGCGTGCGACAGGCCGGCCGCGCGCAGCACCACCATCTCGCTGTCCATCATCAGCTTGTTATAGACGAAGAGCACCGCGCAGAAGGTCGCGATCGGCAGCACGATGCCCAGGAAGGACGGCAGCAAGAGCCCCACGAAGGCGAAGAAGGTGGTGGCCGGCAGGCCGCGGTTCACGATGTAGCCGAAGAAACGCAGCGACTGGGTCAACCAGACGGCGAAGGTCAAACCAAGGGTCACGAAAAACGTCGCGAGCCAGAGCTGATTGAAGATGTAACGTGTGATCGACCGCATGACGGCTATTTGTAACCCGCCTCCACGAAAGCCGGTAGTTTGAAATTCCGGGAGCCCGGCACCGGCGTCCTGTCTTCGTCTGCCCGGCGTGGCGCCCGAGTCTCCCCGGTTCATAGCAGGCTGGAGGATATCCCGGCATCCGGGCTATGCTACTGGCACACCGACGGTATCCGGGAGGGCCCCGGAGGGCCTCCGGGGCCGCCGAGCGCCGCTTTTGGGAAAATGCTGGTCGAGGAATGCAAACGACGTGGTGTCGGTCAAATCATCCGGCTGGGCGGGGACGGTTGAGCGAGGGGAAACCCCGTCCGGGGGTGCCCGCTGCGTCGCGGGGGCGCCGCGGTTGTCCGTCGTGGTCCCGGTCCACGACGAGGCGGACAACATCGCCGCGCTGGTGGCCGAGATCGAGACGGCGCTGGGACCGGAGCTCGATTTCGAAATGGTTTTCGTGGACGACGGGAGCCGCGACGAAAGCCCCGGGGAGCTGGCGCGGGCGCGGCGCGGCCATCCGCGGCTGCGGGCGCTGCGACACCGCGAGCGGTGCGGGCAGAGCGCGGCCCTGCGGACGGGAGTCGCCGCCGCCCGCGGCGCTTGGATCGCCACCCTGGACGGCGACGGCCAGAACGATCCCTCGGACATCCTGGCGCTCCTGAAGATTCGGGACGAGAGCGACGACCCGGCGCTTCGAATGATCGCCGGCGTCCGCCGGAAACGGCGGGACGGCCTGGTCAAGCGTCTTTCCTCTCGCGTCGCGAACGGCCTGCGCAGCCGGATCCTGCGCGACGGAGCAACGGACACGGGCTGCGGCCTGAAGCTATTCCAGCGCGAGGCCTTTCTGGCGCTGCCGTTCTTCGATCACATGCACCGCTTCCTGCCGGCGCTGGTCCGGCGGGCCGGCGGCGTCGTCCTCGAGGCGCCGGTCGATCACCGCCCGCGGCGACACGGCGCCTCGCACTACGGGGTCGCCGATCGCGCCTGGGCGGGACTCGTGGATACGCTCGGGGTTGCTTGGCTCCAGCGTCGGGCGAAGGTCCCAGTTGTAGAGCGGATGGACGAATGATGAGTGAGGTATGGATTTGGCTCGCCATAGGATTCCTGGGACAGGCCCTGTTCTCCTGTCGCTTCATCGTCCAGTGGCTGGTCAGCGAGCGTGAGGGACGCAGCGTCATCCCTCGGGCCTTCTGGTATTTCAGTTTGTTCGGCGGCATGACGCTCCTGCTCTACGCTGTCCACAAGCAGGATCCCGTATTCATCGTCGGCCAGGCGGGCGGGGTGTTCATATACTCGCGAAACCTCTACTTTATCTGGCGCGCCCAGCGGAGCGCGACGAACGGTTGAGTTCGGCCTTGATATCCGATATCCGTCGGTCTCGTGGGCCGAGCGAAGCGGGTGATAGGGCCGAGCGAAGCGGGCGATAGGGCGGGGCCGGCGAGGTGGAAACGAGCTGAAGCCGTTTTCGTGAAATGAAGATATTCAACAAGATCATCCTGGCCTGCGCGTGGATCGCCATAGTGGCGACGACCCCTTACCTCTACAGCAACAGGTACACGCTGGATGCCTGGGGAATCCTGCTGTTTCTCGGGCTGGTCCTGATCGTGGGAATCGCGACGGTCTTCCTGTTCACCTCGCTCCTCGACAAGGACTGATACAAATCGAAAGACGTGCGATCGGCGCCGCCGGGCGCGGTCAGCGGCAGTCGCCGGGGCCGTCGGGAAAGAGCCGGATGCGAAAGCGGACGGTCCGGTTCCGCCCGTTCTCGATCGCCACGTCGATTTCGAAAAGCCGGCTCCCCGCGGCGCCCTCGAAGCCCAGGAGCGCCTGGGCGGACTCGAGCATGGCCCGATCGTCGACGGACTTCCTGTCGACCGCCCAGACCAGGGCGCATTGGCCCCGGACCCCGCGCGCCGGCGGGCGGGTGTGCGGAACCCCCGTTCCCAGGATCCGCGCCGCCGGGAAGTAGGCCCGCAGATTGCCGCTGAGGGAATAGGGGTAGTCGTAGGCGTAGATCGTGCCCTCTCGAAAGCCGGCGTCGCGAAGCTGCCGGGCGAGCTCGGCGTAGGACAGGTTGTACCGTGGATAGTCCTTGGTCAGCGGTTCGCTCAGGTACTTTCCGAGCATCAGGACCGGGGTCAGCAGGGCGAGGGCCGTGAACGCCAGGGCGATGCGGTTCAACGTCCTGCGCGACAGCCGCAGCCCTTGAGCCCAGGCGGCCAGCCAGAGAGGAAACGGTGCCAGGATGAAGAGATACTGGCCGCGCACCCTGGTGGAGCCGCTGACGGCCACCAGCACGAAGACGGCGGCGATCGACAGGCCGAGAAGGATGCCGAGGACCCGAAAGGTGCGCCGCGCCGGCCAGTCGCCGGACACCCCGGCCCGGGAGGCCCGCCAATAGAGCAGCGGCACGGCCAGCCCCAGGGGGACCAGCATGTTCAGGGTTGCTTTGAGCGCCGAGGCCCAGCCGAGGGCGAGCCCGGCGAGCCAGGAGTGGTCCGTGCCCATGGCGAAGCGCGCGGTGGCCGAGTCCTCGAAGCCGGCCGCCTGCGCCACCATCCACGACGCGTGCGGCAGGCCGATCAGCAGGGCGATCGCCGCCGTCCCCAGCATGCGAAGGTCGCCGAGCCGGCCGCGCAGTCCCGCGTCGAAGAGGCAGGCGCCGAGCAGCGACGCCAGGAAGATGGCGTAGTTGTACTTGGCGAGGAGGCCGAGGCCGATCACGCACCCGAGGACGGCGTACCAAAGGGTCTTGCCGGACTCCTCCAGGCGCAGCAGCGCGTAGAGCGTGACCATGCAGGTCGCCGCCAGGGCCGCCGTGTGGCTGTACTTGATGGCGAGCCACAGGCCGATCTCGTACATGGCGAAGGGCGCCATGGCCGTCACCACGGCCAGTGCCTCGTCGCGCAGCACGCGCCGGGCGGACAGGTAGAGAAAGCCGTAGAGAGACAGGATCATGACGGATTTCACCGCCAGGACCGCCGGGAGGCCGACGCCGAAGGCCGCCTGGGCGGCGATCACGAGCCAGGTGTAGAGCGGCGGGTTGCGGGTGTCGTAGCCCAGCTCGAAGGACTGGCTCTTGACCAGCTGGTCGACGTCGTGGCCGAGGCCGCCGCTGTAGAGCACGCCCTTGATCAGGAACAAAACCAGGACGTAGAGCGCCAGCGCCACGAAGAAGTGCCGCCCGGTCAGCAGCCAGCCCCCGTTCCGCTCCGCGATGCCGTCGATCGCTGTCGCAAGGGCGGTGCGGAACGGCATCTCGGCGGGGACCTCTCGGCGCCGGCCCCGGTCCATCGATGAGACGCAGGGCCGGGGCGTGGGATGGGAGACCGGCCGGTTATACCAAAGGTCTCCGGCATTGACACAGCCGCCGATCCGGGCTCGGCCATTGACAGACACCGGGCCGAGCGGATATCGCAGGTGGCCCCGTCCGGCGGCCCGCCGGTCCAACAGCTCGAGCAAAGGGATCCCCGATGAAAATCAGCTTCGCGTCTTTGACCCTGCCCGAAACCGGCGCGCTCGCCGCGCCCGTGGCCAAGGGCCGCAAGCTGCTGGCCAGCGCCGCGGCGCTCGACAAGGCGACCGGCGGGGCGCTCAAGCGCGCCATGGCGGCCAGCCGCTTCAAGGGCGAAAAGGACCAGCTGCTCGAGGTCCTGGCCCCGCCCAAGGTCAAGAACAGCCGGATCGTGCTGCTCGGCGTCGGCGAAGCCAAGGACCTCGGTCCGCTCGACGCCGAGAAGCTCGGCGGCGCGCTGCTGTCGCACTTGAACGGCGTCGGCGAGACACACGGCGCCCTGGCCCTGGACGCGGCCGGCGGCGGCAAGGGCGAGACCGCCGGGCTGGCGGCGCACGCGGCTTACGGCGCGCTGCTGCGCTCGTACCGCTTCGACCGCTACCGCACCAAGGAGAAGCCCGAGAAGAAGCCGAGCCTAAAGTCTTTCGACGTCCTGAGCGACGACCCCAAGGCGGCGAAGAAGCACTACGGTCCCCTGGAGAAGATCGCCGGCGGCGTGTTCCTCACCCGCGACCTGGTCTCCGAGCCGGCCAACGTGATCTATCCCAAGAGCCTGGTCGCCCGGGCCAAGGCCCTGGAGAAGCTCGGCGTCAAGGTGAGCGCCTTGGGCGTGGCCCAGATGACGAAGCTCGGCATGGGCGCGCTCCTCGGCGTCGGCCAGGGCTCGGAGCGCGAGAGCCAGCTTCTGGTGATGGAGTGGACCGGCGCGCCCAAGACCCGCAACAAGAAACCCTTCGCCTTCGTCGGCAAGGGCGTCACCTTCGACACCGGCGGCATCTCGATCAAGCCGGCCGGCGGCATGGAGGACATGAAGTGGGACATGGGCGGCGCCGGCGTCGTGATCGGCGTGATGCGGGCCTTGGCCGCGCGCAAGGCCAAGGTGAACGTGGTCGGCGTCTGCGGCCTGGTCGAGAACATGCCCTCGGGTACCGCCCAGCGTCCGGGCGACATCGTCACCTCGATGTCCGGCCAGACCATCGAGGTGCTGAACACCGACGCCGAGGGCCGGCTGGTGCTGGCCGACGCCCTCTGGTACGCGCAGGAGAAGTTCAAGCCGCGCGCGATCGTCGACCTGGCGACCCTGACCGGCGCGATCGTCGTCGCCCTGGGCAACGAGCACGCCGGCCTCTTCGCCAACGACGACGAGTTGTCCGAGCGCCTGAGCGCCGCCGGCAAGGCGGTCGGCGAACCGGTCTGGCGCCTGCCTTTGGGCGAGGCCTACGACAAGCTGATCGATAGCGACGCGGCGGACATGAAGAACATCGGCAACCGCTCGGGCGGCTCGATCACCGCGGCCCAGTTCCTCCAGCGCTTCGTCAAGAAGGGCACGCCCTGGGCCCACCTCGACATCGCCGGCGTCACTTGGTCGAGCAAGGACCAGCCGACCGTGCCCAAGGGCGGCACCGCCTTCGGCGTCCGCCTCCTCGACCGCCTGATCGCCGAGCACTACGAGGGGTAGGTCCCGTAGAGAGAAATGCCGGCCAGGAAGCTGCGGCTCCGACTGGAGTACGCCGATAACAGCAGTTTTGACCAAGTTTTGCCGTGCGTGGGAACGGTCGATGCTTTCGTGAAGGCGTCGGACGGCAAGGAATGGTCTCTGTTCCGCCTCGACCAGCCGGTTTTCTTTGCGGGGCATTCGTACAGGCATTTCCTGCTGCTGTCGGGCTGGGCGGGACGTGAGATCGGTGATGGGACGGAGACTGCGGTCTTTGTCTTGCTTGTCCGAAGCAAGAAGAAGGTGCGCGATGGCTTCAAAGTCGGAGACTTCCGCCACATCACCTGGTGCAAGTGTATTCCTGTGTGAGCCCCGTTCCCCTGCGCGGAAAAGTGACTCCGGCTCGATGTTTCGTTCCCCTCTCCCCTTGGGAGAGGGAGGGGCCCGCGAAGCGGGAAGGTGAGGGCGGGTGGGTTTCCGCCACTCCGGACGCCCTGCCGTATCACCACGCTTGGCCCGAACCAACTCGCCCTCACCCACTCGGCTCCGCCTCGCCACCCTCTCCCGAGGGAGAGGGTTTCTTGGTGCGCTCCGGCCCCCCGGCGACTAGTCTGAGCCAAGGCCCCTTCTGCCCGGCGATCCCATGACCGACGTCCGCTTCTACCACCTGACCCGCACGCGCCTGGAGGCGGCGCTGCCCAAGATGCTCGAGAAGACGCTGGAGCGCGGCCGGCGCGCCGTGGTGATCGCGGGCTCCGACGAGCGGGTCGAGTCCCTGAACGCCCAGCTCTGGACCGCCGACGAGCGCGGCTTCCTGCCCCACGGCTCGGCCAAGGACGGCTACGCCGAGGAACAGCCGGTCTGGCTGACCGCCCGCGACGAGAACCCGAACGGCGCGAAGGTCCTGTTCCTGACCGACGGCGCGTCTTCGCAGTCTCTCGCCGCCTACGAGACCTGCGCCACCCTCTTCGACGGCAGCGACGAGACCGCGGTTGCCCGCGCCCGCGACCAGTGGCGGACCCTGAAGGCCGCCGGCCACGAGGTCACCTACTGGAAGCAGGACGAGCAGGGACGGTGGACGCAGGAGGGCTGAAGGGACCGGTCGTGTCTCAACGGCGGGCGAGCGGGTCGAGCGCGCCCTCGAAGGGCGATTTGGTCTGCCTGTAGCCCGGCGGGACGGCGAAGAGATGGTCCGGCTGCGGCGCCATGCCGACGTTGCGGAGCTCCCGCCCCCCGCCGTCGTCGTACACGTAGCGGACCACGAGGGAACGCTCGGAATCGTACCAGACGTGCCAGGGGTCGATCACGAAGACCAGGCGCAGATCCCGCTTCGGAATACCCTCCATGTATTTCGGCAGCCGCTTGCTCTCGCAGCGCCATTTCTCCGCCATCCGGCCGTCGACCGCCTCCTCGCCCAGACTCGTCGCGCGATAGCCCCCGCCGCAGGGCTTGTCCCGCGAATGGCGATAGAAGGTCGTCATGCCCGCGTAGGTGTCGGCCAGATAGGGAAGCCAGAAGTAGGTCCTTTGTTGGGGGTCGAGGAACAGCACCGCGTCCCGGTCGAGGTCGACGATCGTGACGACCGTGTCTCCATTGACGAAGTTCTCCATCCGCAGCTTTCGCTTGCCCGCGTAGATCTTGCGGGTCGGCCCGTCGCTCGGCGACCCGCCGTCAATGCGCACGACCTCCGCCGAGAACTCGCGCCCCTGCCGTTCGGGGATCAACGGGACGACGACGTAGGCAGCCCCGACGAGGAGCAAAACGCCGGCAAGGACATCGATTCTGAACATGGCTTCTCGCCCCATCTCCGGGCGGGTTGCGAGGGGTCGCCGCGTCCCGCGCGGCCCCGGAGCCGACCCGGCTCCCCCATCCGCCCATAGGTAAATATCGTGCCAGAAAACTCTTTCACACGATTTAAACATTATAGCTAATAATCACTTGTGTATTTATTTTTACTTCAATACTGCTCTGGTATTTCGTGGTTAAACCCAGTTTTATCATTTTTATGACGCGGCCGATAAGAAACGACACAGTACTGGATCTTCGGTTTGATATCGCGGTTCCAGGGAGCGGCCTATTCATGCAAGAGCGCATACCGCTGAACTCCGCAGGTGGAAGACAAGCATAGCGTTCCTGGACCTGACCGCAGCAGGCTCTGCCGGAGCGCCTCAGCCCTGACTAGGATAGATTCGACGCTTCGCAACTCGAAGGATGCATCCGGCCGAATTTTCCGGCACCTTGAGGACGTCATGGTCCGGGAGATGCCGGAACCGACGGAACAGGACAGAGAAGAGGAGCAATCCCATGAGCAAGAAGGAAGCCTACGAGCGGAAGCTTCAGGCACAGCTGGACGAGTGGAGCGCCGAGATCGACAAGCTCAAGGCGAAAGCGGACAAGGCCCAGGCGAATGCCCAGCTGGCCTACCACAAGCAGAT
>CAMYKD010000094.1:0-685 GCA_947258885.1 uncultured Kiloniellales bacterium | reverse complement strand
AGCTGAGCGAGCTGCGGCAGAGCAGCGAGGACGCCTGGGAGGATCTCAGGGAGGGCATCGAAGGCGCGTGGGGACGTTTGGGCGAAGCCGTCAAATCCGCGACGTCGCGGTTCAAGTGAGGAGTCGCGCTCCTGGGTATCCCGGGCGCCGGGACTTCGGATCGCGGTCAGCCGATTGAGGCCTCCATAAGGAAAATCGGGGACACGGAACCAATTCCCCCGCCCGCCTTCAGCGCGCTCGCTCTTCCTCGGTCCGGCGCCGCCGCTTCCGGTCCAGGCGCTTCAGCGCCCTCCGCTCCCGGCGGTTGAGGGCAGGGGCCGGCCCGGGAGGCGGCTCGGGCACGGCGGCGCCGGCGGACCTGGGGGCGGCGGGGGGCGCTGCTTCCGCTGCGGCCTCCGGCAGCGCCTCCGCCTCGTCACCCAACTTCATCATCCGCTCGAGTTCCGCCGTAAAGGCACTGCCTCGGGCGAGCTGTTGTTTCGTCTCATGGGCCTCCTGGCGCCAAGCTTGGCGCTCGGCGGCCTCGGCCTCGCGGCGGCGCTGGTCGCGGAGGCGGGCGAGTGTCGAGAGCTGGCGGCTGGTGAGGGCCATCATCTGCGTGGCGAAGCGTTGGGCGCGGTGGCGGACTTGCTCGCCCAGGTCGGGGGCGTTGGCCGAGGCCTGCCAGTGCATGGCGGCCGAATGG
>CAMYKD010000093.1 GCA_947258885.1 uncultured Kiloniellales bacterium | reverse complement strand
AGGTTCGGGCCGGAAGGCGCGTGAAAACCCCTCGCCCATCGGGAGAGGGGCGCGTAGCGCGGCGCTTCGCGCGGCCCGCGCGGCTTTTGCCGCGTGGGAGGGTGAGGGCCGGTTGGTTCAAGTATCGGGAGATGTGTCGGCCGAGACGAGCGCGTCGCGAATGACCCGGAGCACACCCTCGGTATTTCCCAGGACCTCGTTGTTCCAGAAGCGCAAGACCCGAAACCCCCAGCCGGCGAGCCGCGCGCTGCGTTCCCGGTCCTTCTCTTGCTGGTCCGCGTGCTGGCCGCCGTCCAGCTCGACCACGAGGCGCTCTTCCAGACATAGGAAGTCGACCACATAGGGCCCGACCGGTGTTTGTCGCCGGAACCTGTGGCCATCGAGCCCTCGGCTCCGCAGATGCCGCCACAGCAGCCGTTCTGCGTCGGTCGCTTGCCTTCGCAAGGCTCTGGCACGGGCCGTCGCTGACATGAAAACAGCTTAGCAGAAACCAACCGGCCCTCACCCTCCCGTTATGCGGGCCGCGCGAAGCGCCGCGCTACGCGCCCCTCTCCCGAAGGGCGAGGGGTTTTCACGCGCCTTCCGGCCCGAACCTCTGTGGTAAAATATCGTTGTTTTTCAATGACTTACAGTCCAGACCCTTGCCCGCTGACACCCCATAACCCCTTGAAATCAAACGACCTTTTACTGCGCATGGGCTCGTTTGCTCACGCCGTCCCTTCGGCAGGGACGCCAGGGCCGACGCGGCGCTCAACCGGAACGCCATCCGCTCGAAAACGGCGCCGTCAGCCGCGGTCTTCGAGGTTTGGTATTGGGTGCCGGATGTGTCCGGTGATACAGTCAACTTGGGGTTTGATGGCGGCTGCCGGGAGAAATCAGTGACCAGAACGAGCGCCCTGATCGAGGATCTGATCTCCTACGAGGTCCTGGACTGGGTCGTCACCGAGACGGAGCAGGCGGGCGTCGCCGCGCTTCTGGACGGCGATACGACCCTGGACGCGACCGTCGCCGATCTGGAGCGCGGCGGAAACCTGGAGCGCATGCTGGTCCGCGTCGACCATCGGCAGGCCTGCCGCAAGATCGTGGAGATCCTGGGCAGCCGCCTGACCAGCCAGCGGGCGACCGCGCGAAACCGATACCAGGCCGCGAAGCGCAGCAACCCCACCTTGAGCAACGCCTCGGTCTGGTTCGGCGGCACGGCGCTGTCGGTCTTCGACATCTGCCGGGACCTTGCGCAAAGCGGCCGCCGCCTCGGCTTCCTGCCCGCCGCGGGCGCCTGCGCGGGGCCCGCCTCCTTCACGGTGTCGTCGAATGGCTCGGCGCCCTTTACCGGCGTCGGCGCGACCGGCGCGAACCCGACGACCGGGTCGATCCCGGCGCTCGACCAGCTCAAGCTGGCGGCCGGAAACGGCGCGACCAGGGCGCGGTACTCGAACCCGCTCGGCAGCCTCAGCGCCTATCTGGCGGGCATGACGCCGAGCCAGCGCCTGGACCAGGCCAGGCAGCTGGTGTGCCAGCCGATCAGCACGGTCTTTCCGAACAGCTATGCGCGCTTTCCCCCCTCGCGAACGCAGATCTTCCGGGCCGCCGGCGACCTCCACCGGCTGCAGCCCGAGCTCTTGGCCGCCTTCGTTCTGGCCGAGCAGCGCGACCAGTCCCGCCGGGAGGACGCGGTCGACTATCTGGGCGCCGTCAGTATCCTGAAACGGAACACGTCGATCGGCCTGGGACAGGTCGTCGTCTCGACCGCGCAGGGCCACGACCTCTTCGCCGACCTTCTGTCGGCCGCGGTGCGCAGCAATCTCGCGCGCAGCCAGGTCGCCGCGCTCCTGGCCTCCGACGAGTTCAATATCTTCGCCGTCGCCCGCTACATCCGGCTGATCGCCGATATCGCCTCGACCAAGAGCCTGTCCGCGCTGCCCAACACCCAGCGGGCCTTTCCGGGCATCAACCTCGCGGCCTACGCCAGGCACTCCTCGCTCTGGCCGGACGACAACGTCAAGGCGCTCGCCTCCGAGTACACCTCGCGGCCCTGGGACGACCGGCTGTCGCAGGGCTGGGCGTGGTTCGTTCACCAGGGGTTCTCGACCATTCACGCCGGCGGGCTGAGGTTCTGATGCGGGTTTGGCTGCGACTGCTGCTCGTCTGCGCGGTGCTTCCGCTGGCGCTTTCGTGCAAGGAACAAGGAGACGTCGAAGTGACGCTGCGAGAGGAACTGCGGCATGCAAACGGCCTGGCGGTCCGGCGGCCGGACGGCTTTCGCGCGGTCGAGGAGGCCGGCGGCTTCGCTTTCGAAGAGGACGGCATGATCCGCTCGCCCCGCTACCTACGGGTCCTGCGCCTGGAGCAGGCGCCCTCCCAGGCGCCCAAGGGCAGCCGCGAGCTCGAGGGCGGCGCGCGCGCCAGCTACGCGGTCGAACGGCGCAGCGGCGGCTCGGCCGGCGACGAGTACGAGCTCACCGCCTGGCGGGCGGCCGGCGGCCTCTGGATCGTGGTCAGCGAAACGGCGCAGTCGGAAGCCGGCGAGCCCGATTTCCCCGCGGCCTGGGCGCTGATCGCCGACGCGCGGATCGACCCGCCGAAGGAGTGACGCGCGGAGACGCGCCGCCGGGATCGAGTGAGGGATTGCCTGTCCCGCCCCCGAAATTCCTTCAGGAGAGAAGCTGGGCGCCTATCGCGGCAAGAGAGAGAACGAGTGCCAGCACCGAGATAATGATTGTCAGGCTTCTGTAGAACCGGAAGCTCTGCTGATCCAAAACCCCCTTGCGCCAGGTTACCAGCGCCACGGGATCGACACCTTCGCTTCGCCACACGAAGTGATCGCCGTCGTCGATACATCGCAGACGAAGCTTCGCGCTCTTGTCGCCGATATCCTCCTCGCGAAGTCTCGTGTCGAACCAGATGCAGTGCCCGCCCGGGCTCGAGCCTCTGATGGGATCGGCCCTGAGACAGAAGTGGCAGAGTTCGCAGGGAGGCTTGTTCGAAGCGGCAGTCACGCAAGGTCGTCCTCGAGAGCGACATCGGAAGGGAGGCTGGCCTGCATTATTGCACTAACGGCTGCCGAGGTCCCAGCCGAGATCCAGTGGCGGTTGAGGTGTCGCGACATCGGAGATCCCCGGCAGAAAGAGATCTATACGCTGTCTGCGGCATTCCTGACAACGGCATGTCGGATGGCAAAAACTGCGATTAGGGATTGTGGGAAATGCCACATTCAACCATCGACGGCTGATAGACCTTTAGAGTCATTCCAGAGGTCATCTGGCAAATGCCGGTCTTGGGGCGACCGATCGAGGCGTCTTGCCGCCCGCGCCCTAAACACCGCAGTCAAATCGGGAGACTGATGCCATGCCTAAATTCGAAATCGACTTTCGACCTCGGTTGGTCGACTTTCCCTTGAAGCTCCGCCTATTCAAGGAATGCACCCCCAGAATACTGGTCGTGGTGGATGGATTGAATTTCAACGCCACCAGCGGCTCCGGCCTGTCTCAATTCGTTTCGACACTGGAGTCTTCCCTGATCCATGGGATGACGCCGCAGGTCATCAAGGCGAACCGCCTGCCGGACACCAATGCGGATATCGACGAATTCACCTTCGACCATGCATCCAACGGCGTCTTGAAGTCCCGCTACGACGTGGTGTTCCTGTTCGGGATCGCCGGCCAAACCGCGGGTTTGTCGCCGTCCGAAATCGCCGCCGTCGCCCAGTTCATGCAGGCCGGTGGCGGGGTCTTCGCCACGGGGGACCACGAGGACCTGGGCGCCGGCATGTCCAAGGACGTTCCGAGGGTCCGCGAGATGAGATACTGGCTGAGTACGGAGACGCCGGACTTCGGCGACGTCTCGCGCCTGTCGACCAACCTGGCGGGAGACAACGGCCAGTTCGAATTCGCCGACCAGTCGGACACCCATCCGCAGCGGCTCTTCGTCAACTACCGCACGGACAGCGGCGGGGTCGGCGACCCGCATCCCTTGCTGCAGGCGGGGCCGCTCGGCGTCGTCGACGTGATGCCGGATCATCCGCACGAAGGCGAGTGCCACATTCCGGCCGACCTGACCACGACCTTTACGCTGAACGGCAGCACCCTGGACGAATGGCCGAACGCGACCAGCGGCGGCGGCCGGGTGAGCCCGGAAATGGTCGGGCTGACCGTTTCCCACGGCGACAGCTTTCCCGGCAAGGCGGCCCTGGAGCCGCGCGCCTTCATGTCGATCGTCGCCTACGACGGGCATCGCGCTGGCGTCGGCCGGGTCTCCACCGATGCGACCTGGCACCACTTCGTGAACATCAACATCGACGGCACGGGCAGTTCGCGAAACGGGTTGCAGGACCCGCCGGGCACGGACACGCCTGAGATGGAGCGGATCCGCGTCTACTATCAGAACATCGCGGCCTGGCTGATGCCCAAGAACGTAAGGTTCTGCTTGCGCTATCCGTGGATCATTCGGGAGCTGACGGTGTTTCCGCTGTTCGAGGAAATACGCATCCCCCGGCTCGACGATGCCGATGCGGAGCAGCTGCGGGACCTGGGCCAGCGCCTCGTGTCGGCGCTGCAGCTCAAGGTGCCGCGATGGAGCGCCGACTCCCTGATAGCCGACGCGCTGGAGGATGCGGTCGGTGAAGAACGCGCCGCCGAGCTCATGGAACTGGACGAGAGCTTTGGCCGGCTGTCCGGGCGCGAAGTCGGTCTGGCGGCCCTGGGCGGAACACTCATCGGCGTTGCCACGGTGCTTGGCGAACTCGACACCGACCAGGACTCGCTGGATGTCGAGAAGCTGTTCGGTCCCGTCGTGAAGAAAGCGGCGGCCGTCGCCGTCGGCAAATTCCAGGATCGGTGTCTGAACGATCTTCGCAAAGCCCAAGGACGGCTGGAAGCCCTGATCTGACCACCAGGGCATTGCCGATGCCGGTCGCGGCAGGGGGGGCGGGGCAACCCGCACCCCCGCCGCGACTCTCACATGAGCGACCGCACGACGATCCAGGCGCCGAGTGCCAACAGCGCGACGAAGAAGACCGCGCGGAAGCGGCGCTCCGGCAGGCCCCGGCGGAGGCGCTGGCCGAGGGCCATGCCGAGGACGGCGGGAACGACCGCCGCGCCGGAGACGAGGCCGAGCTCCGCGCTCAGCAGGCCGTGGCCGCCCAGCGCCAGCGCCAGCGCCGCGGTCGAGACCGTAAACAGCAGGCCCATGGCCTGGACCAGCATGTCGCGCGGCAGCCCGAGGGCCTGGAGATAGAGCACGCCGGGCACCACGAAGGACCCGGTCATCCCGGTCAGCACCCCGTTGACCGTGCCCAGCAGCGGGCCGAGCCAGGGCTCCTGGCCGCGCCGGACCGTGATCTGCACGCCGCTCAGGCTGGCCAACGCGTAGACGACCAGCAGCAGACCGAGCAGCGCCGAGAGCAGCGCGACGTCCAGCCGAGCGAGCGCGGCGGCGCCGAGCCAGACCGTGACCCCCGCCATGGCGAGAAACGGCCAGAGCCGCGCGACGATCGCCCGGCCGTGGCCGCCGGCCGCGGCCTGCCAAAGGTTGGTGACGAGCGACGGCGCCAGCAGCAGCGCCATGGCCTGCGGCAGGCCGAGCGCCGCCGTCAGCAGCGCCAGTCCGATCGTCGGCAGCCCGAGCCCGATAACCCCCTTGACCAGGCCGGCGAGCAGGAAGGTCAGCGCGACGATAGCCAGTGTGGCCGGTTCCTGCATGGCGTCTTCGCTCTCCCCCGCTCGACCGAGCAACCGCGCGATGATGTAGCTGCCGAGCGCGCGCAGGGCCAGCAGGAAAACGACGCCGGCGGGACAGACGAGCGGCGGCTTCCGCCGGACCCGGCCCGCCATCCGGCTGCGCTTTCCGGCGCCCGGGATCCGGTTTACGGGTCGTTCATACGCGCATGCTTATCGTGCCGCGCCGATCGGGAGTTGCAGCATGAACAAGGCGCTTGCCGTCATGGCGGTCCTGGGTATCGCGGCCGTCACCGTCTACATCGCGATACCCCCGTTCCTCGAGGTGATGATCGGATGGGACTGCCCGCTGTCGGACCCGGACGAGGCCTGCCAGACGCGCATGCGCGCCGTGGGCCACTTGCAGTCCAAAAGAGGGAACCTGGAGCGCGCGAAGTACTGGTATGGCCGCGCCGCCGAGCAGGGCAACCCGATCGCCATGTTCCATTTGGCCTGGGTCCACGAGGAGCTGGCGCTCGGCGGTGGCGAGATAATGCCCGGGCAAGAGGCGCGCTCGAATCTCGAGCTCGCGATGGCTTGGTACCAGAGGTCGGCGGATCGGGGATTCGCCCCCAGCATGAACAACATCGGACAGATGTACCAGTCCGGCCGGGCCGGGCGCCAAGACGATGACTCCGCCTTCGGCTGGCATCTGGTGGCCGCCCAGGCCGGCAACCCCGTGGGCCGCATGAACGTCGCCTTATCCTACGCGTCCGGACTGGGCGTCGCGCGCGATCCGCTCGAGGGTGCAAGATGGACGATCTGGACGCCGGCCGCCGACCGCGCGGCCGATCTTCTGGAGCCGACCCTGGCCCGAACCAGGCTGTTCGGGTCGCCCCTTCCCGCAATGGAACGCGAACTCCTGCGAGCGGGCGCCAAGGTCGGGGGACCGGTGCAGATGACGATATCGATGTGGCCGTTCAAGCCCGATCCGTCCATTCCGACTTTCCAAGAGGCAGGAGACGAGCTGCCCAACCGACAACCTTGAAGCCTTGGTTCGGGGCAAGCCGAGATCCCCGACGAGCCCCAAGACCGTCGCCTTCTTCGGCAACCCGCGCAGCGACCGCACCAAGCTGTTCCTCAGCCAGATCCTGTCGCATTGAGCGAAATTCGACCACGTGCCCTATGGCCTCACCCCGCCCCCTCGGTCTCGATCTTCAAAGTCACGCCGCAGTGCTTGCAGTGCACGGCGTCGGCCTCGTGGCGGCTGAGGCCGCATTGCGGGCAGGTATAGCTGACCTTCTGCGGGCGGAAGATGGTCTGGGCGAGGCGCAGGAACAGCGCGACACCGACCACCATGATGAAGACGGCGAGCAGCCGTCCCATGGGTCCGGTCAGCGTGATGTCGCCGAAGCCGGTCGTGGTCAGGGTCGCGACAGTGAAGTAGAGCGCGTCGACATAGCCTTCGATGTCGGGGTTCTCGCCAAACTGCAGGACGAAGACCAGGGCCGTCACCAGGAAGATGAACACGCCGAGGTTGACCGTGCTGACGATGACCTCCTCGTTGCGCCGGAAGAACGGCGTCTCGCGCCGGAGGTCGCGCAGCACGTGGTAGGAGTGCAGCAGGCGGAGCGCCCTGAGCACGCGCAGGAAGGCCAGGTTCTGGGCGAAAAGCGGCGCCAGCACTAGCGACAGGATGACCAGGATGTCGGCCAGGGTGTAGATCTGGCGCAGCATGCGCGGCTTGTCGGGCGCGATCCACAGGCGGGCCAGGAAGTCGGCAAGAATGACCGCGCCGATGGCGACGTCGGCGACGAACAGGCCCGGCGTCGGCGTCATCGGCGCCGTGGCGATGAAGAACCCGATGGTGCCGAGGTCGAAGCCGATCAGGGCGTAGCGGAACCGCGCCGCGTTGCGGCTGCGCCCGGTGTAGAGCAGCTCGATGTTCTTCCTGACCCCTGCCTCCGCCATGCCGCCCCCCATCGCTCCGGCCCGCGCTCCCGCTTATACCAGAGATCCCGGCTCTTGACCCCCGCGACGAAACGAGATCGAAACGCCGTCCGCGGCGTTTGAGCTGGAGGGAAACAGGGACTGGCTCCGGACTGCACCCCTCACGCCAGCGACCGCACCCTGATACAGCTTCCGAGCGCGAGCAGGGCCAGGAAGAAGAGCGGGCGGAAGCTGCGCTCCGGCAGGCCCCGGCGGAGGCGCTGGCCGGGGGCCATGCCAAGGACGACGAGCAGCAGGCCGAGCAGCGCCGAGAGCAGCGCGACGACGGCGAGTGTGGCCGGTTCCTGCAGGCCGTCTTCGCTCTCCGCCGAAAAGAGGGACTGTCCCAATTTTCCGCCTCTAGCCCGGCCGCAGCACCACCTTGGCGGCGCCGAGGCGTCCCTTGCTCAGGTCGTCGAAGGCCCGCGCGCCCTCTTCGAGGGGCCGCTCTTCGACCCAGTCGAGGGGCCCGAGGGCGCCGCCGTGGAGCGCGGCCACCGCGGCCTCGAGGTCGGCGGGGGTGTAGGTGTAGGTGCCGATCAGAGTGATCTCGCCGAGCGTCAGCTTGCGCACGTCCATCTCGCCGGCAGCCGACTGCAGGCCGATGTGCATGACCACGCCGCCCGGCTTGACGGCCTTGAGCGCGCTCGCGCGCGTGGCGCCGGCTCGTCGCGGTAGGTCACCTCGTCGGGCGCCGTATAGACCAGGGATTTCATGCGCCCCTTCCTCCCCCTATTTCGCCGTGAAGCCGCCGTCGACATAGATGACCTGGCCGGTCAGGTAGTCGGAGGCGGGCGCCGCCAGGAAGATCGCCGTGCCGTGGAGGTCCTCGAGGCGGCCGTTGCGGCCGATCGCGGTCTGGCCGGCGAAGTGCTCGGCGCGCTCCTGGTCCGCGAAGACCGCCGCGGTCAGTTCGGTCGGGAAGAAGCCCGGCGCGATCGCGTTACACGTGATGCCGTCGGCCGACCAGGCCTCGGCCATGGCCCGGGTCAGCTGCGCCTCGCCGCCCTTGGACGCACCGTAGGCGACGCCGCGCGGAAAGGCGCGGGCCGATTGCAGGGACGCGATGTTGATGATCCGGCCCCAGCCCTTGGCGCGCATCGCGGGGACCAGGGCGCGGGCCAGGAAAAAGGGGGCGGAGAGGTTTATCGCGAGGGTCTCGTTCCAGCTCTCCGGCGTCACCTCCTCGGCCGGCTCGCGCAGGTTGACGCCGGCCGCGGTGACCAGGATGTCCGGCGGACCAAATGGCCCGGCGGCCGCTTCGGCCAGGGCCGGAACGTCATCGAGGCGCGACAAGTCACCCGCCACCGCTACCGCCTGTCCACCGCGTTCGGCAATGGCGGCCACCGTGTCCTCCAGGGCGTCGCGGCGGCGGCCCAGGACCACGAGGCCAGCGCCTGCGCGATCGCCCGGCCGATGCCCGAGCCGCCGCCGGTCACCAGGGCGGCGCGCCCGCTCAGGTCGAACAGGTTTAGCACCGCCCTGCCCTCACGTACCGGTCAGGTCGAAATCCTCGTCGGGGAAGTACTTGGCGAGCCGGCAGTCGCCGCTGCGCGCGTGGCCCTCCATGCCTTCCAGGCGCGAGATCCGCGCCGCCGCCACGCCGACGCCCCTGTTGGCCTCGCGGCTCATGCGCTGATAAGTCACCGTCTTGATGAACTTGCCAACGCTGAGGCCCCCCGTGTAGCGCCCGGCGCCCTTGGTCGGCAGGATGTGGTTCGGCCCGGAGGACTTGTCGCCGTAGGTCACCGTGGTCTCCTCGCCGAGGAAGAGCGAGCCGTAGTTGCGCAGGCGCTTGAGCCACCAGTCCGGATCCGCGGCCTGGACCTCCAGGTGCTCGGGCGCGTAGCCGTCGCTGACCGCAGCCGCCTCCTCGCGGCTCTCGGCCAGGACCACCTCGCCGTAATCCGCCCAGGCGGTGCGCGCCGCGCCCTGGTTGGGCCCCGGCAGGTCCTCGATCAGCCCGGGCATGAGGGCCATGACCGCCTCTGCCAGCTCGCGCGAGGTCGTCACCAGCCAGGCCGGCGAGTTGGGGCCGTGCTCGGCCTGGCTGACCAAGTCGGTCGCGACGATCTCGGCATCGGCGGTCTCGTCGGCGATCACCAGGATCTCCGTCGGCCCGGCGAAGAGGTCGATGCCGACTCGGCCGTACAGCAAGCGCTTGGCCTCGGCGACGTACTGGTTGCCAGGTCCGACCAGGATGTCCGCGGGCTTGCCGCCGAACAGGCCGAAGGCGAGCGCGGCCACGCCCTGGACGCCGCCCAGCGTCAGGATCCGGTCGGCGCCCGCGAGGTCCAGGGTGTAGAGGATCGCCGGATCGACCCCGCCGCCGCGCCCGGGCGGCGAGCAGGCGATGACGGTCTCGACCCCCGCCACCTTGGCCGTGGTCACCGACATGATCGCCGAGGCGACGTGGGCGTAGCGCCCGCCGGGCACGTAGCAGCCGGCGGTGGTCACGGGGATCAGCCGCTGGCCGGTGAACAGGCCGGGCGCCAGCTCGATCTCGAACTCCGTCATGCTGTCGAGCTGCGCCTTGGCGAAGTCGCGCACGCGCGCATGGGCGAAACCGATGTCCTCCTTGAGGCGGTCGGGAACGCGGCCGGCCGCCTGGGCGATCTCCTCTGCCGGGACCACGACTTCGCCCTGCCAATCGTCCAGCTTGCGGGCGTAGTCGAGCGCCGCGGCCTCGCCGCCCGCCTCGATCTCGCTCAGCATGCGCTCGACCGCCTCGCGCACGTCCGCCTCGCCGCTGGCCGCGGTCTTCTCCGCCCGTTTCAGATATTGTGTGGCCATCTCTCTCGGACCTCCCGTCTCCATCCACCGTCCGGCTCTCGCCACGCCAGTTTCCTCGAAGCGCGGAAGACAGGGAAGCGCAAAGTGCCGCCGGCCTTGCGGCACACCCTCCAGCAGCTAAGCTGACCGCCATGGCCCTCCCCGACTTCACAGCCTTGGACTACGCGGCGCTCGGCTGGTTCCTGGCCTGCTGGTTCGGCTATTCGATTTTCGCCGACCACAGCCGCTGGAAGGAGCGCAGTACCACCGCGATCATGAGCGGCTATCGCCGGCAATGGATGCACGTGATGCTGCGCCGCGAGAACCGGATCGTGGACACCAACATCGTGGGCAATCTCCTGAACGGCGTCGCCTTCTTCGCCTCGACCACGATCTTCGCGATCGGCGGCATGCTCGCCATGCTGGGGGCCGGCGACGTGGCGGTTCAGATCATCGCGGACCTGCCCTTCGCGGTCGAGACGTCGCGCCTGACCTGGGAGCTGAAGGCGCTCCTGCTGGTTCTGACGCTGGTCTTCGCCTTCTTCAAGTTCGCCTGGGCCTTCCGGCTGTACAACTACTGCTCGGTGCTGATCGGCGCCGCCCCGACGGAGGTCGAGAACAACCCGGAGGCCGAGGCCCTGGCCGACCGGGCCGCCGCTATCAACAGCTTGGCCGCTCGCCATTTCAACCGGGGTCTCAGGGCCTATTTCTTCGCACTGGCCACGCTGTCCTGGTTTATCCACCCGGCGCTGTTCATCGCAGCGGCGGCGTGGGTGGTTTTCGTTATCCATCGCCGCGAGTTCCGCTCGCGCTCGCTGCGCATCATCGCGGACAAGCCTTGACCCGCTAGAGGTGGTGCGCCGCCGCGCAGAGGTTCGTCAGCTTCTCCAGGGCCCGCTCGCGGCCCAATAGCCCAAGGCCGCAGTCGGGCGCGGCGATCAGGCGCTCGGGGTCGATGTGCTCGAGCGCGGCCGCCAGGCGCGCGCGGATCTCCTCGACGCTCTCGACGCGGCTCTTGGCGATCGCCACGACGCCGAGGATGACCTTGGTGTTGGCGAAGCGCTCGAGCAGCGCGAGGTCGTTCGGCCGGTGCGCGTCCTCGATCGAGACGACGTCGATCGCCGCCCGGTCGACTGCGTCGGCCAGGCGGAAATAGCTCTGCGGATCGGCCTTGGGATAGTCGTCGCGGTCGAGCGCGTCGGGGTAGCCGCAGCACATGTGCATGACACGGTTGGCCCCCGCCGGCACGCCGTGGAAACAGCGGTCGAGGTGCTCGATGCCGTAATCCAGGGCCGCGTCGGGCTTGCGCGCCAGCACCGGCTCGTCGACCTGGATCCAGGTGCAGCCCGCCTCGGCGAGCGCCCGGATCTCGGCGTTCAGCGCCTCGGCCAGGTCGGCGCCCAGCTTGCGCTCGTCGCCGTAGGCCCGGTCGACCGTGGTGTCGGCGATGGTCATGGGCCCCGGCAGGGTGACCTTGACCGGCCGGTCGGTGACGGCCTGCGCGACCCGCCAGTCGCGCGGCAGGAAGGGGGCGCGGGCCCGCACCGGGCCGGTGATCCTCGGCAGCGCGGCATTGTAGGCGCCGCCGCGCAGGGCCTTCTCCTCGAGGGTTTCGAAATCGAAGCCCTCCAGGTGCCGGCAATGATAGTGGATGTAGTTCTCGCGCCGGACCTCGCCGTCGGTCGGGATGTCGATGCCCGCGCCCAGCTGATCCTCGATGACCTCCCTCGCCGCACGAGCGAAGATCGCCTCGGCCTCGTCGCCCATCTTTTCTATGGCCTTCAGATAATCCCGGGTCGGGTTCCCGGTATCCGGCCCCTCGGCGGCCTGGAACCAGTCCAGGACCGGCACGTAGTCGGGCTTGGGATAGGCGCCGATGGTCGTGGTGAGCAGCGGCATTCTTCCGACCTCCCTTACGTCAGGGCTGCGCCGGGGCGCGGACGATGGCGAGAAAATGCCTGGCCGCCGCGACGCCGTCCGACTCGCACCAGGCGCGGAAGCCGCCCAGGCCCCGGTTGCTCCACTCCAGGTCGGCATCGACCCAGCCGGCGATGCGCAGAGCCTTGGCGTCGGCCTCGTTGAGGCCGGCGCGCGCGGTCAGAACGGCGATTTCCCGATGGTAGCCGGCCTCGACCTCGGGCGTCAGCAGGCCGCAGTAGCTGGTCACTCCGAGGTCGTAGACGACGTGACGCAGCGTACGCCGGTCCTCGCCCTCGTGGGCACCGGCGAGCGGCAGGGCGGCCACTGCCGTCAACACGAACCGGCCGAATTTGCCGCCCCGGAACGACACCGCACCGTCTCTTCGATCCGCGCGACCGGCGGCCTGCGGGTCACTGCGCCTCGAGCACGCTCCGCAGTTTCTCCGCCATCTCGGAAATATGCCGGTCCTCGCAGACCAGGGGCGGCGCGATCAGGGCGCAGTCGCCGGTCAGCTTGGCCATCAATCCGGCCGCGTAGAGCTCCTGCATGACCGCGAGGCCGCGCTCGCCCGGCGCACCCTTTGGCGCGAGATCGATCCCGGCCAGCATGCCGTAGCCGCGGATATCGGTGACCACCGGCAAGTCCTCGAGCGAGAAGACCGCCTCGAGGAAACGCGGCGACATCTCTGCCGCCCGATCGAACAGGCCTTCCTCCTCGTAGATCGTCAGCGCCGCGTGGGAGGCCGCCGAGGCGACCGGACAACCGGAGTAGGTATAGCCGTGAAACAACTCGACCGCGGACTCGGGCACGGCCTGGGTGATGGTGTCGTAGATCTTCTCGCTGCAGGCCACGGCACCCATGGGCACGACGCCGTTGGTCAGCGCCTTGGCCATGGTGATCATGTCGGGCACGACGCCGAAGCTGTCCGCGCCGAAGGCCTTGCCGGTGCGCCCGAAGCCGCAGATCACCTCGTCGAAGATCAGCAGGATGTGGTTCTGGTCGCAGATCTCGCGCAGGCGCTGCAGATAGCCCTTGGGCGGCACCAGGCAGCCGATCGAGCCGGCGATCGGCTCGACGATGCAGGCGGCGATGGACTCCGCGCCGTGCAGGTCGACCAAGCGCTGCAGGTCCTCGGCCAACTCCGCGCCGGTCTCCGGCTGGCCCTCGACGAACTTGTGCTCCGGGAGCATCGTATGGCGCAGGTGGCAGACCCCGGGCAGGCCGAGACCGAAGGCCTTCTTGTTGTTGACCATGCCGGCGACCGAGATGCCGCCGAAGTTGACGCCGTGGTAGGACTTCTCCCGGCCGACCAGGCGCATGCGCTGCCCCTCGCCCCGGGCCCTGTGGTAGGCCAAGGCTATTTTCAGAGCCGAATCAACGGATTCAGAGCCGGAGTTCACAAAGAACACATGGTTGATATCGCCGGGAGCAAGCGCCGAGAGGCGCCGCGCGAGCGCGAAGGAGGCCGGGTGGCCGAACTGGAACGGCGGCACGTAGTCGATCTCCAGCAAGGCCTTGTTGACCGCCTCGGCGATCTCGCGGCGGCCGTGCCCGGCGGCCACGCAGAACAGGCCGGACGAGGCGTCGAGGATCTGCTCTCCGCGGTCCGTGGTGTAGTACATGCCTTGGGCGCCGGAGATGATCCGGGGGTTGGCCTTGAAGTGCCGGTTCGCGGTGAACGGCATCCAGTGCTCTTCGAGCGAATTGGCGAGCTGCACGACGGTGTTCATGGCGCAATGGTCCTCCCCATAGCTTGACACGCGCACTTTAGGCCCGCGCAGGCGTGGAGTGCTAGATCCAATTCGCGGGGAACCGTAAGGCCAGCTATGCACCTGGCGTGCGAAACAACGACCGTTGCCTTGTAGCCGGCGTCGAGGCCAGGGCTGGCGCCCTGGCCTCGCTCCGCCGGTTGGGTCTAGGGACGGGGCCGCGAGGTCGCAGCGGTACTCGGCGGCAGAACCGGATACTGGACCTTGGGTTGATCGCCGGTGAGGGTACGCAGGAAGGCAGTGATCTTGTCCACCTCGACATCCGTCAATTCGATACCCAGCTGGCTCGATCCCATGACGGCCACCGCCTGGCGCAGATCCCAAGACTTGCCGGTGTGGAAGTAAGGCAACGTCAAGGCGATGTTGCGCAGGGTCGGCACCTTGTAGACGTACTCGTCGCTGACCGACTTGGTCACCTCGAACCGTCCCTTGTCGTTCGGCGGCAGGAAATCGGCACCCGGCTTCTCCACCACGCCGAAGGGCTGGTACATGCTGCCGCCGACGTTCATGCCGTTGTGACACACGGCACAGCCCTTGTCCATGAACGCGCGAAGACCCTCTTTCTCCTCGCCGCTCAGCGCGCTGGCATCGCCCTCGAGATAGCGATCGAAAGGCGAATTCGGCGTCAGCAGCGTGGCCTCGAACACTTCGATCGCCTTGGTCGCGTTCTCGAGCGAAACGGGGTCGGCCGCCTCGGGAAAGACCTTCCTGAACTTGTCGACATAGCCGGGAATGCCCTTCAACTGCTCGATCACGTGCTCCGAGGTGCTGGCCATTTCGACCGGATTCACCAGAGGTCCGCCGGCCTGCGCCTTGAGGTCTTCCGCCCGGCCATCCCAGAACTGCGCGGTGTTGAAGACCGCGTTCAGGACCGTGGGCGAATTGCGGCCGCCCCG
>CAMYKD010000092.1 GCA_947258885.1 uncultured Kiloniellales bacterium | reverse complement strand
TTGGCCTCCTCGACCGTGATCACGCCCTCGTTGCCGACCTTCTGCATGGCCTCGGCGATCATCTCGCCGATCTCCGTGTCGCCGTTGGCCGAGATCGTGGCGACCTGGGCGATCTCCTCGGAGGTCGAAACCTTCCTCGAACTGCCTTCGAGCTCGGCCACGACCGCCGCGACGGCCATATCGACTCCGCGCCTCAGGTCCATCGGGTTCATGCCGGCCGCATCGGCTTTGCAGCCCTCGCGCACGATCGACTGGGCGAGGACGGTCGCCGTCGTCGTGCCGTCGCCCACCAGGTCGCTGGTCTTGGACGCGACCTCGCGGACCATCTGGGCGCCCATGTTCTCGAACTTGTCGGAGAGCTCGATCTCCTTGGCGACCGTGACTCCGTCCTTACTGATCCGCGGCGCGCCGAAGGCCTTGTCGAGCACGACGTTGCGGCCCTTTGGACCGAGCGTGACCTTCACCGCGTCGGCCAGAATGTTGACGCCGCGGAGCATTCTGTCGCGCGCGTCGCCGGAGAACTTGACGTCCTTTGCAGACATGGTCCTTGTCCCTTTCCTATTCCAAAACACCCATGATGTCGGACTCGCGCATGATCAGGAGGTCCTTGCCATCGACCTTGACCTCGGTTCCCGACCACTTCCCGTAGAGCACCCGGTCGCCGGCCTTGACGTCCAAGGGCGTAACGTCCCCGCTTTCGCCCCGGGCGCCGGGACCGGCGGCGACCACCTTGCCCTGCATGGGCTTTTCCTTCGCGGTATCCGGAATGATGATGCCGCCCGCGGTCTTCTCTTCCTGCTCGAGAGCCTCCACCACGACGCGGTCATGCAACGGCCTGAATTTCATGACCCTGATCTCCCTTCCCTGAACCTGCACAGGCCGGGACACGGTCACACGGCCTCGGCGCTTTAGCACTCCCCCATAAAGAGTGCCAACAGGCATATAGATCTGGCCGGGGCACGAGTCAACCGCCGCGCGGAAGCCCGGACATTCGCCGGACATTCGGTGGAATCAGGTCGATCCCGAACCCTTGCCGGGGAAATGCCGTCTGAAGCGGGCCAAGCCGCCGGCGTCGAGGCCGACCTGCAGGTGCGCGAAGTTTTCGTCGTCCCGCCGGCTGAGGACTTCGCCGTGATCATAGAGCCAGGCCAACGCCGCTCCGTCGTCATGGGGCACGGACAGCTCGACCACGTCCTTGCCTTCTCCGAGCCGCCGCGCCAGGAGCGCGAGGAGATCGTCGAGGCCTTCGCCGGTGACCGCCGAGACCGCGACCTGGTCGGCGTGCCGCGCGGTACGCGCCGCGAGGATGTCGCGGCTCTCCCGGTCCAGCAGGTCGATCTTGTTCAAGACCTCGATCATGCCGCCGTCCAGCTTGTCCTCCAGTCCGAGCTCCGACAGGACGCGCTCCACGTCCCGGCATTGCGCCTCGCTGTCCGGATGGGCGATGTCGCGGACATGGACGATCAGATCCGCCTCGGCGACCTCTTCGAGTGTGGCGCGGAACGCCGCGACCAGATCGGTCGGCAGGTCGGAGATGAACCCCACGGTGTCGGACAGGATGACGTCCGGGCCGGACGCAAGGCGCACCTTGCGCATGGTCGGATCCAGCGTCGCGAACAACAGGTCCTGCACCAGGACCTTCGCCCGGGTCAGGCGGTTGAACAAGGTCGACTTGCCGGCGTTGGTGTAGCCGACCAGGGCGATCACCGGGTAGGGCACGCGCCGCCGGGACTTACGGTGCAGCTGGCGCGTGCGTTTGACCTGTTCGAGGTCCTGCTTGATGCGGGCGATGCGCTCGGAGGTCAGTCGGCGGTCGATTTCCAGCTGGCTTTCGCCCGGACCGCCGAGGAAGCCGAAGCCGCCGCGCTGGCGTTCCAGGTGGGTCCAGGACCGCACGAGCCGCGAACGCTGGTAGCTGAGCGCCGCCAGCTCGACCTGCAGGCTGCCTTCCTTGGTCTGCGCCCGGGCGCCGAAGATCTCCAGGATCAGGCCGGTGCGGTCGATGACCTTGCAGTTCCAGGCTTGCTCCAGGTTGCGTTGCTGAATCGGGCTGAGCGCCGCGTCGATCACGCAAAGCGTCGCATCCTCGGCGGCGATCAGCCGGCCGAGCGCCTCCAGCGCGCCCTTGCCCAGGAGGGTCGACGGTCGTGGCCTCGATACCCGCAATACCTCGCTGTGCACGACCCGGAGGTCGATCGCCAGGGCCAGACCCACCGCCTCTTCGAGCCGGGCGGCGGGGCTGCGCCCGGCCCGCGCGCCCTGGCGAAGGTCCGGGTGGACGACGACCACGCGTTCCCGTCCGGCATCCCGAGCGGCCGCGCCATTCGATCCGTCCCGGCGGTCCGGGCCGGCCGAAGGCTCGGCCGGCCGGCCATGGTCGCGGTTACTCGTGCTCGTGCTCGGCCTCCTCTTTCACGGCCTCGAACAACTGCACCGGAGTCGCCGGCATGACCGTCGAAATCGCATGCTTGTAGACCAGCTGAGAATGCGCGTCGCGGCGGAGCAGAACAGAGAAGTTGTCGAACCAGGTGATGATGCCCTGCAGCTTCACGCCATTTACGAGAAAGACCGTGACCGGGACCTTGTTCTTGCGAATGTGGTTGAGAAAGACGTCTTGGACGTTCTGTGATTTTTCGGCGGCCATCACCACCCCCATTTTGTTGTTGTTGTGCGGTTTCTTTGAGCCCGAATTACCCGCGTTTCGTTCAACGCCGGCCAGCGGTTTCGTCAAGCCGGTACCGGCAATAGATCACAATAGGACATCACCCCGTACCAGTAGCAAGAGTTTTTCATAAGGCAAACTTAGTGAGCCGTGGCCAGTTCGACCAGAGCCCGGCAACTCGTCACGTGGCAGCGCGGCGCGGCGTCGCCGAACTCCTCGGGCGCCGGCGGGTCGGCACGCAGCAGGACGGGCAGGCAGCCGGCACCTTGGGCGCAGAGCATGTCGATGTCCGTATCGCCGACGAACCATACGGCCGAGCCCCTCGTCAGGCCGCTTCCCTCGAGCGCCAGGTCGACCGCTTCGACCGCCGGCTTGTCCCGCGGCGCGTCGTTGGCGCCCACGAGCCGGTGGAAGAAGGACGACCAGCCCAGGTGCGCCGCTTCCCGGCGCAGGAGATAACCACTCTTGTTGCTGACCACCGCGAGGAGCATGCCCGCTTCGGCGAGCCGCGCCAGCATGTCGCCGGCGCCCGGCAGCGCGCGCAGTCTTGCCAAGTGGTCGGCCTCGAAGGTGTCGTAGAATACTCCCATCGCCTCTTCGGCCCGCTCGCCGAACAGCAGCGGAAAGCTGTCGCGCGCCGAGGCCCGCACCCGTTTCCGGGTTTCCTCGAAACTCCAGGGCCGATGTCCCATAGCCGTCAGGGTGACCATCAGGGCGTGGTGTATGACGCTCCAGGTGTCGACCAGGGTGTTGTCCCAATCGAACAACAGCGCGCGCGGCGGCTCGAACTTCAAGCGCTCTCCTCTTGCCCCTCGACGAAGCCCAGGTAGGCTTCGCGCAGCTTTCCCGTCAACAGACCCGGGTGACCGTTTCCGACCGGTTGGCCGTCGATCCTGGTCACCGGCATGACGAAGTTGGAGCTCGAGGTGATGAACGCTTCGCGGGCCTGGCGGGCCTCCTCGATGCTGAAGGCGCGCTCGCTGACGGTGATACCGTCCCGGCGTATCAAGTCGAGCAGCCGCAACCGGGTGATGCCGTTCAGGATCGACGTGCTGGCGTCGCGGGTCACCAGCTCGTTGTCCTGAGTCACGATCCAGGCATTGGTCGACGTACCCTCGGTGACCCGGCCCTGCGGATCGACCATCCAGGCCTCGTAGGCCCCGGCCTCCACCGCCTCCTGTTTCCCCAAGACATTAGGAAGCAGCGATACGGATTTGATATCACAGCGGTTCCAACGCAAATCCGGGATGGAAATCACGCCGACTCCCTCGGTCAACGCCTGGTGGCTCTGGGGCTTCATCTGGCGCGTGATCATCACCAGGGCGGGCTTGGCTCCCTCGGGGAACTTGTGGTCGCGCGGCGCCACGCCGCGCGTGATCTGCATGTAGAGAAACCCTCTGGACAGCCGATTGCGCCGTATCAATTCCCGGCTGACCAGCTTGAGCGCCTGGCGCGTCATGGGCATGGCGATCCGCAGTTCGCAGAGCGAACGCTCGAGCCGGTCGAGATGGGGGGCCTCGTCGATCAGGGCGCCCTGCACCACCGGCACGACCTCGTAGACGCCGTCGGCGAACTGGTAGCCCCGGTCCTCGATGTGCACAGCGGCCGAACCGTGCGGGACATAGCGGCCGTTGACAAAGGCTTGGCGCGGCATTGCGGCTTCCCTTTCTGATTGGCGTTTCGGCAAATGCGCGCCGGTGTTCAGAAGAACTCCAGCTTCACGGCGAATATCTTTTCGACCTTCTTCACCGCCCGGGTCGCGGCGAAGATAATCACCAGGTCGCCCGCGCGCACGACCGTATCGCCCCTCGGGATGATGACCGAGCCTTCGCGGACCAGGGCCGCGACCATCACGCCGTCCGGCAGGGGGGCGTCGCGGATCGGCACGCCGACCAGACTGGACGTTTCCATCGCCTCGGCCTCGATCAGTTCGCCGAACCCCTCGCTCAGGGTGTGCACCGAACGAATCCGGCCGCGGCGCACGTGCTGCAATATCGTCGAGACCGTGATCACGCGCGGATTGACCACGGTGTCGATGCCCAGCGTATCGATCAGCGGCGCATAGGTGGCCTTGTTGATCAGGGTGACGGCCCGTTGACAGCCGAAGCGCTTGGCCAACAGCGAAGCCAGAATGTTCACCTCGTCGTCGTTGGACACGGCGATCATGGTTTCGGCCAAACCGACATTGGCCTCCTCGAGGATCTCCGAGTCGAGCGCGTCGCCGTGGATGACCACGGTGTGCTCGAGGCTCTGCGCGGCCAATTCGGCGCGCTTCTTGTCCACCTCGATCAATCTCAGCTTCACGTGCGGCTGGTTCTCCTCGACCATCTTGGCGAGCGACAGGCCGATGTTGCCGCCGCCGACGATGGTCACGCGCCGGGCCTCTTTCTCCTCGTGACCGAACGCGGCCATGGATCGGGTGAGGTGCCCGGTTTCGGCGACGAAGTAGACATTGTCGCCGGGCTGCAACTCGTCCTCGGGCGAAACGACGAAGCCCTTGCCCTGGCGCGAGATCCCGACCACCAGGATATGCAGTTCGGGAAACAGGTCGGTGAGTTGGCGCAGCGGCGTGTCGAGGATCGGACACTCGGCGGTGCAGTGCACCCCGATCAGGCTGACCTTTCCATCCGCCAGGGGGATGACGTCGAAGGCGCCCGGCACCTGCAGCCGGCGGCTGATCGCCCGCGCCACCTCGATCTCCGGCGAGATGATGACGTCGATCGGCAGATGGTCGCGGCTGAACAGGTTCGACCAGACCGACTCCAGATAGCTCTGGTGCCGCACACGCGCGATCTTGGTGGGGACGTCGAAGAGGGTATGGCAGATCTGGCAGGCGACCATGTTCACCTCGTCGGCATAGGTCACCGCGATCACCATGTCCGCATCCGCCGCTCCGGCGCGTTCCAGAACGTCGGGGTGCGAGGCGAAACCGACCAGCCCCTTCACATCCAGGGAATCGACGATCTTGTGAATGAGCTCGGGGGATTGATCGATCATAGTGATGTCGGCGTTTTCGCTCGCGAGGTAGCGGGCGATGCTCGAGCCAACCTGTCCGGCGCCGCAGATGATGACTTGCATGTCGCTTTATCCTGACTCCCGAGACCGCGTCTATTGACGGTCGCCCGAGGCGAGACCCAAGGTCCGCAGCTTGCGATGCAAGGCCGAGCGTTCCATGCCGATGAAGGCCGCCGTGCGCGAGATGTTGCCGCCGAAGCGCGTCACCTGCGCCTCGAGATACTGCCGTTCGAAGACTTCGCGCGCCTCCCGCAAGGGAAGCGACATGACCTCCTGGCCGTCCTGGTCGCGCGATACCGCCGGTGCGATCGAGCCGATATCGGGCGGCAGCATGTCCGCCTGGACGGGATCGCCGGCCTCGCCTGGCGCCATGATGAGAATCCAGTCGATCACGTTGCGCAGTTGGCGGACATTGCCGGGCCAGTCATAGGTCTGCAAGGCCGCAGTCGCATCCGCCGTCAGGCACCGGGGCGGCAGCCCGGCCAACTCCGCCGAATGGACCATGAAATGCTCGATCAGGTCGGGAATGTCCTCGCGGCGTTCCCGCAGGGCCGGCACACGAAGCGGCACCACGTTCAGCCGATAGAAAAGGTCCTCGCGAAACCCGCCTTTTTGGATCAGCGTCGCCAAGTCCCGGTTGGTCGAAGCGATGACGCGAACATCGACCTCGACCAGGTGCCGGCCGCCGACGCGCTCGAAGGTCTGCTCCTGCAGCACGCGGACGATCTTGCCCTGGGTTTCGAGCGGCATGTCGGCCACCTCGTCGAGCAGCAACGTCCCACCATGCGCTCGCTCGAAGGTACCGACCTTGCCCGGCGCACCCGGAGCCTCCGCCCCGGCTTCGTTGCCGAACAGCTCGCTTTCCAGGCGGTCGGGATGCATGATCGCGCAGTTCAGCGCGACAAAACTGCCGCCGGCCCGGCGGGAGCGCTCGTGAAGCTGGCGTGCCACGACCTCTTTGCCGGCGCCGGCCGGACCGGTGATCAGGACGCGACTGCCGGTCGGCGCCACCTTCTCGATCGCCTGGCGTACCTGGTTGACGGCGTGCGAGTCGCCCAGCAGCTCCGAGGCCGGCCCGGCGCGCAGGCGGAGCTCCTCGACCTCCGTCCTCAGTCGGGCCGCTTCGATGGCACGCTGTGCCACCAGCAGCAGCCGGTCGGCCTTGAACGGCTTCTCTATGAAATCGTAGGCGCCAAGCCGGATCGCGCTGACCGCCATCTCGATAGTGCCGTGGCCGCTGATCATGACCACCGGCACGGCGGGCTGCTCGTGCAGCATAACCTTGAGCAGCTCCAGTCCGTCGAGCGCACTGTTCTTGAGCCAGATGTCCAGGACCACGAGACTCGGGCGCCGCGCCCGGACCGCCTCCAGGGCCTCCTCGCTATCGCCGGCTTCTCGTACGTCATAGCCTTCGTCGGACAAGATCCCGTTGATCAGCATCCGGATATCGGCTTCGTCGTCGACGATCAGGAGGTCATGCGCCATGACCGGAGGCCTCTCCCGCGACGCCAGACCGCTTTTCGCCGGCCTGGGACGTCTGTTCGTGCGCCAAGGGGAAGATCAGGGTGATCTTCGCGCCGCCGGCGGGCGAATCCTCCAACTCCAGATCGCCGCCATGGTCTTCCATGATCTTCTTCACGATGGCCAGGCCCAGGCCGGTTCCGCGCTCGCGGGTCGTCATGTAGGGCTCGGTCAGGCGATATCTTTCGGTTTTGGGCAAGCCCGGACCGTTGTCCTCAACCACGATCGACGCCGTGCTTCCGTCCTCGACCACGCCTAACACGATCTGGCCGGACGGCAGCGGATCCGGCCCCTTGGCGCTGCGCCCCTCTATCGCATCGATGGCGTTCTGCAACAGATTGGTCAGGGCCCGGCCGATCTGTTGGCTGTCGCAGGCCACCACGACCGGGTGTTCCGGCTGTTCGAAGGTAAACGTCACCGTGGGGTGGGCGTCGCGCTGAAGGAAAATAGCCTGGTCGATAAGCCCGCCCAGGTTCTGCTCTTCCATCACCGGCTGCGGCATGCGCGCAAACGACGAAAACTCGTCCACCATCCGGCCGATGTCGCCGACATGGCGGACGATCGTGTCGGTACAGATCTGGAAGGTCTGCGGGTCGGTTTCGATCTGGGACAGGTATTTGCGCTTGAGCCGTTCGGCGGAGAGCTGAATCGGCGTGAGCGGATTCTTGATCTCGTGCGCGATTCGTCGTGCGACATCCGCCCAGGCGGCCTTGCGTTGCGCGGCCAGCAACTCGGTGATGTCGTCGAGCGTGACCACGAACCCGATGATCTCGTGGCCCTCGAGCTCGGCCGCGACCCGCGCGAACAGGGTCCGGACACCGCCGTCGCCCATGTCCAGCATGACCGGGCGCTCGCTGACGGCGCGCGGACGACGGCGGGCATGGCCGAGCAGTTCCCCCATTTCCGGCAGCGCGCCCGAAAGCTCGCGGCCTTGCAGATCCGCCGGCCCGGCGCGCAGCAGATCGCAAGCCCTGCCGTTCGTGTGGGTAATGCGGCCGTCCCGGTCCAGGCCGATCACGCCCGAAGACACCCCGGCCAGGACCGCCTCTATGAAGCGCCGCCGCAAATCGATCTGCCGGTTGGCCTCCAAGAGCTCTCTCTGCTGGCTTTCCAGCTTGCCGGTCATGCGGTTGAACGACCGCGACAGCGAGCCGATCTCGTCCCGTCCCCCCGACAGCTCCACCCGTGCGGACAGATCGCCGGCGCCCACGCGGTCGGCGGCCTCGATCAGGTTGCCGATCGGCTGGGTCAGGTAGGTCGCGAAGTCGAGGCCGCCCCAGACGGCGGCCAAGAGCAACAGCAAGGCCACGACGGCAAAGATCAGCGCGAAGGAGATCTGCAGGTCCGCGCGCTTGCCTTCCAGCTCGGCGTAGACCTGGGCGGCCGCGCGGCTGTCGTCCATGTGGCGCAGCACCCGCGGGTCGACCAGCCGGCCGACATAGAGATAGCTGTCTGTGAAGCTGTCAAGCCGCACCAGGGCTCGCACCCGGTCCTCGGTGTCGGCCGTGAGAATCGCCACCTCGCCGTCTCGTGCCTGACGCAGGGCCCAATCCGGAATTTGGGGGTCGAAGTCCAGCAGGAGGCTGAACCCGGCCCGGGCAAGCACCCGGCCGGAGCCGTCGAAGATCACCGCCTCGGTCAACGAACGGATCGCAGCCTGAGCGGCCACGTATTGATTGAAACGCTGCTGATTGGACAGCAGGACCGGGCCGCCGCGGTTGAGGTCCTGCGCCATGGCGAGGGCGTCCGCGCTTATGGTCTGGCGGTGTTCCTCCAGATAGGCCTGCGCCACCGCGAGGGATTCCTTGACCGCGGTACTGACGTTCTTGCTGAACCAGCCCTGCAGCCCGAAGTCGAACAGGATCACGGAAAACAGCGCGACGATGATGGTCGGCGTCACGGCGACCAGGCTGAACAGCGCGGCCAACCTCACATGCAGTCGAGAGCCCGCCGCGCCGCGCCGGCGCGCCACCCAGAGGATCACCAAGCGGCGGGCGATCAGCACGGCCAAAGCCAGGAGCAGCACCAGGTCCAGGTTGATCAGGGAGAGAATGACCCAGGGCTCGACCGTGTCCGGCAGGCGCCCGGTCATGGCGGCGAAGGTCGTCACGCCGGAGGCCACCGCCGCGGTCGAGAGCGCGATCGCCAACTTGCGCTCGAGCTTGACCCGACGCATCCAATCGGTCAGCCGCTGCACCGTGCTGCGGGCGGGCGATCCGTCTCCGCCCGACGCGTCCGCGGCCCCTGTCGCTTCGTTCGCTCCGGGTGGGGCCGGCGCATCAAGTTGTTGTATATTTGCCACAGCCTATTTAAGGCCCCGCAGGACCCGAATGTCCAGTTCCCGAATCTTCTTGCGCAAAGTGTTCCGGTTGAGCCCCAGGAGCCCTGCCGCCTGGACCTGATTGCCGTTGGTGGCGACCAGGGAAAGTTCGATCAGCGGGCGCTCGATCTCGCGCAGAACCCGGTGATAGAGGCCGGAGGCCGGCAGGCCGTCGCTGTGGGCCGCGAAATAGTCTCTCAAATGGCGTTCCACGGCATCGCCCAGGGATTCGCCCGCGGGCGCACCGGTTTGTTCCGCAGAGGGCGTTTCGCCGAGCTCGCTGCGGATCACGTCGAGGTCGATGACCTCCTGGCTGTAGAGCGCCGCGAGGCGGCGGATCAGGTTCTCGAGCTCGCGCACGTTGCCGGGCCAGGAATAGCCCTTGAGATGGGCCATGGCCTCGCTCTCGAGCATCTTGGCCGGCAGTCCCTCCGCCTCGGCCTGGGCGAAGAAATGCCGGATCAGCTCGGGAATGTCGTCGGAGCGCTCGCGCAACGGCGGCAGACGGATCGGCACCACGTTCAGGCGGTAGAACAGGTCCTCGCGGAACAGCCCCTGGCGCACCATCTGGCGCAGGTCCCGATGGGTCGCGGCGACGATCCGCGCGTCGGCGCGTACCGGCGTGCGGCCGCCCACCGTCGTGAACTCGCCCTCCTGCAGGACCCGCAGCAGCCGCGTCTGGGCCTCGAGCGGCATGTCGCCGATCTCGTCGAGGAACAGCGTGCCGCCGGCCGCCTGCTCGAAGCGCCCCGCGGAGCGCGCCGTGGCGCCGGTAAAGGCGCCCTTTTCGTGGCCGAACAGCTCGCTTTCGACCAGCTCCCGGGGTACCGCGGCCATGTTGATGGCGACGAAGGGACCGTTGCGCCGCTTGCCGTAGTCGTGCAGCGCGCGCGCGATCAATTCCTTTCCGGTACCGGATTCCCCATAGATGATGACGCTGAGGTCGGTGCCCATAAGGCGCGCCAGGACCCGGTAGATGTCCTGCATGGCGCTGGACCGGCCGATCAACGGCAGTTGTTCCTCCGCGGCCTCGGGCGAAGAGTCCCCGCCCGCCCGGGGCGGCGTTCGGCCGGGCTCGCTGAGGGCACGCTCGACGACGCCGACCAGCTCGCGCAGGTCGAAGGGCTTCGGCAGGTATTCGAAGGCGCCGCGCTCGGTCGCCTTGACCGCGGTCAGCAGCGTGTTGCGCGCGCTCATGACGATGACCCTGAGGCCGGGCCGCAGCTTCTTGATCCGCGGGATCAGGTCGAGCCCGTTCTCGTCGGGCATGACCACGTCGGTGATCACCAGGTCGCCCTCGCCCTGCTTGATCCACTGCCACAGGGTCGCGGCGTTGCCCGTGGTCCGCACGCTGTGGCCCTGCCGGCCGAGGGCCTGGGTCAAGACCGTGCGGATCGCCCGGTCGTCGTCGGCGATCAGAATGCTCGCGCCGCTCATGGCCGATCGACCCCGAGCGGCGCCACTGGCAGCATCAGGCGGAACCTCGTGCGCCGCGGCCGGCTCTCGAACTCGATCACGCCGCCGTGGTCGCCCACGATCTTGGCCACCAGCGCCAGGCCCAGGCCCTTGCCGCCGAGCTTGGTGGTGACGAAGGGATCGAACAGATGGGGGCGCAGGTCCTCGGGTATTCCCGGGCCGTTGTCCTGGATGCCGATGACGATCGGCAGGTCGACCCGCCGGCCGCTGCCCGGCACGGCGAGGCGAACGCCGTGGCTGTAGGCGGTCGAAAGGCTGATTTCGCCGTCCTCCTCGGAGACCGACTCGGCCGCGTTCTTCACCAGGTTGAGCAGGACCTGTATCAGGAGGTCACGGTTGCCGTAGACCGGCGGCAGGGAGGGGTCGTAGGTCTCGACGAAGCGCAGTTTGCGGGCGAAGCCCGAGCCCGCCACCCGGCGCACGTGCTCGAGCACCTCGTGGATGTTGACCGGCGCGCGGGCAATGGGGCGGTCGTCGGAGAACATCTCCATCCGGTCGACCAGGCCCACGATCCGGTCGGTCTCGTCGCAGATCAGGCGGGTCAGCGCCCGGTCGCCGTCGGCGGCGGTCTGCTCCAGCAGCTGGGCCGCGCCGCGAATGCCCGAAAGCGGGTTCTTGAGCTCGTGCGCCAGCATCGCCGCCATGGCGGTCACCGAACGCGCCGCGTTGCGGTGGACCAGCTGGCGGTCGATCTTGCGGGCGATGCTCCGTTCCTGCAGCGACAGGACCACGCTGCCCGGGTCTTCGGCGACCGCCGTCGCATCGATCGAGACGTCGTGCGTGCCGATCCTCGGGGTCTCGATCGTGATGCCGTACTCCGTGACGCTCTGCGCGCCGCCGCGCACCTGCTCGATCAGGGTGAAGATCGGGCTGTCCGCCGGCAGGACCTCGGCCAGGGGCCGGCCGAGAAGGCCGCTGGCGCCGGTCTTGAAGAACTGCTCCGCGGCCTGGTTCAGATAGGAGAGACGGCCCGCCCCGTCGATCACCAGGATCGGCCTGGTCATGGCGTTCAGGACGAAGGCGCTGTCCGGCGGAGCGGACTCCCACCGGCCGGCCGGCCTGGTCGCGCTTTTCGCCGTCATGCCGCCAGCCGCTCCTCTTCGCCGTCGAACAGCGCGCGGACCAGGGACGCGACCCGTTCCGGCGAGTCCTCCCGGTTGACCTTGGCCCGGAACGCGGCGGCCCCGGCGAGGCCCTTGGCGTACCAGCCCAGGTGCTTGCGGGCGATGCGCACGCCTGAACGCGTCCCGTAGTGCGCCAGCATGGCGTCGTAGTGCGCCAAGACGAGATCGCGCAGCGCCGCGGGCGGCGGGTCTTCCGGCACCTTCGCCCCGGCCAAGAAATGCATCACTTGATTAAGGAACCACGGCCGCCCGTACGCGCCGCGCCCGATCATGACCCCGTCGGCGCCCGAGGCCTCGAGGGCGCGGGTCACGTCGCCGAGGTCGGTGAGGTCGCCGTTGACGACGACCGGGATCGAGACCGCCTCCTTGACCTCGCGCACGAAGGCCCAGTCGGCGACGCCGCCGTAGCCCTGGCAGCGGGTCCGGCCGTGCACGGTGATCATCTTGATGCCGCAGGCCTCGGCGATCCTGGCCAGGTCCGGCGCGTTGCGCTGCGACTCGTCCCAGCCGGTGCGCATCTTGAGCGTGACCGGAACGTCGACGGCCTTCGCCGTGGCCTCCAGGATGCGCGCGGCCAGGGCCTCGTCGCGCATGATCGCCGCGCCGGCGTCCTTGTTGACCACCTTCTTGGCCGGGCAACCGAAATTGATGTCGACGATCGCGGCGCCCCGGTCTTGGCTGAGCCGCGCCGCCTCGGCCATGACCGTGGGCTCGCAGCCGGCCAGCTGCACCGCCATGGGGGAGGACTCCTCGGCGCGCTCGCTCAGCTTGCGCGATTCCTTGACGCTCCGCCGCGCCTCGCGCACAACCGCCTCGCTGGCGATCATCTCGGAGACGACGAGCCCGGCGCCCAGGCGCTTGACCAGCCGCCGGAACGGCCGATCGGTGACGCCCGACATGGGCGCCAGGATCACCGGATGGTCGAGCCGAACGTCGCCGAGAACAATGCTCACGGTTTAAGCAGCCTTGCTGTGATGCCCAATATCTAGGCTTTTCTACCGGTTTCGCAAGGCAATGCAAGGTCTGTGTCGTGTGCTCTTGAATGGCGATGGGATTTTGTGTCCCAATTTCGCCGAAGATCGTGTCCCGGGAAGTGGTGTAAGAGCGGCGGGCGCCTCAAGGAGAAGATCGCCAAGCTCGAGGAGGAGATGAGGCGCCTGGAAGGGCTCGAGGCTCAGCGACAAGAGGCGCCGGATCAGCAGATCTCGCTGAGCGATCCCGATGCCCGCTCCATGGCCACCTCTGGCCGTGGCTCGGGCGTCGTCGGCTACAATGTCCAAGTTGCCGTCGATCGGGAACACCATTTGATCGTCACCCATGAGGTCATCAATGTCGGCAATGACCGATCACAACTCTCGCCGATGGCCGAGCAAACCAAGGCCGTGCTTGAGGTCGAGGAGCTCGATGTTGTGGCGGACCGCGGTTACTTCGACAGCGAGGAGATCCTGGCCTGCGATCGAGCCGGCATCACGGTCACGCTGCCCAAGCCGATGACCTCACGGGCCAAGAAACAGGGTCGCTTCGGCAAGGAAGACTTTCGCTATGTGGCGGATGAGGATGTCTATGTTTGCCCTGCCGGCGAACGCATGACTTACCGCTACAAGCGCGAACAGGATGGCTTGATGCTCCGATACTACTGGACTGGCGCTTGTTCGACATGCGCGATCAAAGACCGTTGCACCCCCAGCAAGGAGCGCCGTGTCAATCGCTGGGAACACGAAGATGTTCTCGAAGCCGTCCAGCGGCGGCTTGACGAAAACCCGCAGGCCATGCGCGAGCGTCGCGAGACGGTCGAACATCCCTTTGGCACCATCAAGGCGCGTATGGGAGCAACGCACTTTCTGATGAAGCGCCTGAAGAACGTCCGCACCGAGATGGCGCTGAGCGTGCTCGCCTATAACCTCACACGCGTCACGAACATCATCGGCATCCGCCCGCTGATCCAAGCCATGGGGGCATAGCTCCCACCTTTGGCTTGCCGGGGACCCGCTCACAGTGGGCCAATAATACGAAACCCGCTTGATTGATTCGTAGGATCTGTGATTCGCTCAGGGTTGTAGCCACAAGATGTGGGGTTTGACCTGATGGGCGAGCGGAAGATATTGGATCGACACCTTGAGGCCTTGGAAGTGCGGACGGCTTATCGCGCTGAACGGGATTCGGTTCGACGGTCGCATTTGCAGGTGATCTGGCTGTTGCTGTCTGGTGAGCCTGTAGCCGAGGTGGCGCGGGTGACGGGGTTCACGGAGCGTTGGGTTCAGAAGCTGATCGAGCGTTGGAACGCGGAGGGTATCGAGGCGCTGGGCGACCGTCGTCGTGGCAATGTCGGGGCGAAGCCGCTTCTGGACGCGGCGGGACTTTCGGCCTTGGCGACGGCGCTGGAGGGGGCGCCGGCGGACGGCGGTCTGTGGAGCGGTCGGCAGGTGGCGGCCTGGATGTCCGCCTATCTCGGGCGAGAGGTCTCGCCCAAGCGCGGCCTGGACTACCTCCACCGCCTGGGCTTCAGCCTGCAACGCCCGCGCCCGCGTCATGCCAAGGCGGCGGGTCCTGAGGAGCGTGCGGCCTTCAAAAAAAACTCGGGCGAACGGTGGCGGCGGCACGGGCAGAAGCGCCGCGGCGGCGGGTCGAGGTCTGGGCCTTCGACGAGCACCGCCTCGGCCTGAAGCCACTGGCCCGGCGCGTCTGGGCCAGGATCGGACAGCGGCCGATCTCCGTCAGCGCCCACAAATACAAATGGCTCTACCTCTACGCCTTCGTCCGACCGGCCGGCGGCGAGGTCGAATGGTGGGTCGCCAACTCCGTCAATGTCGCCCTGTTCCAAGCCGTCCTCGATGGCTTCGCTCAGATCACCGGCGCCGGCAAGGACAAGACGGTCGTCCTCGTCCTCGACAATGCCGGCTGGCACGTCAGCAAAAAGGTGAAGTTGCCAAAGGGCCTGCGCCTCTGCTTCCTGCCGCCCTATTCGCCAGAGCTCCAGCCGGCCGAGCGGCTATGGCCACTCACCGACGAGGCTGTCGCAAACAAATCCTTCGAAACTCTCGACCAGCTCGCCGACACCCTCGACCGAAGATGCTCCGCCCTCACCGATCAAGCCGACCTTCTTAAAGCCAACACCTGCTTCCACTGGTGGCCCGCCGAATGATTCACGCGGAATCGGTATTAGTCCGGATCCGTCATTAGTTGTCATTCCTTCAACTGCACGTGGTCAAACACAATTGAATCTAAGAAAAATCCGCCGCCAAATTGTAACTTCGG
>CAMYKD010000091.1 GCA_947258885.1 uncultured Kiloniellales bacterium | reverse complement strand
CTTCCGGGTTGCCCTCAGGTCCGGAAGTAGCCGGGGTTCGCTGTATCTCTTCCAACGCCCCGACAACCCGCTTCCATAGGGCACAGCCGTACATGTCGCCAATCAACATTGTGCTGCGGCCCGGCAGGCCTGGTTCACAGGCCCTCGCGGAGAGGTTTGAGCCAAGCGTCGATCCGCTCGCGGTTCACGCCGAAGTCGCTCTTCCCGTAGATGGAGCGACTGTAAATGGCGAGCGTGGATTGTGAAAACGAAACGGAGATGAACCGCACCGTAATGATATCGGGAAAGCGGAATCGCACTGAACGCTGAACGTAATCGAACTGCTGGCCTTCCTCGTCCCCCGCCAAGAACTCGACACGCGGCTGAACTGCAACAACCTCGCGCCAACGCTCGCGCAGCTGATCAACGGAGACGTCGAACACCGGGCTGTCGGCGTGCGGGTTGGCGCTGCAAAAACCAGGCGGACACGTCAGGAACTGGTTCGGTTTGTCCGTGAGCTTCAACTCTGCAAAGTCGACGGCCTCGACATCGCCAACGGCGAAAACAGCAGTGAGGGGCCGCTCACCCAAGGAGGTGAAAAGGAGCACGGCCGCCACGATGACGACAAACAAAACACCGATCGACAGGTACGCTAGAATAGTCTTCATCTCCGGGTCATCCTACTCGGGATCTCCCAGTCCACGACGATATCGTCGTCGCCAAGATTGCCAACGCAAGTCTCAAGGTCGGCGATGCCATCTACATCTAAGGCAAGGGCTTTACGATGATCGGCGAGATCAAGAACATCCAGCGTGATGATGTCAACCATGATGCCACAGAAATCAGGGGCGAGCGCGAGGTAGGTCTGGCGCTCGGTATCCGCGCGAAGAATGGATGCGAACTAATCCGGTTCACCTAATCCACCTGGCAAGTTTGGGGATGGCACGCGGACTGACCACTCATGGCTATGAGCCGTCTTGGCAACCGTGTCATGGCAAGGGCCAGAGCTAGGGGAAGAGCAGCCGTCAATCGCAACCACGTCGCCGCGACGGGCGCGAGCACACGAGCTATTCGCTATTCAAACCTCAATATGTACAGATAGGGTATTCACCTGACACGCCGCTAGATCACCGCCCGCAACGACACGCCATCCGCCCCTCGTTCGGCGAATTGACCCGCCGGGTGTTTGCTGTAGGATGCGCCGCACTCCAAAAGGGTCAACCGGAAGGCGTGAACAGGCATGTCCGACAGTCAACCGCTCATGGCCGGCAAGCGCGGGCTGGTGATGGGCGTCGCCAACGACCGCTCGATCGCCTGGGGCATCGCGTCGAAGGCGCACGAGCACGGCGCGGAGCTGGCCTTCACCTACCAGGGCGAGGCGCTGGAAAAGCGCGTGCGGCCGCTCGCGGAGTCGGTCGGCTCCAATCTCGTGCTGCCCTGCGACGTCGCCGACGACGCCAGCATCGACGCGGTCTTCGCCGCGCTGAAGGAGACCTGGGGCAAGCTCGACTTCCTGGTGCACGCCATCGCCTACTCCGACAAGGAGGAGCTGAAGGGCAAGTACCTCAACACCAGCCGCGACAACTTCGTGCGCTCGCTCGACATCTCCTGCTTCTCCTTCACCGCGGTGGCGCAGCGCGCCGTGCCCCTGATGACCGCGGGCGGCAGCCTCCTGACGCTGACCTACTACGGCTCGGAACGGGTCATGCCGCACTACAACGTCATGGGCGTCGCCAAGGCGGCGCTGGAGGCCAGCGTGCGCTACCTGGCCACCGACCTGGGCGACAAGAACATCCGGGTCAACGCGATTTCGGCCGGGCCGATCAAGACGCTCGCGGCCTCGGGCATCGGCGACTTCCGCTATATCCTGAAATGGAACGAGTACAACGCCCCGCTGCGCCGCAACGTGACCATAGGCCAGGTCGGCGGTTCGGCGCTCTACCTGCTGTCCGACCTCTCGACCGGGGTGACGGGCGAGGTCCACCACGTCGACAGCGGCTATCATTCCGTCGGCATGGTGGCGGTCGACTCCGCGCCGCAGGTCGCCGAGCTGCTGCAGAGCCTCACGCCCAAGTCGTGAGCGCGAGCGCCCGCCTTCGAAAAGCGCCGCGGCTGGGCCGGAGACCGCAAGAAGGCCCGCAAGGGACCATGGAAACATTTCTCATCTTCTTGCCTCGAGGCGGCATTCCCCTCGCCCCTCGGGAGAGGGGCGCGTATGCGCGGCGCTCCGCGCGGCCCGCGAAGCGGGAGGGTGAGGGCCCGTGGGAGTCCGGTTTCTCCTCGGAACATCTACCCTCGGGAAAAAATGGGGACCGTCCCCATTTTTTGTTGTCGGCGAAGCGTCATGCCCGGTAACGCCTTCGGCCGGGCCTTCCGCTTCACGACCTGGGGCGAGAGCCACGGGCCGGCGATCGGTTGCGTGGTCGACGGCGTGCCGCCCAAGATCCCGCTGGCCGAGGCCGACCTGCAGCCCTGGCTCGACCGCCGCCGGCCGGGGCAGTCGCGCTTCACCACACAGCGCCGCGAGGCCGACCAGGTGCGGATTCTCTCGGGCACCTTCGAGGGCCGGACGACGGGCACGCCGATCGCGCTGACCATCGAGAACCTCGACCAGCGCGCCAAGGACTACGGCGACATCAAGGACAAGTTCCGGCCCGGCCACGCCGACATGACCTACTGGAGCAAGTACGGCATCCGGGACTTTCGCGGCGGCGGGCGCGCGTCGGCGCGCGAGACCGCGGCGCGGGTCGCCGCTGGGGGCGTGGCGCGCAAGGTTCTCGCCCACCTGCTGGACGGCGCCGTGACGATCCGCGGCGCCCTGGTGCAGGTTGGCCCCTACGGCATCGACCCGGCGCGCTGGGACTGGGAGCAGGTGGAGCAGAACCCCTTCTGGTGCCCCGACGCCGAGACGGTCGAGGGCTGGGCCGAGTTCCTGGACGAGGTGCGCAAGGACGGCTCCTCGACCGGCGCGGTGGTCGAGGTCGTGGCCAAGGGCGTTCCCGCCGGGCTGGGCGAGCCGGTCTACGACAAGCTGGACGCGGACCTCGCCAAGGCCATGATGTCGATCAACGCGGTCAAGGGCGTGGAAATCGGCGCCGGCTTCGCCGCCGCGGCGCTGTCGGGCGAGGACAACGCCGACGAGATGCGCATGGAGGACGGCGAGATCGCCTTCCTCTCGAACGCGGCCGGCGGCATCCTGGGCGGCATCTCGAGCGGCCAGGACATCGTGGTGCGCTTCGCGGTCAAGCCGACCAGCTCGATCCTGACGCCGCGCCGGACCGTCGACATTCACGGCAAGGACACGGAGATCTCGACCAAGGGCCGCCACGACCCCTGCGTCGGCATCCGCGCCGTGCCGGTCGGCGAGGCCATGATGGCGATCGTCCTGACCGACCATCTGCTGCGCCACCGGGGACAGTGCGGCCTATAGGAGCGAGGAAGGCAAGACGGCTCGTGGGCACCCTGTGTGAACGCGTTGCCCCTGTCGCTATGGCCTACTATGATCCGCAGTGAAAGGGCGTCATTCCCAAAAATCGGAACGAGACGGGGAGAGTCCTCGGCGGCCCGGCGGATCCGGGCAGGATGGGCCTCGGCCGGTGACGCGAAAACTTGGATAGGGAGGAACGGGTTCATGAAGATTTTCCTGACGGCCGTCTCGGCATTGATCTTGCTGGCGTCGCCGCTGAGCGCGGCGGAGCAGTCCGGGACCCTCGAACAGATCAAGGAGTCCGGGACGATACGGCTTGGATACCGCCAGTCGGAGCCGCCGATGTCGTTCGTCGACAGCAGCGGACAGCCGGTCGGCTATTCGATCGACCTCTGCCAGCGCATCGCCACGGCGGTGAAGGCACAGCTCAAGGCGCCCGAAATCACCGTGGAATTCGTGCCGGTCAATGCGGAAAATCGTTTCACGGCCCTGTCGGACAACAAGATCGACATTCTCTGCGGTTCGACAACGAAGACGCTCTCCCGCAGCGAAATCGTCGACTTTACCCAGCTCACCTTCGTCACGGGCGCCTCACTATTGAGCCTGGACGGGTCCAAGGTCGCGGCCGTCGCGGATCTCCAGGGGAAGAAGGTCGGCGTCGTCAAAGGCACGACGACGATCGAAGTCCTCAAAGGCGCGCTCAAGGACTCGCTGACCGAGGCCGAGGTCGTTCCGGTCGATTCGGCATCGGATGCGGTCAAATCCCTGCGCGACGGCAAGATAGACGCCTTCTCGTCCGACCAGGTCGTTCTCATCGGCCTTGTCTTGGAGTCGAAGGACAAGGGCGACTTGGTCATTTCCAACGAACTGTTCTCCTTCGAGCCATTCGCTCTCGCCGTGAGACGCAATGACGCGGACTTTCGCCTCGTCGCGGACCGCGTTCTGTCGCACCTCTATCGAAGCGGGCAGATCATCCAGATCTACAGGAAATGGTTCGGTGGGTTCTCCAAGAAGGCCCCGGCGGCCTTGGGCGCGGTCTACCGGCTCAACGCCACCCCGGAATAGCCGGCCCGCCACCCGCTAGCGCTTGAACCCGGCCACCAGCTCGACGTGGCCGGACCAGGGGAACTGGTCGAGGGGGGTGACCTCGGCGAGGGCGAAGCCGCCGTGGACCAGGATCCGCGCGTCGCGGGCGAAGGTGTTGGGGTTGCAGGAGACCGCCACGACCGCGGGCAGGTCCGAGGCGGCGAAGGCCTCGGCCTGCATCCGCGCGCCGGCCCGCGGCGGGTCGAAGACGGCGCAGTCGAAGCCGGCCAGCTCCGAAGCCTGCAGCGGCCGGCGCGCCAGGTCGCGCGCCTCGGCGCTCACGCGCCCCTCCAGCCCGGCCCCCCGCGCCGCGGTCCGGAGCGCGGCCAGCGCCGCTTCGTCGCCCTCCACCGCGTGGACCCGCGCGTGCTCCGCCAGGGGAAAGCTGAACGCGCCGCAGCCGGCGTAGAGGTCGAGCACCCGTTCGGCCGGCGCGGGCAGGCCGTCCAGAACCAGGCGGGTGAGCGCGGACTCGCCCTCGGCGCTGGGCTGCAGGAAGCCGCCGGGCGGCGGCACGACGGCGACACCGGCGAAACTGATCCGCGGCGGACGCCGGCGCGCGACCGGCTCCGGCTCGCCGTCCGGCGGCGCCCAGGACAGGCGCGCCAGGTCGGCGCTGCGGGCCAGCTCGGCCAGGGCCTCGCGCGCCGCCAAGTCCGGGGGCCGCCGCGAGATCAGCAGGAGGTCGACCCCGCTTTCGGTCTCGCACAGGGTCACGTCCGCGCTCTCGCGCGGCGCCAGGATCCCGGCCAGGGCCGCGCGCAGCAACGGCAGGACCGCGGTCAGCCCGGGCGTCAGCAGCCGGCAGCCGGGCGCATCGATCACCTTATGGCTCGCCCGCTCGTGAAACCCCAAGAGGACCCCCGCCTGGGTCCGCACCGCGGCCAGCGCGGCCCGGCGCCGGCTGCCCGGCGGGACGGCAATGAGCGGCCGGACCGCCTCGCCCGGCAGGCCCCGGCGCGCCAGCGCCTGCACGACCTGCTCCCGTTTCCAGCTTGCCGTACGGCCGGCCTCGAGGTGCTGCAAGGCGCAGCCGCCGCAGGGCCCATAGTGCGGACAGGGCGGCTCGACCCGCCCCGGGCCGCCCGCCAGCAGCTCGATGACCTCGGCCTTGAAGGCCCCGGCCTTTTCGCCGGTGATGCGCAGCCGCACCCGGTCGCCCGGCAGGGTGAGCGGCACGAAGACCGGCCGGCCGTCGAGCCGCGCCACCCCGTCGCCGCGCCCGCCGAGCGACTCGATCGTGACCTCCGCCTGGCGTCCGCCGCCGCGGCGGGGCTTGCGCCTCATGGTCCCTGCTCCCGTGCCGAATGGTGCCGCGACTCTAACCGATCGCCCGGCGCGCGCAACGCCCCGGCGCCGGAAGGCTTGCCATTGGCTGGCCGAGTTGCCAGGCAATTGTCGTTGCTCCAAGATGGGCCCGGAAACCGGGCGACCCTTGCCATCGGCGAACGACCGTAGCGCCTCGATGGCTGCCGCAGGGAACCGGGGAGGGGGCTTCGCGTGACCACGGAAAACGATACCTTGAAGGACAAGGCCTTCCTGAAACGGGCGCTGGAGGTCAGCATCCGAATCGGCCTGCTGGTCCTCCTGGTGGTCTGGTCCTTCGAGATCGTCCGCCCGTTCATCGTGCCGGTCATCTGGGGCATCATTCTCGCGGTCGCGGCGCATCCCGGCTACCACCGTCTATACGGCGCGCTCGGCCAGCGCCGTGCGCTCGCCGCAACGCTGGTCACCGTCCTGATGCTCGTCCTGCTCGGCGGTCCGATGATGATGCTCGCCGGCACGCTCATCGAAGGCGCGCGGGAACTCGCGCAGATGCTGCGCGAAGGAAGTCTGCGGATCCCGCCGCCTCCCGAGAGCGTCGCTACCTGGCCGCTGATCGGCACGCCCCTGGCCAAGTTCTGGAGCCTCGCTTCGGAGAACCTGGCGGAGGCGCTGCAAAAGATCGGGCCGCAGATCAGGGCGGTCGGTGTCTGGCTGCTCTCGGCCGCCGGCGGCGTCGGCTTCGGCATGCTGCAGTTCGTCTTCGCCATCGTCATCTCGGGCGTGCTGCTGGCGCATTCGAAAGGCGGCGTGCAAACGGCGGATGCGATCGCCGCCCGGGCGATCGGCGAGCAGGGGCCGAAGTTTGCCGATCTCGCCAGCGCGACCGTGCGCAGCGTGTCCCGCGGCATCCTCGGCGTGGCGCTCATCCAGGCGATCCTCGCCGGGCTCGGCTTCCTCGCGGTCGGCCTGCCTGGAGCCGGCCTGCTGGCGCTGCTTTGCCTGTTTCTCGCCGTGATCCAGCTCGGCGTCGGCCTGATCATGATCCCGGCGGTGATCTATATCTTCGCGACCGCGGATACCGGCACCGCCGTTCTGTTCCTCGTCTGGGGCGTCTTCGTCACGCTGCTCGACAACATCCTGAAACCCATCTTGCTGGGCCGCGGCGTCCAGGTCCCGATGGCCATCATCTTCGTCGGGGCGATCGGCGGATTTCTCGCCCACGGAATCATCGGCCTGTTCGTCGGATCGGTCGTCCTGGCGCTCGGCTATACGCTGTTTCGCGCCTGGTTGAGCGAGGGCGCGGAGCCCGAGCCCGAGGGGATCTCGCCCGCCGCGGCAAGCGGCCCAACAGCCGGATCGGGCGAGCCGTAGCCGCCGGCGCTTCGACGAAGCCGATTCAATCCGGAGTCGACTCGCGGGGCGATCGCGCCTATCACGGTTCCGGGCGCGGCGGGAGCAGACGAGAGCGGACGAGAGCGGACGAGAGCCATGCGCGCTGTCATGTTCATACTGAAGAGCCTGGTCGGCCTGTTCGCGGCGATCGGATTTCTGGTGTTGGTGGCCCTCATCGGAGTGGCGTTGCTCGTCTCCCGGGCCGAGCCGCTCAAGGTGGCACGGCCCGAGATACCGGAGAGCGCGGTGCTGACCCTCGACCTCGCCCAAGGCGTGGTCGAGGTGCGGCCGGACAACCCGCTCGCCCGCGCCTCGCTGGGCGAGGTCGTGGTAATGCGCGAGTCCCTGGAGGCACTGAAGGCCGCCGGGCGCGATCCACGGGTCAAGGGCCTGATCGCCCGGGTCGGGCGCGGGCCCCTGGGCATCGCCCAGGCGCAGGAGCTGCGCGACGCGATCAAGCGCTTCCGGGACCGGGGCAAGTTCGCGGTGGCCTTCGCCGAGAGCTTCGGCGAGGGCGGCGACGGCACACGGCACTACTATCTGGCCAGCGCCTTCGACCGGATCTGGCTGCAGCCCTCGGGCGACCTGGACCTGACTGGCCTGCTCCTGGAGAGCCCCTTCCTGCGCGCGGCGCTCGACAAGGTCGGCATCGAGCCGCAGCTCGGCCAGCGGGAAGAGTTCAAGGGCGTTATGAACATGCTGACCGACACGAGGCTGCCCGAGCCGCAGCGCCGGAACCTCCAGCGGCTGGTCGATTCCTGGCTCGGCCAGATCGCGTCCGGCGTGGCGGAGGCGCGCGGCCTGGACGCCGCGGCCGTAAAGGCCCTGATCGACCGCGGTCCTTACGATGCCGAGGGCGCGCTGGACGCCGGCCTGGCCGACCGCTTGGGCTACCGGGACCAGGCGGACGAAGCGGTTCTGGCGGAGGCGGGCGAGGCGGCGGAGTTTTTCGCCCTGGCCGACTACGAGCGCGCCCGCGAGGCGCCGGAGCCGGACGGCCCTGCGGTCGCGCTGATCTACGGCCTCGGGCCGGTGCAGCTGGCCGAGAGCGAGAACGACCCGGCCTTCGGCCGGTTGGTCATGGGCGCCGATACGGTGGCCCGGGCGATCTCCGACGCGCTCGACGATCCGGAGGTCGAGGCCATGGTCTTCCGAATCGACAGCCCGGGCGGCTCCTACGTCGCTTCCGACGTGATCTGGCGCCAGATGCAGCGGGCCCGCGACGAGAGCATCCCGGTGATCGTCTCGATGGGCGGGCTGGCGGCCTCGGGCGGCTATTTCGTCGCCGCGCCCGCGCACAAGATAGTGGCCCAGCCCGGCACCGTGACCGGCTCGATCGGGGTGGTCGCCGGCAAGCTGGTGCTGAGCGGCCTGTGGGACAAGCTGGGGATCACGTGGGACGGCGTCCAGGCCGGCGGCAACGCCGGGATCTGGAGCCCGAACCGGTCTTTCTCGGAGGACGGCTGGGCGCGCCTCGAGCGGCGCCTCGACGGCACCTATGGCGATTTCACGGCCAAGGTTGCGGTGGGTCGCGGCCTGGCCCTCGAAGACGTGCTGAAGGTGGCCAAGGGCCAGGTGTGGACCGGCGAGGATGCCGCGGAACGCGGCCTGGTCGACGAGCTGGGCGGGCTCGACCGGGCGGTCGCGCTGGCCGCCGAGGCCGTGGGCGCCGCACCCGATACGTTGCGGGTCAAGCGCTTCCCGAAGGAGCGCGATCCCGTCCAGGCCTTCCTCGAGGACGCGTTGGGCTCGGCCCTCGAGAGCCCGGGCCTCGGCGCCCTCGCACGCGGGCTCGGACGTTTGGCCGAGGCGCTGGCGCCACTTCTCGAGACCTCCGAGCGGCTGCGCGAAGACCCGCGGACACGGACGCTCATGGCCCCGGACCTACGGCCCGCGCGCCCGTAGCGGGCATCACGGCCCCCAAGCCCGCGGCCGTCACCCAACACCCGGGGCAAGTTTCATAAGATCTAAAATTTTTCACCTTGAAGACAGGTGTCTACTTCATATATTGGAATTATTCTAATATCTGGCTCTGGACCGAAAGGAGACACTGATGATCGGCAGGAAGCTTCCCCAAGCGACCTTCAAGACCCGCGTGCGCGACGAGTCCGTCGGCGGCCCGAACCCCTACCGCTGGGAGAACCGGACAACGGACGACTATTTCAAGGGAAAGCGCGTCGTCCTCTTCTCGCTGCCCGGGGCCTTCACGCCGACCTGCTCGACCTACCAACTGCCCGACTTCGAGAAGCTCCATGGTGACTTCAAGGCCCAGGGCATCGACGAGATCTACTGCATCTCGGTCAACGACGCCTTCGTCATGAACGCCTGGGGCCGGCAGCAGGGCCTCGAGAACGTCAAGCTGATCCCCGACGGCACGGGCGAGTTCACGCGCAAGATGGGCATGCTGGTCAGCAAGGACAATCTCGGCTTCGGCCTGCGCTCCTGGCGCTACGCCGCGATCGTCGAGGACGGAGTGGTCGAAGCCTGGTTCGAGGAGCCCGGCTTCGCGGACAACTGCGAGACGGACCCCTATGGCGAGTCCTCGCCGCAGAACCTGCTCGGCGCGCTCGCCGGCGACACCGGCGGCGCGCGTTCGGCCGCCTGAACACCGACACACCCGGCACCGAAAGATCCAGCGAACGGCCCGCCGCCTGGCGGGCCGTTTTCTTTGGTCGCTTAAGAGCCTCCAAAGAAATTCGGTGTATGCTCGCGTCACGAAACCCGGTTTCGCACCGAGTCCAGCACAAGCGCGCCGCCATGATCGAAATCACGGACCAGATCGCCATCGACCCGCGAGAGATCGAGGAGACCTTCGTGCGGGCGTCGGGCCCCGGCGGACAGAACGTCAACAAGGTTTCGACGGCCGTGCAGCTGCGCTTCGATCTGCGCGGCTCGCCGTCGCTGCCGGACGACCTGCGCGCCCGGGCCGAGCGCCTCGCCGGCCGGCGGCTCACCAAGGAGGGCGTCATCGTCATTACCGCCGCGCGCTACCGCTCCCAGGAGCAAAACCGCGACGACGCGCTCGATCGGCTGACCAGCCTTCTGAAGAAGGCGGCCCGGCCCCCCGCCGCCCGCAGGCCGACCCGCCCGACCCCGGGGTCGAAAAAACGCCGCCTGGAGGCCAAAACGCGGCGCGGCGCGCTCAAGAAGCTGCGCGGCGGCAAACCGGGCGAGGAGTAATCCCAAAGGTCACTGATAATGACTCATTTCATGGGAGCGGATCGGGTCGCCCGGGTAGGCGCGGTGCGCAATGGGCACCCGGGGGCGATGCGCGCATCGGGCAAGCGCCGCAACGCCCCCCAAATCCTGAGTCGGGCTGCCCCGATACGCCCCACCCGGAGGGCCGGGCGCTTTTGGCCGCCAGCCGCGCCCACGCGCTGCTTGTTGTACCAGCGCAACGGCGCAGCGCGCGCCTAGCTGGCGGCCAAAAGCGCCTCGGTGAAATGCGTCATTAAGTGACCTTCGGTATTAGTCGTCGACAGGCAGATGTCGATCGGCAGACTACGGTGACAATACCGGCGGGAATGAATTCGGGCTAGTCGCTCTTGGTCGTGCCTGCCTCCGCCGCCGCGCGGAATCGCTCGATCGTGTTTCGATGGTCGCCGTACTCACTTCTGGCCGCCGCCATCTCCGAATCGTAGGCCGCGGTGAAGGCCGCGGAAGCCCGGGCCGCAGCCTCCGCATCGCCGGTCTGCTCGGCGATGGCGTGCTCCAGCGTGAATCCCAGAAGATGGTCGGGCACGGACTGCTTGATAGCGCCGATCTGCTCGCGGGCCTTGGCGAAATCGCCGGTTATCGTGTGAATCATCCCAAGGTGGTAGCGCCCATCGGCATCCAGCGTCCCGAGGCTTTCGTAGGCCTGCACCGCCATCGGCGCGAACTGCAGTGCCTCGGCCACGTTGCCTTGCTCGCTCGCCATCATGACCCGGTTGAACAGTCGATCGGCCGCCTGCCGCGGTGTCATGCTCGATAGATCCAACGACGGGCTCGACCCCGCGTCCGAACTGGCGGCGGGCCTGGGCAGCGGCACCTGGATCTTGTTTTGAGTGACGATGATCGCGACCGCGAAGACCACCGAAACAATTGCTATTGCGGCGGCGACGACCAGGCCAACAGTCTTGACATCTAAACCTGCGGACGCCGTCGAGGCGCCCAAGGAAACGCCGCAGGCATGGCAAAAGCGGGCATCCCATTGGACCTCGGCGTTGCAGGACGGGCAGGTGGCGGCCGTGGCCGGCGCGTGGTGCTTCGGACGTTTATGCTCGGGCTTCCGGCCGGACTTGCGGCGTTTGGCGGCTCGTGAACTCAAGGTTGCTACTCTCCGGGATACGACGAATGAGGACAGCTCGGCACCGTCCGGGAAACGCGCCGCGGACGATGTGGGTTGCCCCGCGTAGTTATCATCGATGGACCGGTCAGCACAACCGGTCTATCCCCGGCCAAGGAGTCCCAGGCCCCGGGGTCGTGTGGCCCATGCCAAAGGCCGGACGTCGGCAGGGCGAACCTCGCCTCGATCGAGGTTTCGCAACGTATTCGTGCATTTCCTTCCATCTCTTCTGTTCCTGGGCTCAAGAACGCGCCCCGCGGGAGGTCTGGATGCCGTTTTGCAGGTTTCTTGATTATATGAGGGCTGCTTATTTCCTTGTAGGCTGCTATTCAAGAGCAGCAATCATAACCGGACCTCCGGTGTTTCTTCCGGAGCCGTCCAATAACCGTAAGGGAGACTCACAGATGGATCGTCGTTCGTTCATAACCAAAACAGGCGTCGCCGCCGGCGCCGTCGCGGCATCCACCACGCTCGCGGCCCCGGCCATTGCCCAGGGCCGCAAGGAAATGGTCATCGTGTCGAGCTGGCCGCGCGATTTCCCCGGCCTCGGCGTCAGCGCCCAGCGGCACGCGCAGCGCATCACCGACCTGACTGACGGCAAGATCACCACCAAGTACTTCGCATCCGGCGAGCGCGTCGGCGGTTTCGACGTGTTCGACGAGGTGGCCTCCGGCAACGCGCAGGCCTATAACTCGGCCGACTATTACTGGAAGGGCAAGCACCCGGCATGGGCCTTCTTCACCTCGGTTCCGTTCGGCCTCACCTACACGGAGCAGAGCGCCTGGATCAATCATCTCGGCGGCCAGGCGCTGTGGGACGAACTGGCCGCGAGCTTCAGCCTGAAGGCGCTGCCTTGCGGCAATACCGGCGTCCAGATGGGTGGCTGGTTCAACAAGGAGATCGAATCGGCCGACGATCTGAAGGGCCTGAAGATGCGTATCCCGGGCCTGGGTGGCGACGTCATCGCCAAGGTCGGCGGCTCGCCGGTCTCGCTGCCGGGCAGCCAGATTTACGAGAACCTGGTCTCCGGCGCCATCGACGCGACCGAGTGGGTCGGCCCCTACAACGACTACTTCCTGAAATTCTACGAGGCCGCCAAGTATTACTACTATCCCGGCATGCACGAGCCGGGCGGTTTCATCTCGTTCGGCATGAACAAGAAGTGGTGGGATGGCCTGACCAAGACCGAGCAGCTGGCCATCGAGGCCGCCTCCCAGATGGAGTGCGAGATCGCGATGTCGGAGAACAACGCCAACAACGCGACCTATCTGAAGCGGCTGATCGACGAGCACGGCATCAAGCTGCGCGAGTTCAACGACGACGTCTATGACAGTTTCGGCGAGGCCGCCGAGCAGGTCATGGAAGAGACCCGCGCGCACAGCGCTCTTGCCAAGAAGGTCCATGGCAGCTTTGCCGAAGCCCGCAAGAACGTGGGCGGCTGGATGAAGCTTTCGGATGTCAGCTACTCGCTGAAGCGCAATCGGGTCCTCGGCCTCTAACAGGTTGTCGATCCTAACTATAGATCGTGGGACGGGGCCCGGCTCCGTCCCACGACTATCAAGGCCGCAGCCCCATGTCGGTTTCGGATACCGGTCGGATGGCCCGTGATTATCACTGGACAGCGTCCGTTTTGGGCTTTCGCTTCCTCGCATGGACGATCGTCGGGACGCTGTTCGCCTATCTGCTGAATGTCTATCTGACGTTCTGGCGCGAATGGCCCGGCGCCGTCAGCGCATTCGGACCGGATGGCTCCGCAGCGGCGTGGCTGCAGGTGCTGATCTATCTGCTGTCGGTCGCGGTACCGGCAGTTGTGGTGGCGCGATCCCGGGGCCGCCCGCTGCGCCGGGACAATGAGGCCATATCCGCGATCGCCGCCTATATCGCGCGGTTCGCGTTCTGGGTGGTGTTTCTGATCGGGTTCGCGGACGCGCTCATATCGTTCCTGCGGGTCGAGGAGCTGCTGGAGTTCTTCGTCGGCGCCGACATCACCACACAGCTTGGCCGCAGCCAGTTTCGCGCGCCGTACGTCCATTTCCCGCTGATCCTGGCTTCGCTGATCCTCGCCGCGGTCACGCGCACGCTGGGCTTTACGTGGCTGGCGCTGCTGGTCGTCGTGGCCGAGTTGCAGATCGTCGTGTCGCGCTTCGTATTTTCCTATGAACAAGCCTTCATGGGCGACATGGTCCGCTTCTGGTATGGCGGGCTGTTCCTGTTCTCCAGCGCCTATACCCTGATCGAGGAGGGCCATGTACGGGTCGACGTGCTCTATTCCGGCTTTACCGACAAGACCAAGGGCCTGGTCAATGCGGTGGGCGCGTTGCTGCTGGGACTTCCGCTCTGCTGGGTCATCCTCGTCGTCGGCCTGGGCCAATCGACGGCCATAATCACCAGCCCCATCCTGCGGCTCGAAGTCTCGCAATCGGGTTTCGGCATGTACGTCAAGTACCTGCTGGCCGGCTATCTGGCAATCTTCGCCATAACCATGGCAATTCAGTTCGCCGCCTATCTGCTGGAAGGCGTCGCCGATTATCGCGGCGATCCGGGCAAGCAAGAGCACAAGTCGGACGTTACGCAATAGAGCCGGAAGAGATAAAGACACCGCCATGGAGCTTGTTTTTCTCCTTCTGCTAATCGTGCTGATGATCTGGGCCTTGGGGTCCGGCTTCCCGGTGGCCTTTGCCCTGCCCGGCTCGGCGATCCTGTCCATCGCCGCCGCCGCCCTCGCCGGCTGGCTGTTCGCGGGCGACGCCAGCGCCTATTTCGCGCAGGGCGGCCCGGTGCAGTGGCTGACCGCCGGCGTGACCAACTTCCGCGGCATCTACTGGGAGGCGGAGCGGGACACCCTGATCGCCATTCCCCTGTTCGTGTTCATGGGCATCATGCTGCAGCGCTCGAAGATCGCCGAGGACCTGCTGGTGACCATGGCGCAGCTCTTCGGCCCGATGCCGGGCGGCCTGGGAATTTCCGTGGTTTTCGTCGGCGCGCTGCTGGCGGCGACCACCGGCATCGTCGGCGCGACGGTCGTGGCGATGGGCCTGATCTCGCTGCCCGCCATGATGCGCAACAAGTATTCCAACTCTCTGGCGACCGGGACGATCGCCGCCTCCGGCACGCTCGGCCAGATCATTCCGCCGTCGATCGTGCTGATCATATTGGCCGACCAGCTGGCCAGCGCCGTCGATCAGGCCAGCACCACGCGCAAGGGCCTCTACAAGGAGGCGACCGGCCAGATTTCCATGCCGTCCGAGTTCGATATCGTGTCGACCAGCGCCGGCGACATGTTCATGGGCGCCTTCATCCCGGGACTCGTCCTGGTCGGCCTGTACATGGGCTTCATCCTGCTGCTGTCGCTGCTGCGGCCCCACGTTGCGCCCGCCGTCCACTTCGCCGGCAAATACGATGCGAGATTCGCGCTGCGCGTACTGCTGATCCTGGTGCCGCCGCTGGCGCTGATCTTCGTCGTGCTCGGCTCCATCATCATGGGCGTCGCCACGGTCAATCAGGCCGGCGCCATCGGCGCGGTCGGCGCAACGATCATGGCGGGCTATCGCTTGCGCGAAGGCAAGACGGGCGCCTATCGGCCCGCCATCCTGTCCATCGTGTCGGTGACCGCCCTGGCATTGATCGCCAACATCCACCCCATCAACGTCAAGAACATCAATACCGGCGGCGATGTCGTCGCGCTCAGTCTGGCGAGCGTCATGACGGTTGGGTTCGTTGTTTCGGTCGTCTGGAGCTTCTGGCGAACGCTGACGACGGAAAACACCCTGCGCGGCGTGATGGTCGAAACCGCCAAGACGACGTCTCTGGTGTTCATCATCCTTCTCGGCGCGGCGATGCTGACGGCCGCTTTCCGCGGTTTCGGCGGCGAGGAACTGGTCAAGGACTTCCTGACCAACCTGCCGGGCGGCTTCTGGGTCCAGTTCATCATCGTCATGGCGGTGATCTTCGT
>CAMYKD010000090.1 GCA_947258885.1 uncultured Kiloniellales bacterium | reverse complement strand
TCAGTTTCGGCGGGCCCGCGACGGCCAAGGCCGAGCATCGCGCCGCCGTGGGCGACGCTGCGCCGGATCGGGTCGAGAGTCATAAGGCCCTCGCCGAGCACCACCGGCCCGCCGAAGTCGGCGGCCACCTCGGCCAGCAGCGCCCCGCGATCACAGCCGGGCGGCACGAAGTGGGTCAGCACAAGAACACCGACCCCCGCCTCGGCCGCGACCTTGCCGACTTGGTCGGAGAGGGTGTGGTAGGCGGCTACGTTCGCGACCGTCTCGGCGCTGCGCAGGCCGTCCACCACGGGCAGCTCGCGGTGCACGAAGACCTCGTGGAGCAGCATGTCGGCGCCCTGGGCCGCCCGGATCAGGGCCGGGCAGGGGCGGGTGTCGCCGGACAGTACGAGGCGCGCGCCCTCCGTCTCGAAGACGAAGCCGTAGGCGTGCTCGACCGGCCGGTGGTCGACCTCGACCGCGGCGACTCTCAGGCCGCCCAGGGCGAGCACCTCGCCTGCGCCGAACTCCACGACCTCGACATCGAGCGCCGCGGTCGAGGGGCGGCGCTCGTGGGCGATGCGCTGGTCGAGCTCGGGGCGCCACAGCGCCATCAGGCCCTCGACGTAGCTCCGGGTGCCCGGCGGCCCGAAGACCTTCTGCGGCCGGTCGCGGCCCTGGTGCCAGCTCGAGATCACGAGCTGGAACAGATCGACGATATGGTCGGAATGCAGGTGGGTGAACAGCACCGCGTCCAGGTCCCGGCCCGAGAGCCCCGCGGCCAACAGCCGTTGGGTCACTCCCGAGCCGCAGTCGACCAGCACGGCCGCGCGCCCGTGGCAAACCACCTGGGCGGGTCCGTAGCGCTCAGTGTGCACGGCTGGACAGCCGGTCCCCAGCAGCGTGAGTTTCATAAAGACGGTCCCCCGCGGCGGTCGCCCCGCGCATACTTTGCGGCGAAGTGCGGGCGCGTTGCAAGCCGAGCGCGGCCGCCGGGCGCGGCCAATGATGGTTTGGCGGTCGATCTGATGGAGGCCCGGGCCGGAATCGAACCGACGTACGGGGATTTGCAGTCCCCTGCATAGCCACTCTGCCACCGGGCCGGGGGCGGGCGAAAGGCGCGCCGCGAGGTCCGCGAGATATAAGAGGCGCATCGGCGAGGGTCAAGCGCGGCGCCAGGGGTGTGGCCGGGCAGTGGGCGGAGCTGGTTCGGACGCTTCGTCGCGCCTTGTCTTTCCCGCTGTTCCTCCGTAAAACTCTGCCTCTGGTTGGCACGGCAACGGCGCGAAGGCCGCCGCCGAACAAGGGGAGCTGGGGAACAGTCGTGGACTATGCCGGCGCGCGCGCAAACATGGTGGAGAGCCAGCTGCGGCCCAACAAGGTTTCGGACCCGCAGATCGTGGCGGCTTTTGAATCGGTCCCGCGGGAGCTCTTCGTACCGGAGGCCAAGCGGGGCATCGCCTACGTCGACAAGGACGTGAGCATTGCCGAGGGCCGCTATCTTATGGAGCCGCGGGTGCTGGCCCGACTGTTGCAGGCCGCCGCCGTCGAGCCCGGCGACGTTGTGCTCGATATCGGCTGCGGTACCGGCTACGCGAGCGCGATTCTGGCGCAGCTCGCCGCCACCGTGGTGGCGCTGGAGAGTGACGCCGGCCTCGCCGAGCAGGCCGGGCTGACCTTGAGCGGGCTCGGCGTCGACAACGTCCTCGTGGTCGAGGGCGCCTTGACCGAGGGTTATGCCAAGCAGGGGCCTTACAACGTGATACTGGTCGGCGGAAGCGTGGCCGAAGTGCCGCAGACGATTTGTGACCAGTTGGCCGAGGGTGGTCGTCTGGTCGCCGTGGTTCGCGACCAGGTGGGCCTTGGCCGGGGGACTTTGACGCAGCGGATCGCAGGCGTGCCGTCGCACCGGACACTGTTCGACGCGGCGACGCCGTTCCTGCCGGGCTTCACGCGCGAGGTCGGCTTTGTGTTCTAAGTATCAGCGGAGCGTTCGCCCGGTCGGGCAGCGAGCGGGGATCGCGGCCGTGGACCGCGTGCCGGACAGCGGCGCCGATCGAGGCGTCAAGGAAGATGGGCAGAACCGCCATGCCTGACTGGTTGACTGGACAGACCGCTGCCGGCAAGCCGGACCCGATCCCTACGATCCCTCGTCGCGATCGCCGTCCGCTCCGCCGGGGCCTCGCTTCGGGCATCCTCCTGGGTCTTGCCGTCGCCGTTTCGGTGACGCCTCCCGCCGTCGCGCAGACGCTCGAGGAGGCGCTCGCCACGGCCTACAGCTCGAACCCGGACCTGCTCGCGGCGCGCGCCCAGCTCCGATCCGTCAACGAAGGGGTGCCGCAGGCGCTGTCGAACTGGCGGCCGCAGGTCACTGTCAGCGGGTCGGCCGGCCTCGAGCGCCGTGAGTTCCAGGGGGACTCGGGCTCCGACACGGAGACGACCGAACCCTGGGAGGTGGGGGTCGGCGTGACACAGTCGCTTTACCGCGGCGGCCGGACCACGGCCGAAACGGCCCGCGCCGAGGCCGAGGTCGAGGCCCAGCGCGCGCGCCTGACGGCGACCGAGCAAGAGGTGTTGCTGGATGCCGTCGTCGCCCATATGGATGTCTGGCGCGACCAGTCGGTGCTGCAGCTCAATCGCAAGAACGAGCAGGTGCTTGGCCGCCAGCTCGAGGCCGCCCGCGACCGGTTCACGGTGGGCGAGATTACCCGTACCGATGTGGCCCAGTCGGAGGCCCGCCTGGCGCGCGCGACGGCGGAACGCATCGACGCCGAGGGCAACCTGGCGTCGAGCCGCGCCATCTATCAAAAGGTGATCGGCATCTACCCTGGGATCCTGGTGCAGCCACCGGCGCTGGAGGGTTTGCCGTCCGAACAGAAGACTGTCGTCGATATCGCCTTGGCCCGGAATCCCAACCTCGCTTCGGCCCAATTCAGCGCGAGCGCCGCGCGGCACAGGATACGCGAGGACCTCGGGCGGTTCCTGCCCGAGGTCTCGCTGACCGGTGACATCAGCCACAGCGAGGAAAACGTCGTCGAGAACGGCGAAACGGACCAGTACCGGGTCCTGGCCCAGGTCACCATCCCGCTCTATCAGCAGGGATTGGTCTCGAGCCAGGTGCGCGAGGACAAGCAGATCGCGAACCAGCGACGCCTCGAGATCGACGCGGCGCGGCGGACCGTCGAACAGAATGCCATCAGGGCCTGGGAGGCCTACCAGACCGCCCGCGCGCAGATCGTGTCGATCACGGCCGAGGTCGCGGCGAACCGGATCGCGCTCGAGGGTGTGCGCCAGGAACAGGCGGTCGGGGCCCGCACCGTTCTGGATCTGCTCGACGCCGAACAGGAACTTCTGGACTCCGAGGTGAATCTCGTGCGCGCCCAGCGCGACGACCTGGTGGCCGCCTATGCCGAACTTGCAACCATGGGGCGGCTGACCGCCACCGACTTGAAGCTGCCGGTGGATGTCTACGATCCGGTAAGCGACTACGAGGCGGTCCGCAACAAGTGGTTCGGCCTCGGGATTCCGGGCGAATGAGGCCCGCGGGGATCGCAATTGGGCGCCCCGGCCCATCGCCCGCGCCGGCACAGCGCCCGTCCCGGGCCGCCGCTCGGCGGCAACTATCACTTTACGATTGGATATGGCCCGACTAAATAGACCATGAAACCAGGAAAGCCACCGGAATCTTGATTCATGAGTGACCCCAGCGACCAGGGCGAGCCGACCATGGAGGAAATCCTGGCCTCCATCCGAAAGATCATCTCGGAGGACGACCCGGAGGCGGGGGCGGAGGAAGCCTCCACCGCAGAGGAAGCGGCGCCGGACGACGTGCTCGAACTCACCGAACGGGTCGAGGACGAAGCGGGGCGGACCGAGGAAGATGAAATCGATGCAATTCTTGCCAGCGTGACCGGGGGCGACGAGATGGGAAATAGGGATACCGCCGCCGCCGGGTCCGGGGGGCTCGTATCCCCCGAGACGGACGCGGCGGTAACCTCCGCGCTGTCGGACTTTGCCGGCGCTCTCATGGATCAGGGGAAAGGACAAGGGGGACCGGTTGGCGACAACCAGGCCCTCGACTCGCTCGTGCGCGAGGCGCTCGAGCCCTACCTGAGAGGCTGGCTGGACGAGCATTTGGAGACCTTGGTGGAACGGGTCCTCAGGGAAGAGATCAAGCGAATGGCCCGCCGCGCCGAGGACGTCTAGGCGACGCCCGGGGCCGCTCGTGCCCCAGACCGGCGAATCAGAGGACAGGCCAGCGATGCTGGAAAAGACCTTTCGGCCCGCCGAGGTCGAAACGAAGCACTATGCCACATGGGAGGAGTCCGGTGCCTTCGGGGCCGACGTGACCTCCACGGCGGTTCCCTATACCATCATGATGCCGCCGCCCAACGTCACCGGCAGCCTGCACATCGGCCACGCGCTGACCTTCACGATCCAGGACATCCTGGTCCGCTATTACCGCATGAAGGGGTGCGACGTGCTCTGGCAGCCGGGCATGGACCATGCCGGCATCGCCACCCAGATGGTGGTCGAGCGCAAGTTGGCGGAGGAGGGTCTCCACCGGCGCGATCTGGGCCGCGAGGCCTTTGTCGAAAAGGTATGGGACTGGAAGGCGCAGTCCGGCGGCACGATCATGCGCCAGCTGCGCCGCCTGGGCGCGTCGGCCGACTGGCCGCGCGAGCGCTTCACCATGGACGAGGGGCTCTCGCTGGCCGTGCGCAAAGTCTTCGTCGACCTCCACAAGCAGGGCCTGATCTACCGGGACAAGCGCCTGGTCAACTGGGACCCCAAGCTGCACACGGCGATCTCGGACCTCGAGGTGCAGCAGGTCGAGACCAAGGGGCACCTCTGGCACTTCAAGTATCCGATCGAGGGCGAGGCGGTCCGCTACATCGTAGTCGCCACGACCCGGCCGGAAACCATGCTGGGCGACAGCGGCGTGGCCGTTCACCCCGAGGACGACCGCTACAAGGACCTGATCGGCAAGCACGCGGTCTTGCCGCTGGTCGGCCGGCGCATGCCGATCGTGGCCGACGAGCACGCCGACCCCGAGACCGGCAGCGGCGCGGTCAAGATCACCCCGGCGCACGACTTCAACGACTTCGAGGTGGGCCGGCGTCACGGCCTGGAGCTGATCAACATCTTCGACCGGGATGCCCGGCTCAACGACGAGGTGCCCGAAAAGTACCGCGGCCTCGACCGGTACAAGGCGCGCGATCTCGTCGTCGCCGACCTCGAGGCCGAGGGCCTGATCGAGAAGGTCGAGGACCATCTCCACGTGGTGCCGCACGGCGACCGCGGCGGCGTGCCGATCGAACCCTGGCTGACCGACCAGTGGTACGTCGACGCCAAGACGCTCGCCGCACCGGCCATCGCGGCGGTCGAGCAGGGGCGGACCGAGTTCGTGCCCAGGCAGTGGGAGAACACCTACTTCGAGTGGATGCGCAACATCCAGCCCTGGTGCATCTCGCGCCAGCTCTGGTGGGGCCATCAGGTGCCCGCATGGTACGGCCCGGACGGCGAGATCTTCGTCGAGACGACCGAGGAGGAGGCCGCGGCCGCCGCGCGGAAACACTACGGCAAGGCCGTCGACCTCGTTCGCGACCCCGACGTGCTCGACACCTGGTTCTCCTCGGCGCTCTGGCCTTTCTCGACCATCGGCTGGCCCGAGGAGACGCCGGAGCTCGCGCGCTACTATCCGGGCGACGTGCTGGTCACCGGCTTCGACATCATCTTCTTCTGGGTCGCGCGGATGATGATGATGGGCCTCCACTTCAAGGGCGAGGTGCCGTTCCGCACTGTCTACATTCACGGCCTGGTGCGCGACGAGCACGGCCAGAAGATGTCCAAGGCCAAGGGCAACGTGGTCGATCCGCTGGAGCTGATCGAGCGCTACGGCTGCGATGCGCTGCGCTTCACGTTGACGGCGCTCTCGGCGCCGGCCGGCCGCGACGTCAAGCTGGCGGAATCGCGCATCGAGGGCTACCGCAACTTCGGCACCAAGCTGTGGAACGCGGCGCGCTACGCGCTGATGAACGGCGCGGCGCTCGACCCGGCCTTCGACCCGGCCAAGTGCCGCCAGCCGGTCAACCGCTGGATCGTCGGCAAGCTGGCGGAAACCGGGCGGGCGCTCGACGAGGCCTACGCGGCCTACCGCTTCAACGACATCGCGGACCTTCTCTACCACTTCACCTGGCGCGAGTTCTGCGACTGGTACCTCGAGTTCACCAAACCGATCCTGGCCGGCGAGGACGAAGCGGCCGCCGCCGAGACGCGCGCCGCCACGGCCTGGGTGCTGGGCCGGCTGCTGCACCTGCTGCACCCGGTCATGCCGTTCATCACCGAGGAGCTGTGGGAGCACGTCGGCGCGGGCACGGAGGGCCGGCTGATCGCCGCACAGTGGCCCGCCTTCGACGCCGCCCTGATCGACCCGGAGGTCGAGGCCGAGATCGACTGGGCGATCCGCCTGATCGGCGAGGTGCGCGCGGTCCGGGCCGAGATGAACGTGCCCGCGGCAGCCAAGATCGGCCTGTTGATCAAGGACGCCGGACCGGCGACCCTGGACCGGCTGGAGGCGCACCGCGACATCATCGGCCGCCTGGCCCGCCTGAACGGCATCGAGGTCGCCGAGGCCGAGGTGCCCAAGGGCGCCGCCCAGATCGTCGTCGACGAGGCCACGGCGATCCTGCCCCTGGCCGGAGTGATCGACGTGGCGCAGGAAAAGGCCCGCCTGGCGCGCGAGAGGGACAAGCTCGGCGCCGAAATTGCCAAGCTCGACAAGAAGCTGGCCAACGAGCAGTTCCTCGCCAAGGCGCCCGAAGAGGTGGTCGAGGAACAGCGCGAGCGCCGCGCCGAACAGGCCGAGAAGAGCGACCGCCTAGCCGCCGCGCTGGAGCGCCTGAGCGACTAGTTCGCGGCCTGGACGAGCGGGGCCCGCTCGACGCAGGCGGCGCTGCCGGCATCGCCCTTGTCGCGGCCGTCGAGGGTCACGAACTCCCAGTCGTAGCGGTCCTCGTGGAGGGTGAGCTCGAGCACGCCCCAGGAGCCGGTGCGCACCACCTCGCTGGTCTTGTTGGTGCGGCGCTGGCGGCCTAGTGGCGCGCCGCCCGTGCCGACGACGAAGCTGCGGATGCCGCGCGGCTCGTCCCGGCGGCCCTCGGGGTCCCGCGGGGCGAAGCGCTCGTAGATGTGGTCGTGACCGGCCAGCACGACGCTGGCGCCGGCCTCGTAGAGCGCCCTGTAGGCGTGGCGCATCATGGGGTGGTCGCCGTTGCCGCCCGAGCTGAACATCGGATGGTGCCAGAAGGCGAGGATGCAGCGCGCCGCGGTCTCTGCCAGGTCGGCGCGCAGCCAGCGCAGTTGCTTGGATTTCCGCCCCGCCTTGATGTTGCTGTTGAGCGCGATGATGTGCCAGGCGCCCAGGTCGAAGCTGTAGTAGCCGCGTTTCTTGCGGCCGGCGCGCTCGCCCCAATAGGCGAAATAGGGCGCGGCGTCGCTGCTGCTGCGGTACTCGTGGTTGCCCGGCGTCGGATAGGTCCGGTCCTTGTGGCGGCCCCAGGTCGGGTCGTAGCAGTGTTCGAACTGTTCGGCCGACCCCTCCCGGTAGGCGAGGTCGCCGAGCACGACGATCGTACCCTCCAGGCGGTCGAGCAACCGGGCGGTCCTGTGGTTGCCGCGTTTGAACTTCCGCCCCTTGGTGATCAGGTAGAACAGCTTGTCCGCCCAGTTCGGCTTGCAGTAGGCGATGTCGCCGGCGGCGAGCAGGGTCACCGGCGCGCTCTGCGCCGACGCCGGGCCGGCGGAAACGACCTGAGCCGCGGCGGCAAGTACCGCCACGGTCCGCAAAACCACATGAAATCCTACCCCCATGCCGGCACCTCCGGCCCCCTGGTTTCCTATTTGGGTCGACTGCCGAGATTGTCCAGATGTCGGTTCAGGGCTCGAGGAAGAATCGCGATAACGCCCTGGCGGTATCGTCCGGCGCCTCTTCCATGAGGAAATGTCCGGACGGGACTTCGACACCCGTGACCTCCTCGGCCCAGCGCCGCCAGACGCCCTCGAAATCGAGCTCCTTGCCGTCGCTGGCCTGCGCCGCCCAGAGCGCGAGCAGCGGGCAGGCGATCCGGCGTCCGGCCGCCCGGTCGGCCCGGTCGTGGTCGAGGTCGGTCGTGAGGCCGGCGCGGTAGTCGGCGCAGGCGGCCGCGATCGCGCTGTCGCTCTGGAAGCAGCGCCGGTACTGGGCGCGCGCCTCGGGGTCGATCGCTTCGGGGTCGCCGGCCCAGCTGTCCAGGGTAAAGTCGAGATAAAACGCCGGATCGCCCGCGATTAGGCGCTCGGGCAGGGGCGTCGGCTGGGCCAGGAAGAACCAGTGGTAGGTGCCGATCGCCAAGCCGAGGTCGACCGTCTCGGCCATCTCCAGGGTCGGCACGATGTCGAGCACGGCCAGGCGCGAGACCCGCTCCGGGTGGTCGAGGGCCAGGCGGTAGGCGACCCGGCCGCCGCGGTCGTGGCCGGCCAGCGCGAAGCGCTCGAAGCCCAGCGTCGCCATGACCGCCACCATGTCGAGCGCCATGGCCCGTTTCGCATAGGCCTCGTTGCCGGCATCCGGCGCCGGCCCGCTGCTGTCGCCATAGCCGCGCAGGTCGGGGATCACCAGGCTGAAGGCCTCGGCCAACGTCGGCGCGACCTTGTGCCAGGCGACGTGGCTCTGTGGGAAGCCGTGCAACAGCATCAGCGGCGGGCCGTCGCCGCCGCGGACCAAGTGGATCTCGGCCTCGCCGGTGTCGATCCACTCGCGGCCGAAGCCTTCGAACATGGCGCGCCTGCCGCGACCGGCGCTCAGCCGCGCTCGAGCGGCCGGGTGAGGCAGGTGGGGCCGCCGTGGCCCTTGGCCGAGATCTCCCGGCCGCGGTAGACCAGCACCTCGCAGCCCGCCGCCTCGAGGCGCCGGCGGGTCTCCGGGTTGCCCTCCAGCATCAGGCAGCGCCGGGGGCCGAGCGCCAGGGCGTTGCAGCCGATGGTTTCGAACTCCGCCTCCGCGACCTCGATCAGCGTCATGCCCCGGTCCAGCAGCCGGCGCCTGAATCCGATCGGCATGAGCGGCGAATGGACCAGCGCCAGGTCCGCATCCAGCGGGCTCAGGATCGACATCAGGTGGAACACGTCCCCGGGCCCCTTGTAGTGCGGCAGGTCGACGGTCTCGACCGTCACGTCCGGGCCCAGGATTCCCCGGAGCTGGCGTGTGCCCTGGACGTTGGTGCGGTGAGTCAGCCCGACGACGCAGGCCGTCTCGTCGAGCCAGACGAAATCGCCGCCCTCGATCCGGCCTTGGCCGGTGACCGCGCCCATCACCGCCAGCCCGCGGTCGGCCAACACCCGCCCGGCGGCCTCGGGCTCCGGCTCGCGCGCCTTCTTGCCCATGTTGCACAGCACCAGGCCCTCCGGCCCGGGCAGCAGCGCGTCGCGCAGGTAGATCGCATCGAGCGACAGCGCGTCGCCGCCCGGCAGGAAGACGATCTCGGCGCCGCTCTCCGCGATGGTCTCCGCGAAACGGTCGTATTCGGCCACCGCCTCGTCGAAATCCGGCGCGGCCTTGTAGCCCAGTTCCCGCCACTGCCGTTCGACCGCCGCGCGGCTGCCGAAGGCGTCCTTCGCATGGCGCAGCGCGATCCTGCGGATCGGTCCGTACTCGTTCAGCGCTCCCATCGACTCCCCTCGCCGCTTTCGGACAGCGACGATAGCCGGGCGCGCCGGCGCAGGCCAGCCTTGCGCGAAAAGCCTTGGTGCGCCGGGCGCCGCCCCGGTATTCTGCCGGCAAACACGGACACGATACGCAGGAGGGGAGAGAGCCATGCCGCTGGACGACAAGCCCAAGTTCGACAAGTCGAAGCTGCCGAGCCGCTATGTTTCCGTGGGTCCGGCCAGCGCGCCGCACCGCTCCTACTACTACGCCATGGGCATGACCGACCAGGAGATCGCCCAGCCCTTCGTCGGCGTGGCGACCTGCTGGAACGAGGCGGCGCCCTGCAACATCTCGCTGCACCGCCAGGCCCAGGCGGTCAAGCTGGGCGTCAAGGCGGCCCAGGGCACGCCGCGCGAGTTCACCACGATCACCGTGACCGACGGCATCGCCATGGGCCACGCCGGCATGAAGTCCTCGCTGGTCTCGCGCGACCTGATCGCCGATTCGGTCGAGCTGACCATGCGCGGCCACTGCTACGACGCCCTGGTGGGCCTGGCCGGCTGCGACAAGTCGCTGCCCGGCATGATGATGGCCATGGTCCGCCTCGACGTGCCTTCCGTGTTCATCTACGGCGGCACGATCCTGCCGGGGCGCTTCCGCAACAAGGACGTGACGGTCGTCGACGTCTTCGAGGCGGTCGGCAGCCATTCGGCCGGCAAGATGTCGGACGAGGACCTGCACGCGCTGGAATGCGTCGCCTGTCCCTCGGCCGGCTCCTGCGGCGGGCAGTTCACGGCCAACACCATGGCCTGCGTCTCCGAGGCGATCGGCCTGGCCCTGCCGGGCTCGGCCGGCGCGCCGGCGCCCTACGAGTCGCGCGACGCCTACTGCGAGGCCTCGGGCGAAACCGTCATGCGCCTGCTGGCCGAGGGCCCGCGCCCGCGCCGGATCGTGACGCGCAAGGCGCTCGAGAACGCGGCCCGGATCGTCGCCTGCTCCGGCGGCTCGACGAATGGCGGCCTGCACCTGCCGGCGATCGCCCACGAGGCCGGCATCGACTTCGACCTGGACGACGTCTGCGATATCTTCCGCGACACGCCCTACATCGCGGACCTCAAGCCTTCGGGCAAGTACGTCGCCAAGGACCTCTACGAGATCGGCGGCGTGCAGATCCTGCTGCGCGCGCTCCTGGACGGCGGCTACCTGCACGGCGACTGCATCACCGTGACCGGCAAGACGATCGCCGAGAACCTGGAAGGCGTCGTGCTCCCCGACGACCAGGACGTGGTGAGGCCCGTCTCGGCCCCGATCAGCACGACCGGCGGCGTGGTCGGCCTCAAGGGCAACCTCGCGCCCGAGGGCGGCATCGTGAAGATCGCCCAGATGACCGAGCTTAAGTTCCGCGGCCCCGCGCGGGTCTTCGACTGCGAGGAGGACGCGCTCGAGGCCGTGCTCGAGCGGCGCTACGAGGAGGGCGACGTGCTGATCATCCGCTACGAGGGCCCCAAGGGCGGCCCCGGCATGCGCGAGATGCTCTCGACCACCGCGGCGCTCTACGGCCAGGGCACCGGCGGCAAGGTCGCGCTGATCACCGACGGGCGCTTTTCCGGCGGCACGCGCGGCTTCTGCATCGGCCACGTCGGCCCCGAGGCGGCCGTGGGCGGCCCGATCGGCCTGCTCGAGGACGGCGACATGATCGTCATCGACGCCGACAAGGGCACGCTCGACGTCGAGCTCTCCGAGGCCGAGCTCGAGGCCCGCCGCGCCAAGTGGCAGCCGCGCACGACCGACTTCCAGTCCGGCGCCCTCTGGCGCTACGCCCAGACCGTCGGCCCTGCCTGCAAGGGCGCGGTGACCCCCCCGGGGGCGAAGGCCGAGACCCACGTCTTTGCGGAGATTTGAAGGGGGACTAAACCCGCGCAAAGTCCCTTTTCCCCAAGCCCTCGGGGAATCGGCCGCGCTCTATGTACTTCCAGCCGCAGCAAACTGCATGCTCCGGCAGGCCAAGAGCACGCAAAAGGGCTGCGTGCCGTTCGAACTCGAAGTCGAAATCGGGATTATCGAGAAAGGTTTGGCGCAAGGCCTGGTTGACGGCGGCCACGTCGCCCGGGTTGCCGAAGCCCCGACAGAGCGCTTGAGCATCACCACCGGCCGGTGTGGGCGCCTCTTCGTCATCATCGTCAATGTCGTCGTCGAAATCGTCGTCCCCGTTTTCCTCGAAATACTCCGGATCGGAATTGTAGTCGTGGCCGAGCACACCATTCTCGTAGAACCAGTACATGAGGATGTCATCGCCGTGGTTGAGGACGGCCAGCGCCGGGCAGGCGAAGTGCTTGGAAAGATCCATCGTGAACGGCTTGATGCAATCCTCGTTCTGCCCGTCGCATTTGGCTTCGCAGATCGTGGTTACGCCGTCTATCGTGGGCGAGATGAAGGCATCGCATCCCCTCGTCTGAAGATATCCTGCAATCTCGTTCTGCTTCGGTCCCTTCAGGGAGACGTTGACGTAGAAGTTGCCCATGGTCCCATTCTTGCGGCGCAAGCTGTTGGCGTCTGAGGCTGAGCGAATGCACGGATCACGGCATAATGCATCTTCCGTGAATAAAGCGTTTAGGCTCGGGTTCGTGCAACTACCTGACGATCCTCGCGGCGAGGACGGGGATCAATATCTCAAGGGCGAGTGGGGCATGGACGACGAGGTCGCCGGCGGAGGGCCCTGGAACGCGGTGAAGCTTCGCCGGGGAGAGCCGGACCGCTGCACGGGCGCCGATGAGCCGGTGACTCTCGAAGAGAAGCCGCACCCTTGGGACGAGGAAGACCAGCCGGACGATTAGGCAGCCGACTCGGCGGGCGGGCAAAACACCACGGAGCAGCTCTTTCGGCGCTCGGCGCTGAGGCGGGCACACAGCTCTGCGAGATTATCGTCGTAGTCGACGACCAGGCCTGCCGTCGCCTCGCCGGCCTCGTTGTAGGCGCAGCTGTCGAGGGCGACCCAGCGACCCTGCCACGTGGATTCGCGGCAGATGTCATCCCAAGCCATGGGCAGAGCCTCGGGCTCGCCCTTGAAGTTGATGGAGGAGGTTCGTCGTTGATCACTCATGTTGCAGCCTCCGGAGCTTCACCTGTCGGGCAGGAAATCTCTCGAAGCGGGCCGAGTTTCCATCGCGCTTCCGGTCCACGCAAGCTGATTTAAGGGTTGTGTTCCCGCCCCTGCGGGGTCAAGGCCTAACCGTCAAACATCAATAAAACCAATGACTTACAACCGTACCGACATGTGTGCAAACACGGTTTTCGTGCGCTCTAGCCGGATCTTTGCAGTCCGCATGGGTTCGCCGGCTTCCGATCGGCGGGCCTGACGGCGGTCAGGGGGCGAGGGCGGTAAGCAGTCGGTCGAGGTCCGCTCGGGTGTGTAGCTCGGTCACGGCGACCAAGAGGTCCCGCCGCCATGCGCGATCGAATCGTCCGAGGTCGATCCCCGCGATCACCCCGCGTGCCATCGCTCTTCGAAGCACCGCGCTCGCGTCCTCTCGCTGGCTTCGTACGACGAGCTCGTTGAAGACCGGCGCCGCGTACGGAACCTCGAAGCCTTCTAGGTTTTCCAATGCTGCCCTCAGGTATTGGGCCGCATCGACGCACCGCTGGCCGGCTTGCTCGAAGCCCCGTCGTCCCAGCATCGCGGTTCGGATCCCCATGGCCAGGGCGATCAGCCCGTGATTCGTGCAGATGTTGGACGTGGCCCGCTCCCGTCGGATGTGCTGCTCGCGTGTGGATAGTGTCAGGACGTACCCGGGCTCACCATCCGAGTCGACGGTTCGGCCGACCAAACGGCCCGGCATTTGCCGTACGAACGCGGTCGACGCCCCGAACAGCCCCACACCCGGCCCGCCGTACTGCGGAGGTGCGGCGAGAGCCTGTCCTTCGCCCACGCAGATATCGGCGCCGCAGGCCCCAGGCGGGCGCAGCATCGAAAGTGCGTACGGCTCGGCGGTTGCGGTGATCAGCAAGGCGCCCCCGCCGTCTGCGGCGGAGCGTGCGGCGTCGAGGTCTTCGACGCATCCGAAGAAGTTCGGATAGCCGACGACCACCGCCGCCGTGCGTTCGGTGACGCGCTTCCGCACGTCGTCCCAATCGGTTCGCCCATCCGACCCGACCGCCGCGAGGGCGATCGTGGTGTCGGTGTCGAGGTTGCGGACATAGGTCCGAATGGTTTCGATCGTTTCTGGGTGGAGCGCACCGCTCAGAACGACGTTGCTGCGGCGCTTGATCCGGCGGGCCATCAGCACGGCTTCGGCGGCTGCGCTCGCGGCGTCGTACATCGACGCGTTCGCGACGTCGGTGCCCAACAGCTCGCAGACGATCGTTTGAAACTCGAAGATCGCCTGGAGCGTGCCTTGGGAGAGCTCGGCCTGATACGGCGTGTACGCGGTGTAGAACTCGCTGCGTTGCAAAAGCTGGTCGACCGCGGGCGGGACGTGGTGCGCGTACATCCCACCGCCTAGGAAGGACAACATCCGTGCGCCCTCGTTGGCATCGGCGAGCGCGCTCAGGTGCTGCATCAGGCGCGGCTCGTCGAGTGCAGGCTCGAGGTCGAGGGCACGGCCCAAACGATGCTGCTCGGGCACTGGCTCGAAGAGAGCGTCGATGCTCGGTACGCCGACGCGTGCAAACATGACCTGAATCTCGTCGTCGGTGTGTGGCAGGTATCTCACGACTGTTCGCGCTCACCCGTCGAGCGTGCCGAGGTACTCCTCGTACTTCGCCGCGTCCATCAGGCCGTCGAGCTCACCCTGGTCCGAGGGGCGAATCGTGATGAGCCAACCCTCTTCGTAGGGACCTTCGTTGACGAGCTCCGGGCTCGACTCGAGGGCCGCGTTGACGTCGACCACCTCACCGCTCACCGGGGCAAAGAGCCCGCTCACCGTCTTGACGGACTCGATGTCGCCGAACCGCTCATGGGCCTGCACGTCCTCCCCGGGCGCAGGCATGTCGACCAACGTCACGTCTCCGAGCTGCTCGACGGCGTAGGCGGTGATTCCGACGCGAATGACGTCGTCCTCGATGCGCGCCCACTCGTGCTCTCGCGTGTACTGCAGGTCCCTAGGGTACGTCGCCATCATCACCTCTTGTAAAACGGGGTCCTCACTACCACGGCGTCGACCACCCTGCCACGGATCTCGATGCCGAGCGGGGTCCCGATCTTTCCTAGGGCCAGGGGCACATAGCCGAGTCCGATGTTCCGTCCAACCGTCGGCCCGGGGGAGCCGCTCGTGACCTCTCCGACCCGTTTGCCATCGACCACGATCGGGTAGCCGTGCCGGGCGATCCCCCGTCCGGTCATCTCGAAACCGACGAGCTTCCGTTGAAGGCCGGCGGCTTTGATCGCACGCAGCGCCTCGCGTCCGATGAACTCGTCGGCCTCGAGCTTGACCACCCAACCTAGCCCAGCCTCGAATGGGTGGGTGTCCTCGCTGATGTCGTTTCCGTAGAGCGGCAGCCGAGCCTCGAGGCGAAGGGTGTCACGCGCGCCGAGTCCGGCGGGCCGAAGGCCGTGGTCGCGACCCGCGTCCATCAGCGCGCGCCAGAGGGTGACCGCGTCCTCGCTCGCGCAGAAGAGCTCGAAGCCATCTTCGCCGGTGTACCCCGTGCGCGCCGCCCAGAGCTCGACTCCGGCAAGCGTCGCTCGGATGACGGAAAAGCTCGGCAGATCGATCAATGCGGAGGGTGCGCCGAGAGCGCGCATGATGTCTGCGGCGCGCGGACCCTGGAGCGCGAGGAGCGCCCAAGCGTCGGAGACGTCGTGCCAGGGGGTGCTCAGGTCGAGGTGTTTCGCGACGTGCGCGACGATCTTGTCGCGGTTCGACGCA
>CAMYKD010000089.1:17111-32729 GCA_947258885.1 uncultured Kiloniellales bacterium | reverse complement strand
CCGCAATACCCCCCGATGGACAAGTACTCAAGATTCGGAAGGCCATTAAGCAACTCCAGGTCTTCTTCTTGAATATCAAGCGCCCAGATGTCGAGAGACCGAAGCTGAAGCATGGTGCAGATACCTCGCAGTCCCTTCGCCGTAACACGTGTAGCCCCTATTTCAAGCCTCTCTATTGTTGGCGATGTGGCAAGTACTGCCGCCATCTTATCATCGAGTGCCGTATCTTCGAGGTCCAGGTTGCGGAGTCTAGGCATGCCAAGGATCGCATCTAATGCCTTCGTTGAGAGAGTCGCATTCTGGGCCCCAAGCTCTTCCAGATTAGGCAAGCGTGAGACCTCCAAAAGGTCATCTTCGGACATAAATCCATTGCATCGAAATTGCTTAAGTTCTGTCGCTTCAACGAAATTCTTCAGCGCGCCGGGATATCGAACCCCAAGAATATCGAGGACCTCCAAGCCGGGAATCGATATAACATGACGCATCGCGGTTCGAGTTATAGTGCACCACAGCCAAAGCCATCGTACCGACGAGAGTGCGGATAGCTCTTTAGCAACCCTGGCCGTGATCAGAGGTTGCTTGGTTAGGCTGAGAAATTCGAACCGGCCCTGCGAGCACAGATTCCGCAACTCCCGCATACCGAACGGCCCCTCGAGCATACCCTTGGCTGCATCCGATTTAGCGGTTGAAGTCATTCTCGGACTATAAGGACCCCAATGACCAACATAAAGTCAGGTGGCCGAGAGTCCGCCCTTGGCTAGGAAGACTCATTCCGAGCTCGTGCCGGCCGTGGCCGGAAGACCCTCGACACCGGAAGCTCAAGCGCGCAGGGGGCGTCGGCCGGCGTCCCGCCGATCGACCGAACAGGCGCGCCTTCCCGGCGCGGGCCTGCACCCTGGCAGCGCGTGCCGGTCCGGCTAATCTCGCGCAAAGCGATCGGCTGGGCCTGAACCGGCCGCCCCACGACCTCAAGGCAGGGGGGCGAGGGGCGGAACCTGTTGACATGACAAAATGATTCCGCCCGGGCCATAGAGATTTTCCAGGCAGTGCCCAGCTCTCTGATACCAGCTACGGCACTACGGGTGCCCGGTATCGGTACCCCCCTACTCCGCCGCCTCCTGGTACGCCTCCATGGGCGGGCAGCTGCAGACCAGGTGGCGGTCGCCGTAGACGTTGTCGATGCGGCCGACGGGCGGCCAGTACTTGTCCTCGCGCAGGGTGGGCAGGGGGAAGAAGGCCTCCTGCTTGGAGTAGGGCTTGGACCAGGCCTCCTCGAGCAGCAGCTCGTGGGTGTGCGGCGCGTTGGTGAGCAGGTTGTCCTTCGGGTCGGCCCGGCCCTCCTCGACCGCGGCGATCTCCTTGCGGATCTGGATCATGGCGTCGCAGAAGCGGTCCAGCTCGCGCTTGGCCTCGCTTTCCGTCGGCTCGATCATCAGGGTATCGGGCACCGGAAACGACATGGTCGGCGAGTGGAAGCCGTAGTCGACCAGGCGCTTGGCGACGTCGTCCACGGTGATGCCGCAGGACTCCTTGACCGGGCGCAGGTCGACGATGCACTCGTGCGCCACCATGCCGTTCTTGCCGGTGTAGAGCACCGGAAAGTGCGGCTGCAGGCGCTGGGCGACGTAGTTGGCGTTGAGGATCGCCAGCTGGGTCGCGCGGGTCAGGCCCGGCCCGCTCATCATCTTGATGTAGGCCCAGCTGATCGGCAGGATCAGCGGCGAGCCCCAGGGCGCGGACGAGACCGCGCCGATCGTCGGCGCGCCCCCGGCCGCCGGGTTGACGCCTTGCACGACCGGATGGTCCGGCAGGAAGGGCGCCAGGTGCTCGCGCACGCCGATCGGCCCCACGCCCGGGCCGCCGCCGCCGTGGGGAATACAGAAGGTCTTGTGCAGGTTCATGTGCGACACGTCGGCGCCGACCCAGGCCGGCCGGCAGAGGCCGAGCAGCGCGTTCAGGTTGGCGCCGTCCAGATAGACCTGTCCGCCGTGGGCGTGGATCACCTCGCAGATCTCGCAAAACGCCTCCTCGAAGACCCCGTGGGTCGAGGGATAGGTGATCATCAGGGCGGCCAGCTTGTCCTCGTGCTGGGCCGCCTTGGCCTTCAGGTCTTTCAGGTCGACGTTGCCCTCGGCGTCGCTTGCCACGACCACGACCTCGAGCCCCGCCATCTGGGCGCTGGCCGGGTTGGTGCCGTGCGCCGAGGCCGGGATCAGGCAGACGTCGCGGTGCCCCTCGCCGCGGCTCTCGTGGTACTTGCGGATCACGAGAAGGCCGGAGAACTCGCCCTGGGAGCCGGCGTTGGGCTGCAGCGAGACCGCGTCGAAGCCGGTCACCTCGCAGAGCATCTCCTCGAGCTCCTCGAACAGCTGCTGATAGCCCTGCGCCTGGTCGAGCGGCGCGAAGGGGTGCATGGCGCTGAACTGGCGCCAGGTGATCGGCAGCATCTCGGTGGTCGCGTTCAGCTTCATGGTGCAGGAGCCCAAGGGGATCATGCAGCGGTCGAGCGCCAGGTCCTTGGCCGCGAGCCAGCGCAGGTAGCGCAGCATCTCGGTCTCGCCGTGGTACAGCTGGAACACCGGGTGGGTCAGGAAATCGCCGGTCCGGCGGAAGCCCTGCGGAATGCACTCCTTGACCTGCGGGTCCATCGTGGCGATGTCGAGCATCAAATCCGCCTTGGTGGAGAAGACCTGCCAGAGGGCCTCCAGGTTGACCCGCCTCGTCGTCTCGTCGAGCGAGATGCCGAGGCGGTCGGCGTCGACGACCCGGAGGTTGATCCGCGATTCACGGGCGCGCGCCGCGATGCGCGCGGCCTGGCCGGGAACCTTGACGGTCAGCGTATCGAAGAAGGCCTGGGTCTCCACCTCGAAGCCGAGACGCCTCAGGCCCTCGGCCAGGATCAGGGTCATGCGGTGGACCCGGCCGGCGATCTTCCGCAAGCCCTCGGGGCCGTGGTAGATCGCGTAGAGCGCGGCGAGGACCGCGAGCAGGACCTGGGCCGTGCAGATGTTGCTGGTCGCCTTTTCCCGGCGGATGTGCTGCTCGCGCGTCTGCAGGGCCATGCGCAGCGCCGGCTTGCCCTTGGAATCGATCGATACGCCGATGATCCGCCCGGGCATCGAGCGCTTGTAGGCGTCGCGGGTGGCGAAGAAGGCCGCGTGCGGGCCGCCGTAGCCCATCGGCACGCCGAAGCGCTGGGCGCTGCCGACGACGATGTCCGCGCCCAGGTCGCCCGGCGGCGTCAGCAGGACCAGCGCGAGCAGGTCGCTGGCCACGGTCACCAGGGCGCCCTGGCCGTGGGCCTGCTTGACGGCGCCGCGGATGTCGCGCAGCTCGCCGCCGGTCCCGGGGTACTGCAGCAGCACGCCGAAGACCTCGTGCGAGGCAAGCTCGCTCTCGGCGTCGCCGACGACGACCTCGAGGCCCAGGCTGTTGGCGCGGGTCCGCACCACCTCGATGGTCTGCGGGTGGCAGTCGGCGGAGACGAAATAGCAGTCGGACTTGCTCTTCGAGACCCGGTGCGACATGGCCATGGCCTCGGCCGCCGCCGTGCCCTCGTCCAGCAGGGAGGCGTTGGCCAGCTCCATGCCGGTGAGATCCATCACCATCTGCTGGAAGTTGAGCAGGACCTCGAGGCGGCCCTGGGCGATCTCGGCCTGATAGGGCGTATAGGCCGTGTACCAGCCCGGGTTCTCCAGGACGTTGCGCAGGATGACACCGGGCAGGACCGTGCCGTAGTAGCCCATGCCGATCATCGATATGAAGACCTTGTTCCGCTCCGACATCCGGCGCAGCGCCGAGAGCGTTTCGCGCTCGCTGCCGGCCGGGGCGAGGTCGAGCGGCTCGTCGGAGCGGATCGACGACGGCACGGTCTTCTCGACCAGCTGGTCGAGCGACTCGAGCCCCAGGGCCGCCAGCATCTCGGCGATCTGCGGCTCGCCGGGTCCGATGTGCCGGCGCACGAAGTCGCCGCGCATTTCCAGGTCTTCCAGGGTGAGGCGTCGTTGCGCCATGAGGGGTCTCCTTCAGCACCTCGAGTGAACGGCAGGGTCGGCCCGGCGCTTCCTAGCCCAGCCCTTCGACGTAGGCCTTGTAGGCCGCCTCGTCCATCAGGCCGTCGAGCTCGGAGGGCTCGGCGATCTCGATCTTGAAGAACCAGCCGCCGCCCAGGGGATCGCTGTTGACCTGGGCCGGATCCTCGGCCAGGGCGTCGTTGGCCTCGGTCACCTCGCCGGATACCGGCGCGTAGAGCTCGCTGGCCGCCTTCACGGATTCGACCACGGCGGCCTCGTCTCCCTTGGCCAGCGTCTTGCCGGCCTCGGGCAACTCGACGAACACCACGTCGCCCAGCTGCTCCTGGGCATAGTCCGTGATGCCGACGGTGCCGATCCCGTCCTCGATCAGGATCCACTCGTGGTCCTCGCTGAACTTGATCTCGCTCATCGTCTTCCCCCTTCTCGGTTTATACCTTTGGTATTAGCCTCGATAATAGCGTTGTTGGACGAAGGGCAGCCGGACCACCTCGAGCGGCTGCGGCCTGCCGCGCACCAGCGCCCGCAGCGCCGTGCCCGGCTTGGCATGGGCGGTCTCGACATAGCCCATGGCGACCGGGCCGCCGACCGTGGGGCCGAACAGCCCGCTGGTCACCTTGCCGACCACGCGCTCCGCCTCGTCGATCAACTCGGCGCCCTCGCGCACGGGCGCCCGGCCCTCGGGCCGCAAGCCGACCCGCCGGCGCGCCACGCCCTCGGCGAGCTGGCGCAGGATCACCTCGTCGCCGGGGAAGCCGCCGGGCCGCGCGCCCTCGGCGCGGCGCGCCTTGGACAGCGCCCAGACGAGCGAGGCCTCGACCGGGGTCGTACCGGCGTCGATGTCGTTGCCGTAGAGGCACAGCCCCGCCTCCAGGCGCAGGGTGTCGCGCGCGCCCAGGCCGGCCGGCGCGACGCCGTCCTGTTCCAACAGCCTTCGCGCCAGCGCCTCGGCGCGGTCGGCCGGCACCGAAATCTCGAAACCGTCCTCGCCGGTGTAGCCCGAGCGCGTGACGAAGCAGTCCGCCCCGTCGATATCGAGCCGCGCGGCGGTCATGAAGACCAGCGCCGCCGCCTCCGGCGCGAGCGCGGCCAGGGCCGCCGACGCGCCGGGACCCTGGATGGCGAGCAGCGCGCGCCCGGGCAGCTCCTCGACCTCGCAGCGCCCGGCCAGTCCGTCGTGGAGGAGGGCGAAGTCCTGGTCCTTGCAGGCGGCGTTGACCACGAGGAAGAGATGGTCGCCGGCATTGGTGATCATCAGGTCGTCCAGGATGCCGCCGGTCCGGCTGGTAAACAGCGCATAGCGCTGATGGTTCGCGGCCAGTCCGGTCACGTCGACGGGCACGAGGCTTTCCATCGCCTCGGCGGCCGCGGCGCCGTGGAGGCGGACCTGGCCCATGTGCGAGACGTCGAACAGGCCGGCGCGAGCGCGGGTGTGCCGATGCTCCTTGATGATGCCGTCGCGGTAGTTCACCGGCATGGCGTAGCCGGCGAAGGCCACCATCTTGCCGCCGAGCGCGACGTGGAGGTCGTGGAGCGGCGTCTGCTGGAGCTCTGCATCTTCGCCGGTCATGCTCTGCGATCCTCACGTCAGCGCCGGGAACCAAGGCTGCCGCACCCGGCAGCCCCGGCCCCCTCTGTCGTAGGACCTGAGAGATTCACCGGCGGGGCCTTTCGCAACGCCCGGCCGGCTTACTCCTTCGGTGAGGCGCGCCGCCCTTCGGCCGGCGCCGCGCCTGCTCTCCAGAGGTGCCTAGTCCTTGCGGTCCTTTTGCCTGAGAGTTTCCGGGGCGGTTGCTCCTTCGGCGCCGCTCCCCGCGAACGGGGCGCGGTCTCTCCCGCAAAGACTCATCGGCGAGTATCCACCAAGGCGGAAAGCTAAACCTCTGACCGGGAATGTCAACCGGCAGGCTGTCGCGCTGTCGCGCGCGCCCCGGCTCCAGGGGTCTCGAGGTCTGTCACCGGTTCTCGCGGTTGTAGCGAAGCTCGTCCGGGGTCAGGCTGAAGCCCAAGTAGATGCGGTAATCGAGCGCGCTTTCACCGGGCTCGAGCGGGATGCGCGGGGTCAGTTCCTCGGACGCCGTGACCCGCGTTCGGTTGCCCTCGAAGGGCACCGCCAGCTCGAACTCCTCGCGCGCCAGGACGGTCTTGTCCGCCCTCGCGATGGCCACGAAATAGGCGAAGGGCGCGAGGCGCTGGCGGTCCGCGGGACCGCGCATCGCCTCGAAGGTCACCTCGAGCACGCCCTCCATGACCCCGTCGTCGTATTCGCAGGCCAGCCGGGCGCCTTTCAGCACGGCCTCGAAACGCACGTCGGTCAGGTCGCGGCCAGGCCCCGCGAAACGGACCAGCCGCACGGCATCGGGCACCCTGAGCACCTGCGGGCAGGGCGGCGGCGCTTCGTCGCCCGAACAGGCGGCCATCAGGACCGGCAGCATCAGCGCCAAAGTCAGCCGCCGATTCCGCCGCCGATTCCGCCGCCGACTCCGCCGCCCGGCCCTGGCCGGGCCATGCACGGCGTCCGGAATTCCCGGCATGGCGCCGGAGCTACAGGCTGTTGTGGGTGCCGTCACAGAACGGTTTCTTGCCGCTCGCCTTGCAGCCGCAGAACCAGACGTCCTTGGAATCCTGGGCCTCGTAGGGCACCGGCGCAAGCCCGGTGCCCGCATGCGAGCCGTCGCAGAAGGGTTGCTTCCGGCTGCGCCCGCAGGCGCACCAGAAATATTTCTTTCCGGCCTCGACCTTGACCTCGTAGGGCGCCTTTTGTGCCGGAACCGGTTCCGTCATGACCCCTTCCTTCCTGTCGCTCGCTGGTTTACCTTCCGGGCACCGCGGGAACGCGTCTGTCCGGGCCGCCGCACGAGGACCCGTTCGGCCGACGATTCGGGCAAGCGTTCCGCGGCGACTTTAGGCAAGCCCGCTGCCGAGCACAAGGCCGGGCAGGCACGGCACGAAACCAGGGCCCGCCCACGCTGGCCCGGACCCGGCAGGAGGATCTCGACCCGGATGAACAAGCCGCCGCTGACCATACTTCTGGCCGACCCGCGCGGCTTTTGCGCCGGGGTGGAGCGGGCGATCGAAATCGTCGAGCGCGCGCTCGAGAAGTTCGGACCGCCGGTCTACGTGCGCCACGAGATCGTGCACAACCGCTATGTGGTCGAGTCCCTGGAGGCGAAGGGCGCGATCTTCGTCGAGGAGCTGGACGAGGTGCCGGACGGACCGCCGGTCATCTTCTCCGCCCACGGCGTCCCCAAGGCCGTGCCGGCCGAGGCCGAGCGGCGGGATCTGTTCTACGTCGACGCCACCTGCCCGCTGGTCAGCAAGGTGCACCGCGAGGCCGAGCGGCACTTCCGCGACGGGCGCAAGATCATCCTGATCGGCCACCCCGGCCATCCCGAGGTGATCGGCACCATGGGGCAGCTGCCGCGGGGCTCGATCGTGCTGATCGAGGACGCCCGGCAGGCCGAGACGGTGGCGGTCGAGGATCGGGAGAACCTGGCGTACATCACCCAGACCACGCTGTCGGTCGACGATACGGCGGAGATCATCGCGGTCCTGAAGCGCCGCTTCCCGTCGATCAACGGACCCAAGCAGGAGGACATCTGCTACGCCACGACCAACCGGCAGCTCGCGGTCAAGGCGATCGCCGAGGACTGCGACGCGCTGATCGTGGTCGGCTCGCCCAACTCCTCGAACTCGGCGCGCCTGGTCGAGGTCGCCCGCAAGCTCGGCTGCGAGACGGCGATGCTGCTGCCGCGCGCCGAGGAGCTCGACTGGGGCCTCTTGAACGCCGTCGGCCGCCTCGGCATCACCGCCGGCGCCTCGGCGCCCGAGGTGCTGGTCGAGGACCTGATCGCCGCCTGCCGCGAGCGCTTCGCGGTGACCATCGAGGAGATCACGGTGACCAGCGAGGACGTGCAGTTCAAGCTGCCCCGGGTGCTGGCGCCGCGCGCGGCCACCGCCTGACGCGCGCCCGCCCCGCCCATGGCCGTCTACACCGAAGTCTCCGACGAGGACCTGAAGGACTTCCTCGGGCAGTACGACCTCGGCGAGGTGACCGCCTTCAAGGGCATCGCCGAGGGCGTGGAGAACTCCAACTACCTGCTGCACACCACGGCCGGCAGCTTCATCCTGACCCTCTACGAGAAGCGCGTGGCGCCCGAGGACCTGCCCTTCTTCCTCGGCCTGATGGAGCACCTGGCCGGCCGCGGCATCGACTGCCCGACGCCGGTCGCCGGGCGCGACGGGGAGCGCCTGCGCGCGCTCTGCGGCCGGCCGGCGGCGATCGTCACCTTCCTGAACGGCCTCTCGCCGCGCCGGGTCTATCCCGAGCACTGCCGGGGCCTGGGCGCGGCGCTCGCCGCCATGCACCTGGCCGGCGAGGGCTTCCGGCTGCGCCGCGAGAACGCCCTCTCGGTCCGGGGCTGGCGGCCGCTCTTCGAGGCCTCGGCCGCGCGCGCCCACGAGGTCCGGCCGGGCCTGGCCGAGGAGCTGGAGGACGAGCTGGCGCGGCTCGAGGCGGGCTGGCCCGAGGGCCTGCCCGAGGGCGTGATCCACGCCGACCTGTTCCCCGACAACGTGTTCTTCATGGGCGAGCGTCTGTCGGGCATCATCGACTTCTACTTCGCCTGCAACGATTTCCTGGCCTACGACATCGCGGTCTGCCTGAACGCCTGGTGCTTCGAGCCGGACAACGCCTTCAACATCACCAAGGCCCGCTACCTGCTCCAGGCCTACCGCGCCAGGCGCCCGATCTCGGACCGGGAGCTGGCGGCCCTGCCGCTGCTCGCGCGCGGCTCGGCGCTGCGCTTCCTGCTGACCCGGCTCTACGACTGGCTGAACCACCCGGAGGGCGCGCTGGTTGCACCCAAGGACCCGCTGGAGTACTTGAACAAGCTGCGCTTCCACAGCGAGGTCCGCGGCCCCGGCGCCTACGGCCTGGATTGAGGGGAGGTAGAAGGGAAGGATGCAGACCTCGACGCCAATGCCGTCAGCCTCGCCCTCGGGCCCGCCCCCTTGCGGCTCGTGCACGCTCCAACGCGGGTCGACGGCAGCTCTCCCTCGCCCTCCGGGAGAGGGAGGGGCCCGCGCGGCTTCGCCGCGTGGGAGGGTGAGGGCGCGTAGGTCTTCGGTCTTGCCACGGTATATTGGGGCGTGGCGGCTCTCAGCTCAACCAACCCGCCCTCACCCGCTCGGCTGCGCCTCGCCACCCTCTCCCGAAGGGCGAGGGTTTGGCTTGGTAGCCTACGGCCTGGATTAAGGATAGCAATGACGGACGACGGAACAATGACGGACGAAGAAACGACGACGGACGAGGGAGAGGCGGAGAACCTAGTCGAGATCTTCACCGACGGGGCCTGCTCCGGCAATCCGGGACCGGGCGGCTGGGGCGCCGTGCTGCGCTACGCCGGCGTCGAGAAGGAGCTCTCGGGCGCCGAGCGCGAGACGACCAACAACCGCATGGAGATGACGGCGGCGATCGCCGCGCTGGACGCGCTCAAGCGCCCCTCGCAGGTGCGCCTGACGACCGACAGCATGTACCTGCGGAACGGCATCACCCAGTGGATCCATTCCTGGAAGTACCGCGGCTGGAAGAAGGCCGACGGCAAGCCGGTCAAGAACAAGGACCTCTGGCAGCGCCTCGACAAGGCGCTGCGCCCCCACCGGGTCGACTGGCAGTGGGTCAAGAGCCACGCCGGCCACCCGGAAAACGAACGCGCGGACCAGCTCGCCAAGGAGGCGATCAAGGGGGTGCGGTGAGGGGGGCCGGCGCCCGTCCGGTGGATAGGTCTCCCCGCGGCTCGTTCATTGCCTCCCCTCGGTTTTCTGGTCTTCTTCCGGAAAACTCTTGCGAGGGAATTGGCCTAATCGAGCAGGAAATTCAGCCGCGCATCGGCTTTCGACGGGGCGATCTCCAGGATTTCGGCTTTCACCACCTTTTCGGCCACGAAGGGATCGGTATTCACCCTGCTTTGCAGGTCCGACAGGGACGTGTCGTGCGCCACGATCCCGCCGCCCCTGTCGGGTTGCAGACTGCCGGCCACCAAGAACACGCCGTCGTCGAAGCCGCGCTTGAGCCATTCCTTGTGGCCTTCCATGAACTGGCCGGCACTACCTTTGTTGTCCGAAAACTCGAGAAGGACGATAAACATCGGGTTTGGTCTCCTGGGAAATTCGGGGGCAGTACTTATCCAGCCGGCACTATAGAGTATCACGCGACAGGACGCCCGCAGACACCCGAAGAACCGATCAGACTCACTTTCGCGGCTGCAAGATCGGTATACTGTCCCCGGAATTCCTGTCCCCGGAATTCCTGTCCCCGGAATTCCAATCTCGACAACCACCACCCGGAAAACGAACGCGCGGATCAGCTCGCCAGGGAGGCGATCAAGGGGGTGCGGTGACACAAAGGATCAGGAGGACGTAAGCCGCCTGATGAGGGCGGGCTTGGCGAAAGCGACGATTCCCGCCTCGCGGTCGTCGAAGCCGCCAACGGGCAAAAGCACAATACCTTCGGCGCTGCAAATCGAACACAGCAAGTCCGGCGCCAGGCGGACCGCAGGCGACCAGCCCCGTTCAACTGCCGTGGTCACGACGGCCTCGTCTGAGCCCTTTGCCGCGACGATAAGGGAGCCCCCCGCCGCAGCAATAACAGCTCGCGCTGCGTCAAGATCGGCATCCGAGAGCTCGATGGCGCCGAACCACCGGACCCCCCCCTTCACCCGACAAAGCGTGCTCTTCGGTCCTCCGCCCCTCCGGGATCGGAACTTTATTGGCCTGTAGGGACCCCCAAAGCCGCCGATAACGCACGATGCGGTTGTCAGGCTGCCAACAGTAATGCCCCGCCAGTAGCCACAGGCCGTAATCCGGCAAGCGGAACCTGATTGCCCGCACCGCGCTCCGCAGGCACTCCAAATGTGCTTCTGCGGGACGCCGGTCGCGGACGATCCAGGCGGCGCCGCCCAGCTCGAAGTTCTCGCATCTTGCGTCTTGCGGGAGAAGATAGACATCGTTCTCCGCGAACACATCGTCGGTGACCGCAACGACAGGAGCATCAGTGGACATGCTGGATATCCCGTCTGTCCTTAGTAGTCGTAGTGGTTTCCGTCGTCGTCATTGAAATGCGGACCTCGATTTTGCGGGTCATTCGGGCCGTAGTCGTGGCCGCCGGCATCATCGCGAATTGTCTTAGTTTCGGTACCCCCACCTTTCTTCGGCACATCGAATTCGTACGACCGCCCCGAATTCCAGGGACAGTATACTTATCTAGCCGGCATTATAGGTGATCACACCAACAGAGGCTCGCAAACACTCGAAGAACCGACTGAACTCGCTTTCGCGGCCGCAAGATCGGTGTACTGTCCCGGAATTCAGACCGCGTCTTTTTCTTGACTATGCTATCTACTCCTGTAGATCGCCGGATGGTGCGTCGGTAGAAGCTTTCCACTCGGCGTCAAATCCCTGCTTTATTCTATCAAGTACATCGTGAGCATCCCAACCTTCCGTTTGCTCGTAAGCATTCGCAACGTGCCTTGCTAGATCAACAAGCATCATTCCCCATGCGGCAGGATCGTCCCATATCCCGGTCGCGATCGAAACACGCTGGCTCCCTCCCGCAACCCATACACGGACAAGTTCGAACGCCGCGGAATCGGATTCAACGTCTCGAGGAATCGGAAGTTCATTTGCTGTGTCTTCAAACATGCATTGCTCCTGTCCCCGGTCACGGCTCCTCATCGCCAAGGACCTTCGCGAGCGGCCCATCCTTCCTGGCGAGAACGCACCAGCCCGGCTTGGCGCCCGGCGTGAGCTTGGCCCAGCGCACCCCCTTGATATGGACCGTCGCGACGATCGGCTCCTCTTCGGACCATTCGACGAAAACCTCGTCGATGCTTTCGATCGGCTCATGTGGGTTTTCCAGCGCGTAGTCGGCCGGATTGGCACAAGGCAGTTTCGGTTTATCGGTCCATTCCGGCTCTTGCGGGGTCGGGCACTTGTTGTAGAGCCAAATGTCCGCGACGATCTTGTCGCCTTCCTTGAGGTATCCGTACACGACCCGTCCGTCGTCGTCGAAGACGAACGAATAACCCCAGCTGGGATGATTGAACTGCCAGGTCTGCTCCCCCTCCATGAACCACCTCGTCTTTAGCGCCCCTGCCTCCAAGAATCGGCCGCGTCATTCGACATCAAAGAGCTTCGCCGCGTCGGCGGCTGGACTCAAGGCGTCGGGGTCTCGACCTCGCCGATCAGCCGCAGCAGCCGCGCCGCGAAGGCCTTGGTTCTCCGCCGATCGCCGCGCAGCCCCATGTGCTCCGTCTCGAGCCACCAGAGATAGTCGAAGATCTCGTCGGCCGAGGCGCGGGTAATCAGGAGCTTGTGGACGGCGGGCACATAGTCGTCGTACTCGTCCTGCGCCTCGGGCTCGTCCCCGACGCCGATCGGGTCCCATTCCTTGATCAAGGCGTCGTGGATCGCGCCGTGATAGCGCCTGGCGCGATCCCGAAAATCCGTCATCGGGAGGCTCCCGTCCAAGGGAGACCGGCGGCCTGGAGGCCGCCGCGCCCCTAGAGCTCCGCCAGGATGCTCTCGGCGCTGGAGACGCCGAAGGCGCCGGCGGGCTCGACGTGAAGCGCCGTGACCACGCCGTCCTCGACGACCATCGCGTAGCGCTGCGAGCGCAGGCCGAAGCCGCGCTCGGTCAGGTCGAGCTCGAGGCCGACCGCCTTGGTGAAGTTTGCGCTGCCGTCGGCCAGCATCAGGACTGCGTCGCCGACGCCCTGGTCCTTGCCCCAGGCGCCCATCACGAAGGCGTCGTTGACCGACAGGCAGGCGATGGTGTCGACCCCCTTGGCCCTGATCGCCTCGGCGTTCTCGACGAAGCCCGGCACGTGCCGGGCCGAGCAGGTCGGGGTGTAGGCGCCGGGCAGGGCGAAGAGCACGACCTTCTTGCCGGAGAAGATCTCGTCCGTGCCGATCGCGGCGGGGCCCTCGCCGGTCATGCGGGCGAGCGTCACGCTCGGGACCTTGTCGCCAACCTGTATCGTCATCTTGCCTTCCCTCTCTCGTTGCCTGACCGCAATCTCGACGGGTGTTCCCCCGCACCCAGAATAGAACGGCGCAGCCGCATTAGACAATGCCTGTCCCGCCGTCTCACGAGACAAAAAAGGGGACATTCTACTTTTTGGAAAAGTTGAATGTCCCCTTTTTTCCCTTTTTTGTTCAGCCGCCGGCCGCGGCGTCGAGGGCCTCCAGCACGGTCTCGACCGTCAGGAGCTCCGGCAGCAGCTGGCCGTCGGGGGCGCCGGGGCCGAAGACGGCGTTGAAGGGAATGCCGTAGCGCCCGTAGCCGGTCAGATAATCCGTGATTTCGTCGCTCGGCAGGGTCCAGTCGCCGCGCATGGTGACGACCGCGTCGCTGTCGAGCCGTTCGGCCACCTCGCCGCGCTCGAGCACCAGCTTCTTGTTGACCTGACAGGTAATGCACCAATCGGCGGTGATGTCGACGAAGACGACCTTGCCGGCCGCGACCAGGCGCCCGATCTCCGCCGGGTCGAGCGGCCGCCAATGGCCGGCCGCGGCGGCGGACGCCGTGGCGGGCGCGGGTTCGGGCCGCGCGGTGGCGCCGAAGCCGACCGGCAGCGCCACGGCGGCCAGCGCCAGGGCCGAGACCGAGGCGGCCAGGACCGAGCCGCGCAGCCGGCCGCCCAGCAGGAACAGCAGGCCGACCCCCAGCAGCAGCACGCCGGCCAGGACCGCCGCGGCGACGCCGACCTGGGCGGCCAGCACCGTGAGCAGCCAAACCGCCGTGCCGGCCAGCGCCAGGCCGAGGATCCGGCGCAGCACGACCATCCACGGCCCCGGCCGGGGCAGGCGCGCGGCCAGGCCGGGCACGGCCGCCACCGCCAGATAGGGCAGCGCCAGGCCGAGGCCCAGCGCGCCGAAGATCATCAGGATCTCGAGCGGGCCGCGGGCCAGGGCGAAGCTGACCGCGGTCCCCAGGAAGGGCGCCGAGCAGGGCGTGGCCAGCAGGGTCGCGAAGGCACCGGTGGCGAAATGTCCGCCCAGGCTGTGGCCTCCGCGGCCGGCATTCCCGCCGCCCGCGCTCCCGCCGGTCCCGGCCAGGCCGCCGAGCCAGGCCGGCAGGGGGATCTCGAACCAGCCGAGCAGGTTGCAGGCGAACAGCGTGACCACCAGGGCCATGGCGCTGAGGAACAGCGGCTGCTGGTACTGGATGCCCCAGCCGACCGCCAGGCCCGCGGCCTTGAGCGCCAGGGCGCCGCCCGCCAGCACCAGGAAGGAGAACAGGATGCCGGCGGCCGAGGCCAGGAAGCTGACGCGGATTGCCCGGCGCTCGCGCCCGCCGTGGCCGACCACCGAGAGCAGCTTGATCGACAGCACCGGCAGGACACAGGGCATCAGGTTGAGGATCAGGCCGCCCAGCAGCGCCAGACCCAGCATGACCAGCAGGGACCCCCCGGTCAGCGCGGCAAGCGGCGGCACGCGCTCGTAGCGGGCGATGAACTCGCTTTCCAGGCCGCGGCGGCCGTCGGTCACGGTCAGCGTCAGGCGCTTGCCTTCGAGCACGCCCTTGGCCAGGGAGCTCCGCGTCGCCGGCAGGCCGAGCTCGGCGCGCTTGCCGCCGTCGCCCAGGCGGACCTCGGGCTTGGCGAAGAAGTAGCCGGGCGGCCCCTCGACCAGCAGGTCCGGCGCCTCGAAGGGAATGTCCGAGCGCGCGACGACCTCGAGGACCGGCTCCTCGGTGCTGCCGGTCAGCAGGGCGCGCTCCAGCGTGAGGCCGGCCTCGGCGCCCAGGCCCGGCACGAGGGACCGCGCCTGGTCGATCAGGAAGGCGTGCCGCGCGGGCGCCCCCGGTCCGGCCGGCAGGTCGAGGCCGAGCGTGCCGTCGTGCGGCACGCAGATGTCGGAGCAGACCAGATAGCTGACCTCGGCGCTGAGGGCGACGGCCTCGCCCGGCCGTTCCGGCCGGGCCGCGATGGGCAGCACCACCTCGTCGCCGTAGCCGAAGGTCTCCAGCCCGAACAGGGAAAAGCGGTGCGGCACCGGCCATTGGAGGTCCGCCCCGGCAAGGTTGCCGGAGCCCTGCCAGTCGATCGCGGGCGGATAGCCCGCATCGCCCGGGCTGCGCCAATAGATCTTCCAGCCCGGCTGCAATTTGAAGTGCAGCCCGAGGCGCAGCTCCCCCGTCTCGCCCACGCTGTCGCTCGCGGCGATCAGGCGCAGCTGCGCGTGATCGTGGTCGAGCCAGTCCGAGGCCGCCGCCTGCGCCGGCCGGGCCCCGCCGAGCGGCGACAGCAGGGCACAGACCAGGCCGCTCAACGCCAGAAAACGGACCGCGCGAAGGGGCATGGACAGAAAGCCTCCAGCTTGGGGTTTAACCCGGGGACAATGCATATATAGTAGTCTGACCGCGTCTTGCTCAGGTCACAATGCCGTGTCGGCATTCGACCGGCCGAGGCGAGCGGATGTCCTGATACCAAAGGTCACTGATAATGACGCATTTCATGGGAGCGGATCGGGTCGCCCGGGTAGGCGCGGTGCGCAATGGGCGCCCGGGGGCGATGCGTGCATC
>CAMYKD010000089.1:0-17049 GCA_947258885.1 uncultured Kiloniellales bacterium | reverse complement strand
GCACAACGGCGCAGCGCGCGCCTTGCTGGCGGCCAAAATCGCCTCGGTGAAATGCGGCGTTATCAGTGACCTTTGGTATGATAGTTGGAAGATAGCATAGCAGCCAGAGATGTCGATCAGCAGCAAGGACGACAGGTATTTGACCGGCCGGCTCCTCATCGCCATGCCGAACATGCTGGATCCGCGCTTCACGCGGACGGTGATCTACCTCTGCGCGCATACCGAAGACGCCGCCATGGGGCTGGTGGTGAACCGTCTGAACGACCAGATCACCTTCCCGGACCTGCTGGAGCAGCTCGATATCGACACCGGCGACCTCGGCCACAGCGTGCCGATCCATTTCGGCGGTCCGGTCGAATCGGGCCGGGGCTTCGTGCTGCATTCGCCCGAGTACGACCAGGAGGGCACGCTCCAGGTCAGCGAGGGCGTTTCGCTGACCGCGACGGTCGAGATCCTGCGCGACATGGCGGTCGGCAAAGGTCCGCAAAAGAGCCTTCTGGCGCTGGGATACGCCGGCTGGGGCCGCGGCCAGCTCGACGCCGAGATCCAGTCGAACAGCTGGCTGCACGTCGATCCGGACGACACCCTGGTGTTCGGCGGCGACCTGGACGAAAAGTGGGAACAGGCGATCGCCAAGCTCGGGTTCGATTTCAAGATGCTGTCGGGCGACGCCGGCCACGCCTGAGTTCGGCGGTCTCATACCAGCGAGCCGATGAAGGCATTCATCGGCTCGCTGGCAAGCGCAAGTGCGCGCCCGCAGCGAAGCGAGGACAGCCAAGCAGACGGATGTCTGCGCCCGGCGCCTGAGGGGACAGGCGAGTCCAGTCATGGGCTCGCCGATATCAGCGGCCTTTGGCCAGCACCCAGTCGTCGCGCAGGATGGCGAAGAGCAGGTGGTCCTGCCACGTGCCGTTGATCCGCAGGTACTGGCGCGCGTAGCCCTCCTCCCGGAACCCCGTCCGGGCCAGCAAGGCCTTGCTCGCCGCGTTGTTCGGCAGGCAGGCCGCCTCGACGCGGTGCAGCCCCAGGTCCTCGAAACAGAACGCCAGCATGCCGCCGGTCCCCTCGGTCATGTAGCCCTGGCGGGCGTGGCGGGCGCCGATCCAATAGCCCAGGCTGGCGCACTGGGCCACGCCGCGGCGCAGATTGGTCAGGGTCATGCCGCCGAGCAGCGCCTCGTCGTCGCGCCGGACCAGCATCAGGCTGTAGCCGGTGCCCTGCTGCCATTCGCGGTCGTAGGCCTTCACGCGGCGCCGGAATGCGCCGCGGCCCAGGGAGTCGTAGGACCAGGTCGGCTCCCAGGGCACCAGGAAATCGCGGCTCGCCCCGCGCAACGCCGCCCAGTCGCGCCAGTCGCTCTGCCTCAAGGGGCGCAGATGGACCCGGCCGCATTCGATACGGAAGCCCCTGTGCAATGCGGGACCGAGGGAAGACAGCCGCACGGCGCCGCTCAGTCCAGGCGGGCCGCAAGCCGGTCGTAGTCCTCGACCCGGCCGATCGGCCCCAGCGCCGCGAAAGTCGGCCGGCCGCGAAACACGGAGCCGGCCAGCTGCTGCAGGCGGACGGTGTCGACCGCCTCGATCTTGGCCACAATCTCGGCCACGGGCAGCGGCCGGCCGAAGGTCAGCTGCTGCTGGGCGAGCTGCTCGCAGCGCGCCGCGCTGCTCTCCCGGCTCATGAGAATGCCGGCCTTGAGCTGGGCCTTGGCGCGCTCGACCTCGGGCCCGGCGATGTCCCGCGACAGCTTGGCGATCTCGTCGCAGACCACCGGGATCAGCTCGGCGACCTCGGAGTCGCCGGTCCCCGCATAGATCCCGAACAGGCCGCCGTCGCGATAGGCCGAGACGAAGGAGTAGACCGAGTAGACCAAGCCGCGCTTCTCGCGGATTTCCTGGAACAGGCGCGAGGACATGCCGCCGCCGAACAGGCACGAGAGCACCATCAGGGCATAGTAGTCCGGGTCGAGATACCCCAGCGCATCGAAACCGAGCAGCAGATGGACCTGCTCCAGGTCCCGCGTCTCGCGGTATTCGCCGCCGGCGTAGCGGGCCGGCTCGGCCGCGCCGCTGGCCTCGGCCGTCAGCCCCTCGAAGGCCCGGCGCGCCAGGTCGGCGAAGGCCTCGTGGTCGATCTTGCCGGCGGCGGCGAGGATCATCTCGGGCGGGCGGTAGTGCCGCGCCATGTACCCGCGCAGGCTGTCGCGGGCGAGGCCGGAAATGATCTCGGCCCGGCCGAGGACCGGCCGTCCCAAGGCCTGGTCCGGATAGGCGGTCTCCTGGAAATGGTCGAAAATGATGTCGTCGGGCGTATCGTTCGTCTGGCCGATCTCCTGCAGCACCACGGCGCGCTCGCGGCTCAGCTCCTCCGCATCGAAGGTCGGGTTCTGCAGGATGTCGGCGACCACGTCCAGCGCCAGCGGCATATCCTCGGCCAGGACCTTGGCGTAGAACGCCGTGTTCTCGCGGCCGGTATAGGCGTTCAGGTGGCCGCCCACGGCCTCGATCTCCACGGCGATGTCGAGGGCGCTGCGCCGCTCCGTGCCCTTGAAGGCCATGTGCTCGAGCAGGTGCGCGATGCCGTTGGCCTCGGCGGGCTCGTGGCGCGTGCCGACGCCGACCCAGGCGCCGAGCGAGACCGTCTCGGCCTGTTCGACCCGATCGGTCGCCACGGTCAGGCCGCCGGACAGCTTTTCCACCTGGATCGTCATGCCACGCCCTCGGCCGCGCGGGTTCTGCGGATCTCGCCCTGGACCGCGGCAAGGTCGTAGGGCAGGACGGCACAGCGCTCGGGGCGCCGGTGGAGGTCGGCGAGGCGCGCCGGCAAGGCCGGCCTGCGGCCGCAGGCCCGTTCGACCGCGTCGGGGAACTTGGCCGGATGGGCGGTCGCCAATGCCACCACCGGGACGGCCGGGTCCAGCGCCTTGGCCCGCGCCGCGGCGATGCCCACGGCGCTGTGCGGATCGACCAGCTCGCCGGTCTCGCGCTGCAGGCGGGCGATCTCCGCCAGCGTGCCGTCGTCGTCGAGCCGCGCGCCGTCGAAGATCGCCAGGGCCTCGGCGCCGCGCGCCGCGCCGAGGTCGAGCCGGCCCGAGGCCCGGAACCCGTCGAGGGCCGCCGCGACCGCCGCGCCGTCCCGCCCGAAGACGTCGAACAGCAGGCGCTCGAAGTTGCTGGAGACCTGGATGTCCATCGAGGGCGAGAGGCTCGGTTCGACCGGGGCTGCTTCCATGACGCCGCTCTCCAGGAAGCGGGTCAGGATGTCGTTGCGATTGGACCCGACGACGAGCTGCGCCACCGGCAGGCCCATCTGCCGCGCCGCGTAGCCGGCATAGACGTTGCCGAAGTTGCCGGTCGGCACGGCGAAGGCGATCCGCCGCCCCGGCGCGCCCAGCGCCACGGCGGCGACGAAATAATAGACGGTCTGGACCAGGATCCGCGCCCAGTTGATCGAGTTGACCGCCGACAGCGCCATCTCCTCGCGAAACGCGCTGTCGTTGAACATCGCCTTGACCAGGTCCTGGCAGTCGTCGAAGCTGCCCTCGACCGCGATGTTGTGCACGTTGGGCGCATCGACCGTGGTCATCTGGCGGCGCTGCACCTCGGACACGCGGCCCTTGGGGTGCAAGATGAAGATCTCGATCCGCTCGCGGTCGCGGCAGGCCTCGATGGCGGCCGAGCCGGTGTCGCCCGAGGTGGCGCCGACGATGGTCACCCGCTCGCCGCGGCGCGCAAGCACGTGGTCGAAGAGGCGCCCGACCACCTGCAGCGCATAGTCCTTGAAGGCCAGCGTCGGCCCGTGGAACAGCTCCATCAGCCAGGTGTTGCTGTCCAGCTGCTTCAAGGGCGCGACCGCCTTGTGGCCGAAGCCCGCGTAGGCCTCCTCGACGATCGACCGGAGCTCCCTCTCGGGAATCGCCCGGCCGACGAAGGGCCGCAGGATCCGAAGCGCGATCTCGGCGTAGCCGAGACCGGCCAGGGCGCGGATCTCCTCCGCCGGGAAATGCGGCCAGGTCTCGGGGAGATAGAGCCCGCCGTCGCGGGCCAAGCCCGCGAGCAGCACCTCGTCGAATTCGAGCACCGGGGCGCGGCCCCGGGTGGAGACGTACTTCATGACCCCGCCCATGCGAAATGGCGCGCTAATCTAGACGCCGGGCACCGGGGCGGCAAGCGATGTGGCGGCGGGGCGAAGACAGGGCCTAGCTTGCGGCCCCGCGTACTGTTTCGAGACAGGCGGCCATGAGGTCGAGATAGTATTGGCGGTCCTTGGTGGCCGTCTCCTTTTCGCTCTGGGCGACGCGCTCGAAGAGATAGGCGGCCAGACCGTACTCGCTCTCCGGATAGGCGCCCGATCCGATCAGCTCGCCCAACACGCCCGCCGCCGAGCCGGTCGCCCTGGCCGCCATCTTGCCGATGCCTGAAACTGCCATCTGCGTGGTCTCCTCCCGTGTGCCCTACCACCAAAGAGATGGGGCCGTATGCCGACTCAGTCCAGATACCGTCTCCTAAGATGCGCCTTGAACACCCCCGGGTCCAGCGGCCGGCCCGTCGCCTCGGTCAGGAGCTCCTCGGCGCTTCGGAGCGAGCCCTTGGCGTGGACGTTCTCCTTCAGCCAGGCCATCAGGGGCGCGAAGTCGCCCTTGCCGATGGCCTCGGGGATCTCCGGCACGGCGGCCAAGGCGGCGGCGTAGAGCTGAGCGGCGGTCATGGCGCCCAGGGTATAGGTCGGGAAATAGCCCCAGGCGCCGTCGTACCAGTGGATATCCTGCAGGCAGCCGAGCCGGTCGTCGGGGGGCGTGAGGCCGAGGAGCTCCACCATGGCCTCGTTCCAGGCACCGGGCAGGTCGCCGGGCGCGAGGTCGCCCGCGATCATCGCCCGCTCGAGGCGGGTGCGCAGGATGACGTGGGCCGGATAGGTCACCTCGTCGGCGTCGACCCGGATGAAGCCGGGCTCGACCCGGTTGGCGAGCCGGAGCAGGTTGTCGGCCTGCCAGGCCGGGCCGCTGCCGCCGAAGGCCTCGGCGGCCAGCGGCGCCATGAAGCCGGCGAAGGCGGGACCGCGGCAGACCTGCATCTCGACCAGCAGCGACTGGCTTTCGTGCAGCGCCATGCCGCGCGCCTGGCCGACCGGTTGCAGGCGCCAATTCGCCGGCAGGCCGCGCTCGTACATGGCATGTCCCGTCTCGTGCAGCACGCCCATCAGCGCCTTGGCGAAGTCGGCCTCGTCGTAGCGCGTCGTGATGCGAACGTCGTCCGGCACGCCGCCGCAGAAGGGATGCAGGGACCGGTCGAGCCGGCCGTGGTCGAAGTCGAAGCCGACCGCCGCCATGAGCCGGCGGCCGAGCGCCTCCTGGGCCGCCTCCGGAAACGGCCCTTCGGGGGCGAGCGGCGCGCCCGCCGCGGCCTGGCGCTCCATGACCTCGCCCAGAAACCCGGGCAGGAAGGCCGCGAGGTCGTCGAAGACCGGGGCGATGCGATCGATACGGCCGCCCGGCTCGTACTGGTCCAGCAGCGCGTCGTAGGGCGACAGGCCGAGCGCGTCCGCCTTGGCCTCGGCGGCCTCCCGCGTCAAGCCCAGGACCTCTTTCAGGGCCGGCAGTACGGCGGCGAAGTCGTTGTCGGGCCGCGCCTTGCGCCAGGTCATCTCGCAGGCCATGGCCGCCTTGGCCAGCGCCTCGACCAGGCCGGCGTCGAGCGCCGTGGCGTGGCGCCACTCGCGGCGCATCTCGCGCAGGTTGGCTTGGGCCCAGGGGTCGAGCGCGCCGGCCTCCGCCTCGGCCGCCGCGAAGAGGTCGCCCAGCTCCCCGTCCGTCGAGGTCTCGTGGCAGACCACCTCGAGCACCGCCAGCTGCTCGCTGCGCGCGCCGCCGCCGCCCTCGGGCATCACTGTCGACATGTCCCAGTGCAGCACCCCGGCGGCCTCCTGCAGGGCATAGAGGCGGCGGAAGCGGGCTTCGAGGTCTTGATAGGCGGTCATGGCGGCTCCCCTGCGACCGGTCTGCTGGTTTCGTCGCCCTTCATAGCGGCTGGCGCCGGCCGGTTCCAGGATGCCGCCCACACTCGGGCCCTTTAAGTCGCCCTTAAGCTTCAACCTTGACTATGACGGGGCGCGGAGGCCCCCGGGAGGCCGCCGCCCGGCAACGCGGGAGACAGATCATGGCGCTCGATCCGCACAGCAATCTGGCGGTTTTTCGCACGATCGGCGAGGCGGTCGCGCTGATCAAGACCCACACCAAGCCCTACGTCGTTCTGGTTCTTCTGGTGACCCTGCCCTGGGCCGCGGCGGCCGCCCTGGGCTATTTCGACGCCTTGGGGGCCTATGCCGCGCAGGCCGCCGACGGCCAGGGCGGCTACAGCCTGGAAGGCTATCCGATCGGCACCCTCCTGATCCTGTGGACCGGCAGCTTCTTCATCATGGTCGTCTTCGGCATCTTTTGGTACCGCTACGTGCTGCTCGGCGCGGAGGGCGCGCTCAAATTCGGCCTCGGCCAGTTCAACGGCATGTTCTGGCGCACCACCGGATATGGCCTGCTGCTGCTGGTCATCTGCCTGGTGGCTCTCGCCGTTTCGACCGTGGTCGTCTCGCTGGTCGGCGGCGTGGTCGGCGCACTACTCGGCGCGGCCGCGCAGCCGGCCGTCCTCATCGTCATCATTGTGCCCCTCGTGCTCGTCGCCTATGCCGCGCCGCTGGCCTTCATGGCCCGGCTGTCCCTGCCCTTCCCGGCCGTGGCCCTGGGCGAAGGTCTGTCCTTTGGCGAGTCGTGGTCGCGCACCCGGGGCTCCACCTGGCGCCTGGTGGGGGCCTTCCTGACGGCGAGCCTCCCCGTCGCCCTGGTCGGTTACGGGCTGACCTTCGGCCTGTACTACGTCCTGTTCGACATCAATATCTGGAACCCGGCGCACGCCGCCGCGGCCACCGACTATTGGTGGGTGACCCTCCTGATGAGCCCGGTGATGTACCTTCCGGTGGCGCTGTGCCTGGCCATCGTCGCGATCGCCTATCGGGATCTGGGGAGCAGCCCGGCGGCGGAGACGGCGCCGGGGGTCCACTTCGCCCGGTGAACGGGCGCCCGTGGCCGATCGTCAGCCCACCCGCTTTCGGTGGTAGAGCCCGTAGATCACGGCCAGGACCACGGCCAACGCGTACCAGGTGAGCGCGTATTGCAGGTGGTCGTTGCGCAGGGTCACGCGGGTCTGCCCGCCGACCGGCAGGCCTCCGGGGTTTTCGGCCGCCCCGGCCGCGGCGTAGAGCGCGGTGACCGGATCCTCGAGGCCGGCCCAGGCCGCCATCGCCGCGGGATCGACCCAGAACCAGAGGTTCTCCTCGGGCCGGTTGTCGGGCCGGAACGTCCGGCTGCCTGTCCAACCGCCGCTGCGCAGCAGGGCCTCCAGCGTGACGATCCCCGCGACCTGTCCGTCGGGGCGGCTGGCCGGGTCCTTGCGGGCCATCGGCACCCAACCGCGGTCGACCAGCAGCCCGCGGCCGTCGGCCAGTACAAAGGGCGTCACGACATGAACGCCGACTTGGCCCTTGTAGGTGCGGCCGTTCAGGTACATCTCGCGCGCGTGCAGGAAGCGTCCGGTCAGCGCGACGCGGCGGAACTGGAGGGCTTGCGGATCGGGGACTTCGCGAGGCAGGTCGATGGCCGGCGCACTGCTACGCGTCTCGCGCTCGGCGATCCGGGCTTGCTTCCACTCCAGGCGCTGGAGCTGCCAGGTCCCCAGGCCGATCAGCACGGCGAGCATGGGCAGGGTGAAGAGCGTCGGCCAGAAGGCCGGCCGGAAGCGCCCCCAGCGCCGCGGCTTCTCAGTCATAGCTCTGGGTGCCGCCCTCGCTGGCCTTGTGATGAAACTGCAGGGCGATGAGCAGGCCTTTCAGGGGCCTGAGCAGGCCGAGCGCGCCGCCCAGGATGACGACCGGCCAGATCGCCAGGTGGACCCAGTACGGCGGGGCCGCCTTGGCCTCGAGCAGCAGGGCCAGCGGCACGACGAGGAAGCCCAGGATGAAGATAATGAAGACCGCCGGCCCGTCGCCGCTGTCCGCCTTGCCGAGGTCGAGCCCGCAGACGGCGCAACGCTCGGCCACCGTGAGATAGCCGTCGTAGAGCGGCCCCCGGCCGCAGCGCGGGCACTTGCAGGCGAGGCCAGCGGCGATCGGCGAGACGCGCGGATGGCTGGGCGGTTCGCTCACCCCGTCTCCCATTGCCGCGCCCGGTTCAGGAGCCCCACAAGTAGACGCAGAAGAACAGGAACAGCCACACCACGTCGACGAAATGCCAGTACCAGGCCGCCGCCTCCAGGCCGAAGTGGTGATCCGGCTTGAAATGGCCCTTCCAGGCGCGCACCAGGCAGACCGCCAGGAAGCAGGTGCCGATGATCACGTGAAAGCCGTGGAACCCGGTCGCCATGAAGAAGGTCGAGGGATAGATGCCGTCCGTGAAGCCGAAGGGCGCGTAGACGTACTCGTAGGCCTGGAACCCGGTGAAGATGGCGCCCAGCAGCACCGTAAGCGCCAGTCCCTGCACCGCGCCTTTGCGGTTGCCCTTACGCACCTCGTGGTGCGCCCAGGTCACCGTGCAGCCGGACGTCAGCAGGATCAGGGTGTTCAGAAGGGGAATGCCGAAGGGATCGAAGACCGCGATCCCCTCAGGTGGCCAAGTGAAGCCGGTTGCCTCCACCGGAAACAGCGAGGCGTTGAAGAAGGCCCAGAAGAAGGCGGCGAAGAACATCACCTCGGAGGCGATGAACAGCGCCATGCCATAGCGCAGGCCGATCTGCACGATCGGCGTATGGAAGCCCTGGAAGGTCGCTTCCTTCACCACGTCGCGCCACCAGACGACCATGGTGAGCAGCACCAGCGCGGCCCCGACCGGCACCAGCCAGGGCGTGATGTCGTGCATCAGCAGCACGACCCCCACGAACATCGTGCCGGCCGCGAACGCGCCGAGCAGCGGCCAGGGGCTGGGGTCGACCAGATGGTAGGGGTGGTGGGCCTCGTGGCCCTGCGCCGGTGCTTCGCTCATCTTCAACCTCTCCTGAAAACCGCGTCGTTCTCGTTGATCAGTCTATCTCGGCCTTGCGCCGCTCGGCGAAGGCCTGTTCCCGCGCCGCGCCGGCGGCCTCCGCGGGCGCCCCGTCCGGGTCGCCGAGGCTGCGGAAGAAGGTGTAGGACAAGGTTATCGCCGTGACCTCGTCCAGATTTCGGTCCTCCAGGATCGCCGGATCGACGAAGAAGGAAACGCCGAGCTGTGCCGTTTCGCCGGGCGCCAGCTTCTGCTCGTCGAAGCAGAAGCATTGGACCTTGCTGAAGTACTGCCCGGCCTTGAGCGGAGTGACGTTGAAGGTCGCCGTCCCGCTCACCGTCCGCGCGGACAAATTCTCGGCGCCGTAGAACACGAGGCCCGGCTCGCCGACCCTCAAGGTCACCTCGCGCTGCTCGGGCCAGAAGCGCCACGGCAGGTCGCGGTTGACATCGGCGTTGAAGCGGACCTTGAACAGCCGCTGGCCGACCTCGGCCGGCGGGCTTTCGGCCACCTGGGTCGTGCCGCCGAAGCCGGTCACCTGGCAGAACAGCCGGTACAAGGGTACCGCCGCGAAGGAGAGCCCGACCATGCCGAAGGCCAGGCCTCCCAGCACCAGGGCGACCGTGGCGTTCCGGGTTCGCCGGGGTCTGCTTTGCATGTCCGCCGGCATGGCGTCAGCCGCCTCCCATGCGCACGATGGACACCAGGTAGACCAGGACCACGAAGGCGGCCAGGGCCGCGGCCAGGGTCAGGTTCCTGGCCCGCCGGTGGCGCCGCACGTCGCCGCCCTTGTCCTGCTCGCTCATGACCCGTATCACCCCGCGAACCCGGGCGCCCGGTCGACGATCAGCAGCGCGAAGAGCGCGAACAGGTAGAGAATGGAGAAGCCGAACATGCGCCGCGCCGAGCCGTCGCCGTGGTCGCGCCGCACCCGGAGCGCCGAAAGCACGAAAAGCCCGCCCAGAACCGCCGTCGCCGCGCCGTAGGCCGGGCCCGCAAGACCGATGAAGGCCGGCGTCAGGGCCAGCGGGAAGAGCAGCAGGGTATAGATCAGGATCTGCCGCCTGGTCGCGGCCTTGCCGGCGACGACCGGCAGCATGGGCACGCCGGCCTTGGCGTAGTCGCCCTCGCGATAGAGCGCCAGCGCCCAGAAGTGCGGCGGCGTCCACATGAATACGATCAGGAACAGCACGACCGATTCCAGGCTCACCGTGCCGGTCGCCGCGGCCCAGCCGATCATCGGCGGAAAGGCGCCGGCCGCGCCGCCGATGACGATGTTGTGCGGCGTCCTGCGCTTCAGCCAGACCGTATAGACGAAGACGTAGAACCCCTCGGCCAGCGCCAGCAGCGCGGCGGCGGCCCAGTTGACGGCAAGGCCCATGAGCATGACCGCGAAGAGGCCGAGAACCACGCCGAAGGCGAGCGCCTCGGCCGCCGGCACCCGGCCGGCGGGGATCGGCCGGGCCCGGGTGCGCTGCATCACCGCGTCGATGTCCCGGTCGTACCACATGTTGACGGCGCCGGCCGCGCCGGCCCCGACCGCGATGCACAGCACCGCGACGGCCGCGAGGACCGGATGCAGGGAACCGGGCGCCACGATCAGGCCGGCGAAACCCGTGAACACCACGAGGGACATGACCCGCGGCTTGAGCAGGGCGATGTAGTCGCCGACCCGGGCGCCGCCGTCGCTCAGAACGGTAGGCGCGGACCGGGCGGTCATTTCCAGCGAAGTGTCGGTCACGATCGTTACGCGTCCCCAACCCTGTTGGCGCCGCCCCTCGCGGAGCGGCGGCGCAACCGGGCTACTTGATTTGCGGCAGCACCTCGTAGGAGTGGAACGGCGGCGGCGAGGCAACCGTCCACTCGAGGGTCGTCGCCCCTTCGCCCCAGTAGTTCTCGGCCACGCGCCGGCCCGCCGCGAGGGTGTAGAGCAGCACGACGACGAAGAACAGGGTCGAGGCCAGGGAGAGGTACGAGCCCATGGAGGACCACCAGTTCCAGTCCCAATAGGCGTCCGGATAGTCGATATAGCGCCGCGGCATCCCGGCGATGCCCAGGAAGTGCTGGGGGAAGAAGGTCAGGTTGACCCCGACGAAGGTGGTCCAGAAGTGCAGCTTGCCGGCCCACTCCGGATACCTGCGGCCGGACATCTTGCCGAGCCAGTAGTAGATCCCGGCGAAGATGCCGAAGACCGCGCCCAGGCTCAGCACGTAGTGGAAGTGCGCCACGACGTAGTAGGTGTCGTGCAGCGCCAGGTCCATGCCCGCATTGGCCAGGACCACGCCGGTGACGCCGCCCAGGGTGAATAGGAAGATGAATCCGATCGCCCAGAGCATCGGCGTGTCGAAGCGGATCGACCCGCCCCACATGGTGGCGATCCAGCTGAAGATCTTCACGCCGGTCGGCACCGCGATGATCATCGTCGCGGCGGTGAAATAGGCCCGCGTGTCGACGTTCAGGCCCACGGTGTACATGTGGTGCGCCCAGACGATGAAGCCGACGAAGCCGATCGACACCATGGCGTAGGCCATGCCGAGGTAGCCGAACACGGGCTTACGGCTGAAGGTCGAGACGATCTGGCTGACGATGCCGAAGGCCGGCAGGATCATGATGTAGACCTCGGGGTGCCCGAAGAACCAGAACAGGTGCTGGAACAGGATCGGGTCGCCGCCGCCCGCCGCATCGAAGAAGGTGGTGCCGAAGTTGCGGTCGGTCAGCAGCATCGTGATCGCGCCGCCCAGAACCGGCCAGGAAGGCCGTGATCAGCACCGACCAGACGAAGAGCGGCATCTTGTGCAGCGTCATGCCCGGCGCGCGCATGTTGAAGATCGTCGTGATGAAGTTGATCGCGCCCAGGATCGACGACGCGCCCGCCAGGTGCAGGGCGAAGATCGCCATGTCGACCGAGGGCCCTGGATGGCCGAGCGAGGACGACAACGGCGGATAGATCACCCAGCTCGTGCCCGCGCCCTGGCCGACGAAGGGCGAGCCGAGCAGTAGGAAGAAGGACGGCACGAGCAGCCAGAACGAGATGTTGTTCATACGCGGGAAGGCCATGTCCGGCGAGCCGATCATCAGCGGCACGAACCAGTTGCCGAAGCCGCCGATCAGGGCCGGCATGACAACGAAAAACACCATGATCAGGCCATGGGCGGTGATGACCACGTTCCACAGCTGCCCGTTGGGCTCGCCGTCCGTGAGCAGGTACTGGACGCCCGGATCCTGCAGCTCGAGGCGCATGATGAGCGAGAAAAGGCCGCCGATGATCCCGGCGATCACCGCGAAACCCAGGTAGAGAGTGCCGATGTCCTTGTGGTTCGTCGAACAGAACCAGCGCACGAAGAAGCCGGGCGTGTGGTCGTAGTGCCCGTGGCCCTGGGCCTCGGTCGTTCCTTCTGCCATGTCAGTCGTTCCCCCCAAGCTCTTCGCCGGTGGCGGCGAGCCGCACCGGCGCCGCGGGATCGGCCACGTCGGCGGGCTCGTCCACGCCTGCGAATTCTTCTTTTGCCTGCTCGACCCATTTGGCGAAGGCCTCCTTGGAGACCGCCTTGATCATGATCGGCATGTAGGAATGCCCGGTGCCGCAGATCTCCGAGCACTGGCCGTAGTACATGCCCTCGCTGTTGATCTGCACCCAGGTCTCGTTGACCCGCCCGGGCACGGCGTCAAGCTTGAGGCCCATCGAGGGCATCGCGAAGGAATGAAGGACGTCGCTCGCCGTCACCAGGATGCGGATCCGGGTATCGACCGGCAGCACGACGGCGGTGTCGGTCTGCAGCAGGCGCGGCTGTCCGGCTTCGAGATCCTCGTCCGCGACCATGTAGGCGTCGAAGGTGAAGTCGCCGTGATCCGGATACTCGTAGGACCAGTACCACTGGCGGCCGATCGCCTTGAGCGTCATCTCGGCGTCCTCGACGCGGTCCGCGTAGTAGAGCAGCTTGAACGACGGGACCGCGATGGCCACCAGGATGATCACCGGCACCACGGTCCAGATCACCTCGATCACGGTGTTGTGGGTGGTCTTCGAGGGCGTCGGGCTGCGCTTCTCGGAATAGCGCCACATGACGTAAACCAGCAAGCCCATAACGAAGATCACGATCAACGTGATGATCACCAGCAGGAGATCATGGAAAGACTGAATTCGCTCCATCGTCGGCGAAGCGGCCGGTTGGAAGCCCATCTGCCCAGGCTGCGGCTGGCCCGCGAAAAGCGGCCCCGACAGGGCCACCGCCGTTCCGAGGGTTGCCGTGATGATGGCCGCCGCGGCGGCAAGTTTCCTGTAAGTCTCCATTCCCCATCTCGTTTTTTTTGGTGCAGGACACACCCTGCCCGAGCGGAGGGTCATCGAGGCCTAGTACCGCAATGCCCCCATCTTGCGAGCGGATTCCCCCGCGAAATTCGGCGCAACCTAACCCAAGTCGCTTAACCCTACAAGAGTCCTGGATTATGCGACGCATTCACATTCAAAATTATTGGTATGTCATGACGGCGCGCTTGCCAAGAGAGGAATTCGGCCCCCGCCGGACGATTTCGCGTCCGGGGTTGTTAACTAATTAGAGAAGGATTGCGGGCACGATTCTTTTCAGGTCTTTACCAGCCGCGAGAAACGCCATGTCAAATCAGAATGCCGTATCCAACCAGGACAGCGACCAGATGCTCGACGTGCGGGCGCTCTACAGCGAGGTCATGTCGGCCTGTCTGGAGTCCGATGCCGAGGCGGTCGACGTGCTCGTGGCGCTCACGCTCGTACTGAGGGACCTGGCGCTCAGGTACCACGGCCCGGATGCCGCGCGCAGCCGTTCCGTGGACGCCCTGGACCACAGCTTCGCGCTCGACCCGCCGGTCTGGCCGAGCGGCACGGTGCGCGCAATCGGCCCGCTGCCGCGTCGCTCGTCGTCGAATATGCCCGGCATGTCCGTCCTCCTCGCTCCTAACAGCGGGCCGATTGCGCCGCGACCAAACGTATCGATAATTCCGTTCCAGACCCTAAGTCCGCTCAGCTCTTTCCCGCCGCCCGGCCGCCGGCGACCATCCGGCGGATGCGCTTCACGCCCAGCCACACGACCAGCAGGACCGCCGGCACCGCGAGGCCGGCGACCAGGTCCGCATCGACCGGCAGGCCGCGGCTCTTGACCGCCTTCGCCAGGTAGGCGACCAGGCCGACCAGGTAATAGCTGATGGCGACCACGGAGAGGCCTTCGACGGTCTGCTGCAGGCGCAGCTGCAAGCGGGCCCTGCGCTCCATCGAGGACAGCACCTTCTGGTTCTGCGCCTCGACCTCGATGTCGACCCGCGTGCGCAGCAGTTCGCTGGCCCGCGCGACGCGCGTCGAGACCCTGTCCAGCCGTTCGGCCACCGCCTCGCAGGTCTGCATGGCCGGCGCGAGGCGCCGCTCCATGAACTCGCCGATCGTCTGGTAGCCTTCGACCCGGTCCTCGCGCAGCTCCTCGATGCGCCGCCGGACCAGCGTGTAGTAGGCTCGCGCCGCGCCGAAACGATAGGCCGTGCCCGCCGCAACGGTCTCGACCGCCGCCGCGACGCCGGTGAGCTCGTCGAGCAGCCGCCTTTGGTCCTCCAGTTCCCTTATCTCGGCCAGCCGGTCGGTGATCGGGGTCAGGCGGTCGCGCGCCCGGCTCACGTCCTGCCCCGCGGACTTGGCCAGCGGGAAGGCCAGCAGCGCCATCATCCGATAGGCCTCGATCTCGCACAGCCGCTGCACCACGCGGCCGGCCTGGGCCGGCCTGAGCGAGCGGTCGCGCACGAGCGCCCGGCCGTAGCCGGCGGCATCCATAGCGAAGTCCATCCAGACTTCGGCCGCGCCGCCGGCAACACGGCTGCCGGCGAAGTTCCTTACGGAAAACTGGCTTGCCAGCTGCCCCGCCGAGGGTTTGGGGGACTCGCCGCCGAGCAGCTCGACTTGCAGGGCCACCAGAACTTCGCCGGGCAGGCCCTCGAGCCAGTCCGGCGGCACTTCCTCGACCGCCGAGCGGGCAAAGGGCGCACCGTCCTGCGGGTCGTGCACGAAGAAGCTGTAGCTGGAGAACTCGCTGTGCCGCTCCCACTTGAAGCGGAACTGGCCGAAATCCGCCATCGCGTGGGTTGCGCCGGGCTCCGGCGGCGCTAGGCCGAAGCGCTCGAACAGCGCGCCGACCTGGGCCAAGTCCTCCGGCGCGCCCGCCTCGCCCGACAGCATGGCGAGGTAGCCCACACGCTCCGGGGCCTCGAGCCGGGCAAAGGGCCTAGCGTGCACCTCGGCGATGAGCGCCGCTCTGAGCGGGTGCGCCCTAAGCTCCTCCGGCATGGTCAGTCCACTCCCCTCTGCCCGATGGCCGGCGCGCTCTGGTCCTCGGCGCTGGTTTTTCGGCCGGCCAGTGCCATATTAGGGTGCAACACACCTGCACCGCCAGCCCAGACTGGAGACTTCCATGAGCCACATGGCCGCCACCGACGAGATCTTCTTCAACCGCGCCGGGCTCGACCGGCAACGGCTCGAGTCCCTGGTCGACGAGGCCTTGGCGGGCGCCGACGACGGCGAGCTGTTCCTGGAGTACCGGCAGTCGGAGGGCCTGTCCTACGACGACGGCCGCCTGAAGAGCGCCAGCTTCGACACCATGCAGGGCTTCGGCCTGCGCAGCATCGCCGGCGAGGCGGCCGGCTACGCCCATTCCAGCGAGCTCTCCGAAGCGGCGATCAAGCGCGCCGCCCAGACCGTGACGGCGGTCCACCGCGGCCGCGGCGGCGTCATGGCCGGGCCGCCCGCCGGCACCAACAAGCAGCTCTACAGGGACGACAATCCGCTCGGCCTCGAGCCCTTCGAGGCCAAGGTCAAGCTGCTGGAGGACATAGACGCCTATGCCCGCGCCAAGGACCCGCGCGTGCGCCAGGTCCGGGCCTCGATCAGCGGCGAATGGCAGGCGCTGCAGATCCTGCGCGCCGGCGGCGAACGCGCGGCCGACATCCGGCCCCTGGTGCGGCTCAACGTCTCGGTCGTGGTCGGCGAGGGCGAGCGCATGGAGAGCGGCGGCTACGGCGGCGGCGGGCGCATCTCCTACACAAGTCTGATGCAGCCGGACTACTGGCGGGCGGCGGCCGACGAGGCCCTGCGCATGGCGCTGGTCAACCTGGACTCGGTCGCGGCACCGGCCGGAGAGACGCAGGTCGTGCTCGGCCCCGGCTGGCCCGGCATCCTGCTGCACGAGGCGATCGGCCACGGCCTGGAGGGCGACTTCAACCGCAAGAAGACCTCGGCCTTCTCGGGCCTGATGGGCGAAAGAGTCGCGGCGCCCGGCGTCACCGTGGTCGACGACGGCACCCTGGCCGACCGGCGCGGCTCGCTCACGATCGACGACGAGGGCACGCCCGCGCAGTGCACCACGCTGATCGAGGACGGCGTCCTGGTCGGCTACATGCAGGACCGCCAGAACGCACGCCTCATGGGCATGGCCCCGACCGGCAACGGCCGGCGAGAAAGCTATGCCTGCGTCCCCATGCCGCGCATGACCAACACCTACATGCTGAACGGCAAGCATGCGCCGGAGGAGATCCTGCGCTCGGTCAAGAACGGCCTCTACGCGGTCCAGTTCGGCGGCGGCCAAGTCGACATCACCTCGGGCAAGTTCGTGTTTTCCTGCACCGAGGCCTACCTGGTCGAGGACGGCAAGGTGGGGGCGGCGGTCAAGGGCGCGACCCTAATCGGCAACGGCCCGGACGTGCTGACCAAGGTCGCCATGATCGGCGACGACCTGGCGCTCGACACCGGCATCGGCACCTGCGGCAAGGAAGGCCAGGGCGTGCCAGTCGGCGTCGGCCAGCCGACCATGCTGATCGACGGCCTGACCGTGGGCGGCACCGCGGCCTGAGGGGCGCGCCACGGCCCTCCGTCCCCCGCTGAGGCCCCGGCATGGGCCTTGCTCACGAGCCAGCCGTGGATCTGTTAACATGTGCCTGTACATGCACATGAGGCGTGGCGATGAAATCGGAACGCTTGGTGATATCGGTCTCGCCCGAGGAGAAGGTGCGCCTGCGGAAAC